>LFTR01000136.1:635-12462 GCA_001513425.1 Clostridiales bacterium DTU024
CAGAAAATGAAGCACCGGCATGGTGGAATTGACCGCAGCCAATGCATTGTCCCCCACATATTTGCCCACGACAGCAGAGTCCACGGTGGAATAGAGCTGTTGGGCAAAATTGCCCATCAGCATGGGTGCGGCAAACATAAGGATACTCTTCCACGGCGTGCCGCTTGTCATCTCCCTGGGGGCGAATAGTTGTTTGATTTTCTGCATTTAGTCCTGCCCTTCCTTTGCGTAACGAAGGGAAGTATAACAGAAAGGCATTGCCTGGGCAATTGACAAGAAGGGAAAGGCGCAGCCGCTACTTGCCAAGCAATGACTCCAGCAAGCCCCCCAAATCAAGGCCGCTGTTTTTGGCTTCGTCCAGAATACCTTCCAGCAAGCTCCTGTCTTCCTGTTTGGTCGCCTTTTTGCGGGTGGCCGCAGCGGTCTTCTTTTTGGCAGCGGCAGGTTTCTTTTTTGGCGCCGCCTTGGTTTTGGCGGCCGTCAGCTTGCGCTTTTCCGCGGTCAGTTTCTTCTTTTCTTCCGTTAGCTTGGCAATATAGCCCTTGTACTTGGTTATTTTGGCATCGGCCCGTTTGAGCTCAGCTTCGATCCCTCTGAGGGTTTTCGTTTTGGTTTCCGCCATGGTTGCATCCTCCTTACGGTGAATTGTTTTTTTGCCTTACGGCGCGGCGGTGGGCGACGGTTTTCCGCCTTCAAAGCCCGGGGGCATCAATGTGCCGCTCACATCGATCAAATAGCTGCCCTCACGGGAGACACGCAGGGAATAGATGCCGGCACCCCTCCGCCACGAAAAGTCCACCGGGTCCTCCCCGCGTATTTCACGGTTATAATTGACGATCAGCGTTTCAAGGGGCGTATCGCGCAGCACCTTATCGCCCATCAGGTCACACAGCCATGCGGCACAGCGCGTGTTGTTGACGTGACCGTTCATGTCAAAATCACCAAAGCGCGGGGTATATTGGATTTTTCTTTCGGAAGCGTCGGCTTCCCTGGCGGCAGAGGGATAACCCATAGGCTTTGGCAGCACGTCATTGCGGGGCATAAGCTCGTTGACCTTGGGCAGACTGACCATCGCGCCCGAGTGAATATCCACCACGGCCCAGTAGCTGCCTGCCGTGGCAAGCAGTTCGCCATTTTCAGATGTAAAGGTAAAAAAGCGCGGGTACAGCGTGCGGCGCGGCGCGGTGGGGAATGTGCGTATCTGCACCGTTTCCAAATATACGGGGTAGCGTGTAATGCGCACTTCACTGCGCGTCAAAACCCAGACCGCGCCCTGCTCCAATAGCGGTCCACGCCCCAAGCCCAACCTATGTGAGTGCTCCCCCGCTGTTTCCTGCATCGCTGCCAGGATGTCATCCGGTTTCCAGCGTCCAAACCGGTCGCAGCAAGCGCTGCGCAGTAGATAACTTATCCTAAAATCCTGCATAATACCCCTCCGATCCATACTGTATCACAATTGTGCCATTTATGGTATGATTGGGCACGAGTGACACACAGTCTCATACGTGCCGCGGAACAAAACGCCTTAAAACAGGAGGAAAAACATTTGCTTAAAGACATCGTATCAACACATAAAAGCGCTTTTGCACCGGGTGCCAGCACGGAATTGCGCGCGCAGCGAAACCTGGTGCGGCGTGTCGTAATGCAAAACGGCAACTTGGTGGGCAATGCCCGCTCAGACACAAAGGGTGTCAGCGCACGCGTGTACAAAAACGGCCTTTACGGCTTTGCTTCCGCGGCGGAGCTGAGCGAAGCGGCGGTCAAAAAGGCACTGGAAAAAGCAACCTATAACGCCGCTTTTCTGGACAGCCACGCCGGGCGCGGAAAAGGCGCTTTGCCTTTCATTCAAAGCGGTGTGCGGCCTGCGGATGAAGACATGAATGACGTTCCGCAAAAAACCTATATCGACTTTTTGCGGGCGGTCGATAACTACATCCAAAAGAAATATCCCAAGCTGCTGAGCCGTTCCGTTGTTTCCGCCTGTGATTCCATGGAAAAGCTGATTTGCACATCGGACGGCTATGCATCCCATATCATTGCCCCCCGCGGATACGTCTACACCATGCTGACGGCCGAAGGTAAGGACAAAGCGCCGGTGGAGCTGTACGAAGTCTTTGGCGGGCGCGGCACCTTCGACCGGAGTTTCTCCAAGCCGGAACTCCTCTTTGACACGATCGACCGCCTTCACGAAAGACTGATGCATAAGGCGGAGGGCGTGCACGCTGAAGCGGGCAACAAGCTGTGCATATTGGGCGGCATATTGTCCGGCATGCTGGCGCACGAAGCCGTGGGCCATACAGTGGAAGCTGACTTGGTGCTGGCGGGTTCGGTCGCCCAGCATCTATTAAACAAGCCCGTTGCCAGCCCGCTGGTTTCAATGGTGGACTTCGCACATACGGCGCTGGGCGAAACGGCGCCGCTGCCCGTCTATGTGGATGATGAAGGCGTCGCGGCCGAGGATGCGCTGCTGATCCAAGAGGGCATTTTGCGCGGCTATATGGTCAACCGCGAAATGGGCGAAAGGCTCAAAATGGCACCGCAGGGCAACGCGCGCGCGTATATGTTCAGCGATGAACCGCTCATCCGCATGCGCAATACAACGGTAATGCCGGGGACGAGCACATTGGACGACATGATTTCCTCCGTGGACGATGGCTATTATCTGCTCAACAGTGGCAACGGCCAGGCCGACGCCACAGGCGAATTCATGTTTGGCATTACGATGGGTTATGAAATCAAGAACGGTAAACTCGGCCGCGCCCTAAAAGACACCACGGTATCCGGCGTCGCTTTTGACATGCTCAAAACCGTGGACATGGTGGGAGACACCGTCACGTGGTCATCCTCCGGTTACTGCGGCAAGAAGCAGCGTATGCCGGTAGGCATGGGCGGTCCCGCGCTCAGATGCCGCATCACGATTGGAGGCAGATAAAATGAGAAACCCGAAAGACTTAGCCAAACTGGCCCTTAGGATGCTGATGGAAGCGGGCGCAGACGAAGCCAGCGCCGCCGCGACAAGGTCGGAACTCAATGAATTTAACGCGGATGCAGGCGAATTCAGCCTGATGCGCACAACGTTTGATAAGTCGGTCTCTTTGGTTTTCATCAAGGACCACAAGCGCGGAGCGGTAAGCCTGAATGACAATAGTCCGGAAGCGCTTAAGGCTGCCGTGGAGGAATGCGTCACTTCTGCCCAAAGCGGAGAACCGGATGAAGCCTGGGGGCTGGCGGATGTTCCGCAGGACAAAGTCTTTGAAAGCGGCGCGGAAATGAATGTGGATAAGCTTTTCTCGCGCACAGATGAGCTGATCAGGACGATCGGCAAAGAGTACCCGAAAATCATGATAGACCAGCTGATCGTGTCGCATGTCCATGTCAAGAGCGCTTATGCCAACAGCCATCAGGTCAACTATGAAGGCGAAGACAGCTTTTATGGCGTGAGCTTGGCGTGCCTGGCGCGCGAGGGCGAAAAATCCTCATCCTTCAGCGGCGTGGGCAGCATGCTGTATAGTCTGGACCGCCCCTTCATCGAGCTGGACGGCATACGCATAACCCTAAGTGATGCTCAGAAACAGATCGATACCATGCCCGCAGACGGAAAGTATGAGGGCACGGTGGTATTCACGCCCGGCTGTCTGCAGGAAGTATTGGGCGCGCTGGCGGGCAATTATGTCGGCAACAGCGTTATCCTGGAGGGCACAAGCCAGTGGCTCAATAAACTGGGTCAGCATGTGGCGGATGCGCGCATCACCCTGTCCAGCCAACCACACCATCCCGATATGGTGGCGGGTCAAAGGTATACGGGCGAAGGCTTCCTGGCGGAAGATTATGACATTATCAAGGACGGCGTCCTGGAAAACTTCATGCTGTCGCTGTATGTCGCCAACAAAACGGGGCATAGACACGCCCCCAACGACAGTTTTGCCGCTGTCATGAAAAACGGGGATACGCCCATAACCGACATCATCAAGTCCATAGACAAAGGGCTGCTGGTCGGCCGGTTTTCCGGCGGCGCGCCCGGCGCCAACGGGGAGTTTTCCGGCGTCGCGAAGAACGCGTTCCTGATCAAGAACGGACAGGTGACGCACGCCGTCAGTGAAACGATGATCTCCGGCAATCTGGCGGGCATGCTGAACAATGTGCGCGGTATTTCAAGCGAAGTATTCAAGGACGGCGGCAGCGTGCTGCCCTACTTGGCGGTGGACGGCATCACCATCTCCGGAAAATGACCTCAGCCAAGCGCCTCATTGCAGCGGGATCAAATAGATAGGAGGCACATGCGTTAACAGACGCTTGTCTCTGCCGATGCAAATACAAACACCCCGCGAACGCCATTTGTTCGCGGGGTGTTGTTCGTTTTCTTCTTATTGCTATCCAGCCCTGTTATACGGCGGGCAATGCCTCCAGGGTGTTGAGCAAATAATGCATCCGTGCGCCCCAGCCCTCCGCGGCCGGCTCAGGGTATTCCGTTACGCACTGATAGGGGCCGCTTTGTGCCTGCACCAACAAAACCTTGGCGCGCTGCTCGCCTTTGCGGGCAAAAAAGCCCTGAAGGGACTCATCCGCCGCATCACGCCTGAACAGCGGCAACAATTCCTTTGTATCTACCGCTTCCAAAGCCCATCCATCGGCTTCGTAGGCTGCCTTGATCTGATCAAAGTCCGTGCCACTAAAGCTTTCCACGCTGAAATAGACAGGACCGCTGAGGAAGTTCTGTATCAGGTCGAAGCGAATGCCTTTTTCCGTCGGGAGCGGCGCGAAGCTTGTCGCGTCATACCAAAGGGCAAACTGCCCTTCCTGTGCAAATTGCGTAACAAGGACCTTTTCCGGCGTGCCTTCCAAAGATATTTCGATTTCTTTCGTGGCGGGCGCCGCCGCTTCGCCCAGTGACACCAAGGGCAAAGTGAAGAGCAGCATCACAGCTGCCAAAGTGAGTACCATACGAACGACGTTCTTTTTCATGTTAATCCTCCTTGATGGTTTCCGGGTCCGGCACGTGTACCCGCTGCGCTGCAGGCATCTTGGTTCAAGTGCCGTATCAACCATATAACGTACCCGTCCAGCACATTGTTGCATCGCAGGATGAGAAACAGGCACTTATTTACATTCAGTCGTTTTCATACGCCTTGATGGCGCTGCTGGCTCCGATGCGCTCGGCCCCTGCCGCCAAAAATGCCTCGATGTCTTCCTTGGTGCGGATACCGCCGGAGGCTTTGATTTTGACACCCGCGCCGATGTGCTGCTTGAACAGGAGAATGTCCTCAAGCTGCGCGCCTGCGGACCCAAAGCCGGTAGATGTCTTGATATAATCCGCGCCGCCGTCCGTTACGCATTGACACAGGGCGATCTTTTCATCCTTGGTCAAATAGCATGTTTCCACAATGACTTTGAGGATTCTGTTACCCGCAATGTCTTTTAGCGTCCTGATCTCCTTGGTCACGTCGTTAAAACGGCCATCCTTGACCCAGCCCAGGTTAACCACCATGTCGACTTCGCCTGCACCGTTGTCAAGCGCCTCCTGGGCCTCCGCCGCCTTGACGGAAGTGGTGTTGTAGCCCAAGGGAAACCCGATAACCGTACAGATGTTAAGGTGATTGAAGGCTTCACGCACGTTTTTTACATAGGATGGCGGGATGCACACGCTGGCCGTGCCAAACCTGAGCGCCTCATCACAAAGCGCTTTGATATCGTCCCACCCGGCGGTGGGTTTGAGCAGTGTATGGTCAACGTGGCTGAGTGCCTGTTTTTTATCCATGGTTCATTGCCTCCTAAGGTATTTTATTGAAATAAGCGTAGCACACACTTGATAAGTATTCAAGTTTACCCGTAAGTGACCTTAACCAAGAAGGGATGTCCCCAAATGTAATACGTAATGATGATGTCGCGCACCGCATGGCTGTCGCTCTTTGTGAGCAGCACCAATTGCAGCATCTCTTCTTCGCCGGGCGGGACGGTGATAGGATGATTGACGTTTTGGCCAAGGGATGCCTGGCTGGAGTAGGCAAGCACGTCGCCCTGGACGGGCGACACCTGCACTTCCGCCATTTCGGCAGGCAGCAGGCCGTTGTTTTTGAGAGTCACGGAGTAGACGAGGAAGCCATATTCCTCCGCCGTGCCGTTGGCGGCGGATACAAAGGCGGTCCCCTGCACGGAGTTGTTGTTCAGTGCGTTCATCCAGCGGTCAAACTCACCCTTAAGCTGGGCAGCCGGCGTCATGTGAGCGTTATTCAGTATGACCTTCAACTGGGTGTTGACCGCCGCATACGCCAAGATGCCGCCTGCCACAATGACCAGAGCGATCAGTACAATGGCCGCCTTTTTCACGGCGTTTCCCTCAAAATGTCATTCATGCGCTGGATCATCTCGGAATCCTTCAAACGGAACTTGATTTCCACGCGACGGGACGCCTGCATGTTTTCGCTCCCGTCTGCATTGAAGATACGATCCGCATAGCTGCGGCCTTTGGCTGTCAGGATGTTTTCCAGCAGCGCTCGTTGATCGCCCGTCAAATTGGGCATCTCCAAACAGAATGTGGCGACACTCAGGGCACGCCGCTGCGACAATTCAAGGTTGAACACATAGCTGCCTGCGGAGTCAGTATGCCCTTCAACGATGATCTCCGCCACATAATCACGGTATTCGGGACGCAGCAGCACTTCCAGATATACGGGAATCAGACGGCGCAACTGGTCCTGCCCGGCAGCGACAATAATGTCCCTGCCTGTTTCAAACATCAGCTGGCTGTCCAGCACGATATCGCCGGTGTTGCCATCCACATCCGCGCCGATATTGGCACGTGACAGCGCCTGGCTCAGTTCCCTGATAATGGAAGTGCGGACGCCCAGTAAGTCGTCTATCTGCTGCTGCTGGCTGCCCAGCGCCTCCTGCAGGGCCCCCAGTCGGATCTCCTGGCTGGCTAATTCGTCGGCCTGCCGGGTCAACTGCAATTGCAGCGCCGCCTGCTCTTCTTCCTTAGTCAACAGCGCGGTCTGCGCGGCGTAGAGATCCTCTTCCTGACGGTTGAGCTGTATCTGGATGGTGGCGAGTTCTTCTTCCTTGCCCATCAGCGTCACGCGGGTGGTCTCCAGTTCCTTTTCTTGCTCCACCAACGCTATTTGCGACCTGTCCAGCTCCGCTGCCTGGGCATTGAGTTCCTTGGTTTTGATGTCCAAAAGAGTATAGTATTGATAAATGCTGAACGTGACCGCCAGCATAAACACCAACAGAAGGGATGAGAGCATGTCCGAATAGGAGATCCAGTATTCACCGGTATCCCGTCCTATCAGCCGGCGGTGTTTGCGTTTTATGCCCCGCACGTCATGCATCTTTTTTGACCTGCGTCAGCACTTTGGGGGGGAGATCAAGCCCCGACGCGTTCTTGGCGTTCCCATCCTTCACCGCGCTTTGCAGCGCCAATAACTGCCGCGAAAATTCCGCCATCATTTCGCGCATGTTTTCTTCAAACATGCCCATGGTGCGCGCCAGACCCAAAGATATATTTTCCACGAAGGACGAATAACCGTCCTTGAGCATTTTGCCGGAAGATGCCATTTCATTAGCCACCGCGTGCGCCTGCGCGGCAACAGAGTCTGACTGCTTTTCCGCCGCTTCCAACACACGCCCCGACCATGAAGCGTACTGCTGCATCTGTTCCTGCAGCGTCGCCTGGTTCTCCTGCGCCAAAGTGAAGCCCTCGCGCTGCTGTGCAACCGCCGCATGCAAGGAGCTTAGGATCTTGCTGGTTTCTTCAGCCAGGTGCGCGTTGCCCGCCTGAGACGCCGCCAATTCGTTCACATAGCTGTCAAAGCGCTCCACGACTTGAGCGGTCAGCGCGTTCATCTGGTTCATGTTCTGCATGAGGCTTTCGGCGGACGACAGCGCCTGGTTAACCGAATCAAACGATACCATCTGCGCCTGGTTGATACCCTGGAGAGTATGCGCCAATTGCCTGAACTGCCCGTTCATGGCGCCGTCCATCTCGCCGACAAACTGATTGACGATGCGGCTGAGCCCCTCCAGCTGCCCCTGCTCTTCTCCCCTGATAAAACGGGTGATCTGCTGCCCGATGGGGGTAAAAGCGCGCTCGATGGAAACAGAAATGCCGCTGGCCAGCTGCGCATTCATATCATTGGCGGCCTGCCTGAGGAAGATGGCCTGATCCTCCATGTAGCAGATATTGTGCACTTCGTCATCCAGCGGCTGCTGCATAACAAGCTCACGAAACGCCACGTGGAAACTGTCCAGCGCGGACGTGGCGCTGCCCTGCACGGAACGGCTGGTAATGTTGAATATGAGGGAGCCCGTCAGCCCTGCGATGGAAGTGCCGTAGGCGAACGTCATGCCACCGATCATCTGCGAAATGCTCGTCATCGTACTGTCGGCACTGGTAACATCCAGCCCGCTCACACCGCGCATAAGGCCGATAAAGGTTCCCAGGATGCCAAGGCTCGTCAGCAATCCCGGTACCATTTCCGCCACGCGCATATGCGCGTAGTCTGTAAAGACCGTATCATCACTTATATAATCTTCCGCGTTCAGGGACAGCCCGCGCGCGTCCAGCTGCTCCGCGTTGACAAGGAAGCGTTTCCATGGCTTCTGCATGGGTTTCCCCAAGAAAAGGGGATCCTGCCACACGGGGCGAAGACCTTCCTTGAGCGTCATCATTTCCAGAGCGCGCGTCGCCTTACGAAATAAATGGGTCAAGCGGCGCATGGGAAAAATGCACTTGACAAAACCCACAACAAACGCGATCGCGATGGCTGAATATACGATAAAATCGACCAGTGTGCTCGATAAGTTGCCAAAAAAGTGCTGCATCATGTCACCGCCTTTAGAGTATCAGGCTTATTGTAATGGATACAACCCAATTTTGCAATAATTTGTTAATAATTTACACAAAGAGAATGGTCAGGCCGGCACTCGTCCTTTTGCCGTCCCCAGCAGACTGAAGACAAAGAATCCCAGAATATCCGCCGCCACAATGGTGGAGCCCACCGGTGTTCCCGCCAAAATGGAAACGATAATGCCAAGTGCCGCGCAGACCACAGACAGCGCTGCCGCGCAGATCACCACGGACAAAAAGGAGCGGAAAACGCGCATCGCGCTGATAGCAGGGAAAATGAGCAGCGCGGAAATCAGCAGCGAACCCACCAATTTCATCGCCAGCGCCACCACAGTTGCGATGACCACCGCAATAATCATGTTGTACAGGCCCGTATTCTGCCCCGTGGCCTCCGCGAAATTTTCATCGAAAGTAACGGCAAACACGCGATGATAAAAGAGGACAAAAAGGACCACGACCACGCCGGATAGCACCATGGACAGCCACACTTCGTTTTGCGTCAGGGTCAGAATGGACGTGGAACCAAAAAGCGTGGTACACACATCGCCCGACACATTGCCGTTGACGGGCGGGAAGAGGTTGAACAAAATGTACCCCACCGCCAGCGCTCCTACCGACAGCATGGCAATGGCGGCATCGCCCTGAATCTTGGCTTTGCGCCCCCCCCGCAGCAGGAATACAGCGAACAGGATGGTAACGGGCAGCACGACCAGCATATTGTCGGTAATATCGAGCACCGTTGCAATTGCCAGCGCGCCAAACGCCACGTGTGACAGGCCGTCGCCAATGTACGAAAAACGCTTGAGCACCAGCACAACGCCCAGGAGCGATGAGCACAGCGCGATCAACACACCCACGATCAGCGCGTAGCGCACGAAGGGGAATTCAAAATAGTACTTGAGCATCGCCAGGTTTTCGCTCATACCGCCACCTTGCAGCCGTATTGCTGCCCAATGTCACTCAAAACGTAGTCTTCTTTCGTGCCGTAAAACAGCGGGCGGCGGGATACGTGCAGGATGTGGGACGCGTACCGGGCGGCGGCGTGAATATCGTGGGAAATCATCAAAATGGTGAGCCCGCTTTCATTAAGCTGCCGTATCAACATATACATGTCTTCGGTGATCTGGGGGTCGAGCCCCGCTGCGGGCTCATCCAGCAAGAGCATCCTGTCCGCCGCGCCCAGCGCTCGCGCCAATAAAACACGCTGCTGCTGCCCGCCGGATAATTCCCTGTAACACTTTGTAGCCAAAGGTAAAATACCCAACCGCTCCATATTATCCCGCGCCTGCCGCTTTTGCACTTTGGTATAGAAGGGATTAAAGCCGCTCTTGTTGAGGCTGCCCGACAGCACCACTTCACGTACGCTGGCGGGAAAGTCCTTTTGGACTTGGGTTTGCTGCGGCAGATAGCCGATGGCCGCGGGCTGAAGGCCCTCGCCGGTCGCAACGCGGCCGGAAAGCGGCTTCATCAAGTTCAGAATGGTCTTCATTAGCGTGGTTTTACCGGAGCCGTTCTCCCCTACGATGCACAAGTAATCACCGCTGTTTACCGAAAATGTCAGGTCCTCCGCCACGGTGATCCCTTCATAGCCAAGGGACAGGTTTTCAACTGTCAACAGTGCCATAATTGCCTTTCTCTATTGAAGCGCATTGATCAAAACGGCGAGGTTTTGGCGCATGATATCCAGATAATTGGCGCCGCTTTCGATGTCCTTCATATTGACCGATTGCATGGCATCCAGGGTAAAAAGGGGACGATCGGGATCCTTGGACGCTTTTAGCACGGCGCCCGCGATCCGCCCGTCCGAGCCGTCAATGGTGATTATGTTCTTGAGGTCCAGTTCGTCCATTTGGCGGGACAGAAAGGCCACTGTTTCAAAGCTGGCTTCACTTTCTGAAGAGCACCCTGAAAAGGCCGCGAAGTAGGATATGCCGTAATCATCCAAAAGATAGCGGAAGGGAAAGCGATCGCCAAACAGCAGCGTTTTGCAGGGTGCGTCGGCGACAGCCTGAGCATATTCCTGGTCCAAAGCGGCCAAAGCGGCGTGGTAATCAGCAGCATTGTCCTGATATGCTGCCGCATTGCCATTATCCAAACGGGATAGAGTGTCGGCGATTGCCTGCGTCAAGACCTTGGCGGCGCGCAGGGACAGCCAGATGTGTTCGTCCTCAGGCTCATGCTCGGGCTCATGAGAATCGTGGTCCTCGTCGTGCCCATGTTGCATCCCCGTGACGAGGGTATCCGCTTTGACGCGGTCGCCCATAACGTCCATAAGGTTCAGCGCGACGATATCCCTGTTGCGCGCCGTCGCCACGGCGTCCGGCACCCAGCTGTCGGAGTATCCGCCGAAATAGATCAGCAAGTCCGCGCCGGAGACGTTGATAAAATCGCGCGCTGTGGGCTGATAGCTGTGTACATCCGCCCCGGACGCTTGAAGCAGCGTCAAGTTGACCTTTTCCGCCCGGTCGCCCAGGATATGTCTGGTCCAATCCAGTATGGGAAAAGTCGTACAAACGATGTTCAGCGTTCCCTGCTCGGCATTCGTTAACGCAAAAGGCGCAAGCAGCAAAAGCGCAAGCAGCAGAATGATGGTTTTCTTCATGATCTCTCCTGTTTTTTGAACGCCTGCGCTCTTTCGGGCGTACTGCACTCAGCGCAAGTACCAAGCAGCACTGTATTTACTTCATCCAGCGCAAAGGCGCTGTCGCGCACGACTTCCCTGGCAATGCGGCGTGTTTCTTCCTCATCCATATGGATGGTCTTACCGCAAGACAGACAGCGCAAATGCAGATGCTCGCGGCAGCCCGCGTCGCTTATTTCAAAGACGTACTGGCGGCTGCCTTGCCGCGTGGTTCGCCGCAAAGCACCTTCCTTAGTCATTTTGTTAAGCAGCCTGTATACCGTGCTGTCACCGGGCTTTGGGCTGATATCGGGATCTTGCCGTATACCCTGCGCCAATTCCCTTGCGGTATGCGCCTTGCCGTT
>LFTR01000114.1:0-4698 GCA_001513425.1 Clostridiales bacterium DTU024
CAAGCTTGTCAGGATCACTGCCGTTGGTATCCAATTTCACGCTGTACCCAAGGGCTTTGATCTCCCCAATGAAATCCGCCAGATCTTGTTGCATCAGCGGCTCGCCGCCAGACAGGCAAACCCCTTGCAGCATGCCTGAACGCAGAACCAAATAGTCAAGGACTTCCTCTTCCCGGATCAAATCAAATTTCCTGAATGGCAGCACCAATCTCGCATTATGGCAAAACGGACAGCGAAAATTGCATCCTGGGGTGAAGACGGTGCAAGCCACTTTGCCGGGATAATCAAGCAACGTCAGCTTCTGAAAACCTGCGATCTGCATTTAAATCACTCTCTGTTGAGTTTTCTGTCACAGCATATATTGTACATCGATTCGCGGCAAGACACAATATATAGTATATTTTCCAAAAAGTCAAAAGACTTTTATTCCGTGTTGATAGGGCAAGGGAAAACAACGGGAGAAAAAGCCGAGAGCTTTCTATCTGTTCGGCAGAATGAAATATTTCGCAACGGCGATAGACAAATCGGCCGGCAGCCGTTATACTGTGTGGCATCAACTATATGCACAAAGAACATAGTGGTGTTGGAGGTTGTGGAATGCAGGATGAACAGAAAATGTGCCGCTCGGGTCAGCCCCGGCGCATAGAAAAATTTCTGGAAGTGTGCTTATTGCTTTTGCTGCTTGATCGGGCAGGCTATGGGTACGGGCTGATCGAACAGTTGGTGCCATTCGGGTTTTCGCAAGATCAGCTGAATGTCAGCACGCTATACCGGACCTTAAGAAAAATGGAAAGCGCGGGAACGGTCATTTCTGATTGGGAAAAAGGCGATCAAGGGCCCAAACGGCGTGTATACGAAATAACAGCCCAAGGGAAGGCTGAACTGCATCAATGGGTGCGCGTGATGAAGGCAAGAAAAGCACGCATTGAACAGCTCATCGCGAAATATGATTCATTGACTGACACATAAGTTTTCAGGAATAAGGTCGATCAAACAAAAGCAACTTTAGGGAGGCACAACTATGAAACAGGCCATTGGTATCCTAAGACTCCTGTTCCTCATCCTATTCTTCATCCTTATCAAGCAACAAGCACTGATGGTTTGGCTGATACTGTATGCAGTCAGCCTGCTGTTTCCCGCCCTTTTCGGCAGAAGGATTTATTGCATGGCAATCTGTCCGATGAACACCCTGATGCTGGGCGTTGTCTGGCTGAAAGGCAAATTGGGCCGATTGGATAGGCCGACGCCAAAGCTGCTGAAAACCGGCTGGTTGGCTTGGGTATCTCTCGGGCTGACAGTGGCGCTGTTCATCATCAGCAGACGGCTGTTGGGCAGAGATTTGCCGGTCATGCTGCTTTGGATCATTGCTGCCGTTGTGATCACCTTGTTCTATCATCCGGACGTTTTCCATGATCTGATCTGCCCTTATGGTGTCCTGCAGCGTTTTCTGGCACGCTTTTCGTTTTTGTCCCAAGACGGTAAAAAGACGGCCCGCGACTACAGAGGGTTCAGTGTATCTGTCCTTGGCGGCGGAAAGAAGAAAACACTGCCCTTTTCCACGCACAACAGCGTAGAATGATCCCGGAGGTGAAAACCATGGTAGAACAGGTTTTTAGGTTGTCCCATAATGATGAAAAGGCAGTGGAGAAAGTGGTTTTCGACGAAAATGTCCACTATTTGCACATGGTATTTGGCAAAGGCGAGGGTTTGCCTGAACACTTCTCCAATTCAAACGTGTATATGACTGTCATTCGCGGCACGCTGTCCATCGGCCTTAATGAACAGGAGATCCACGCGTACGATGCGGGAACGCTGCTCAAAATTCCTTTCAAGGTCAAAATGAATGTGAAAAATCTCCATGATGAAACATTGGAGCTGATCGTAGTGAAGGCACCTGCCCCGACTGTTTAGCGCGCGTCGCTCTTAGCGTGAGACGTTCCTAAACAGAATCAGACTTAGGCACAATGCGGAAGAACTGTGTGATCGGATAATCCCTTCAGACATCAGAAGAGAAGTTCGTGCAAGCGAAATATCGATGAGCTGTTGAGCAACAAAGTGCCATTGGGATGTTAAGTCTGTAGCGGCCGCGTTGTGGGAATTTCAAAGAGATTTCGAGCGGAAACTCATGCTTACCCAACTTTACACCGGAAGATGCGCGTGCTATAATGCGCGCGAATAAAGGAAAGGATGGGCAACGTGTTTAATATTGGTTTTACGGAACTCATCCTTATTCTTTTGGTTGCGTTTTTGGTGGTGGGACCAAAGGACCTGCCCAAGGTGGCACGGTCGCTTGGGCGGTTTGTCAAATACCTTAAGGTCAAGTGGGCAGAGTTCATTCGGGAGACGGACATGGCAGACACTATCAGCGAGCTTAAGGGTGCCAAAAAGGACCTTGAAGAGACGATTCGGGAAGCGGATCCCACCGCAGACCTGAAGAAGACACAAAACAGCCTGGATAAAACAATGAACGAACTCAAACAGGCGGTCAAAAATGGGAAACCGCCGGTTGATTGATAAGGGAGGCACAAAATGCGATTAGGCATCACCGAAATCATTCTGATCCTGGTACTTGCTCTGGTTCTCTTTGGCGGAAAAAAATTGGCCGGCGTCGGCAAGGCTCTGGGCCAAAGTATTCGTGAGTTCAAGAACGAAGTAGTTCCGGGCGACAAAAAGAAAGACGCGCAAAAAGACGTCGAAAAAGACGCGGATAAAGATAAAGAAGACGAGGCTTGAGCCAAGCATTGGCAAAGATGAGGACATCCGCTCAAGCAGACAAATCTGCTGACGGGACAAAGCTGGGTATGGGAGAGCATCTGCTCGCCATGCGTCGTGTGGTGGTGTTCATCACGGGCGCCATTTTTGTGTGCTTTTTGTTGGTTTTTTATTTCCTGAGCCAACCACTGGTCGATTTTATCTTGCAGCCCGTTTCCCAGCGCGGTATCGCTGTCATCGCAACTAAAGTGTCGGAGTCCCTGATGATGCGGATGAAGACATGCCTGGTTGCTTCCATCGTCATCTGCATGCCTGTTATCATTTGGCGGATATGGAGTTTTGTGGGACCTGCGCTTTACCCGGACGAGAAGAAGATGGCCAGAATGCTTTTCTTGCTGATGGTGCTGATGTTCATCATTGGTGTGGCGTTTGCCTATCTGACCGTCTTCCCTATGGCTATCGACTTGTTTTATGAGGCCAGTGAGGGCGTAGCGACGCCGATGTGGTCGGTGGAAGGCTATTTCAACTTCGTGCTTTCCTTCGTATTGCCATTCGGGCTGATGTTTGAATTGCCTGTTGTTATCTATGTTCTTGCCCGCAAGGGAAAAGTGAATGCCACGGCCTTGGCGAAAAACCGCAAGTATTTCATTCTGGGTGCTGCGGTAGTCGCTGCCATCCTGACCCCGCCGGATATTGTCTCCCAGGTCCTGCTCCTTTTGCCGCTGTTGCTTCTTTATGAGATTAGCGTTTTTATCGCGCGTATTGTTAAGCCACAGGTGATTGTGGGAGAACCCAGCACATAAATATCGCAAAAATATATCACACACAGCGCCCATCCGCTTCTCTTATGGCAGCGATGGGTTTTTTGGATAGAGCCAATGGCACATTTCGCAGGCAGTATTCATAAAGAATATGGCCGCGCGGGAGATGAAAACCCGACAAAGGACTCGTGAACTAAAGAATTTCCCGCGCCCAAGTACATTTTATGAGCAAAACCCGGCAGGCAGCCGGAGGGGCACAGGAACCGGCCATTGTTATTTGGTCTCATACCGATTCTGGCTGGACGCACTGCATAAAAAGCTGCGCCGCGCCGGCCGGGGTGTCATTTTGATCGGTGTTAGTAATCTGTTCATCACACTGTACCAATTATTCCCCACAAAAAACACACATTTGCCACAATTGGGCGTTATATTGATATCACAGCAAAGAGATGCTGAATCTTCACAAGGAGAAATCAAACATGAAAAAGAATTTGCTCATCCTCACTTTGGCGCTGTTAGTCGCGCTGCCGGTGTTCGGTTTAGCTGCAGAAGCGACCACTCCTGAAAAAACGGAAGTTGAGGCAACTGAAACAACCCAGACGACCCCTGCCGCTCCCTTTGGCGGACAAAAGGGCCGCCGCTGGAATCAGGCTGCTCCTGAAACGACTGCTCCGCAGACCGGTTATGTTGATGCGGATGACGATGGCTTTTGCGACAACTGCGGCAACGAACCGGGCAAAAATACCGATGCGCCCAATTATGTCGACGAAAACGAAGATGGCATCTGTGATCTTTTTGGTACCGACGCGCAGGGACAGGGCGCCCGCAACATGCAGGCCATGAGAGGCCGCATGCAAGCGATGAGGGATCAAATGCAGCAAATGAGGGGCCGCATGCAGAACGCTCAAGGCCGCGGGCAACAAGATCAGGACAACTTCCAGGGCCGTGGCCAGGGCATGAAGGGACGCAACCAGCAAGCGCAGGGACAAGGCTCTCAGGGCAATGTCCAGGGCCGCAACTACGCGGACGCCGACAATGATGGCGTGTGCGACAACTTTGGTGCCGATACCCAGCGGAACTTCGGCCCCGGCCGCAATCGCAGGTAACTGACCCGGTCGCCGGATTTGGTTGCCACAGAAAATAACCCCGCACATTGTGCGACTTGACACACGAACCGCAGCGAAAGCTGCGGTCCGTGTTTTTTGTGGCGTCCCGATCGCTCAGC
>LFTR01000114.1:4744-11641 GCA_001513425.1 Clostridiales bacterium DTU024
TTCATGCGCGAGACGATTCTGACGCCGTGGAAACACAAAAAAAGCAACAATTATGTTGACTGCAACCTCAATGTGTGTTATACAAAAATAAAGGCCGGGTGGCAATAGACTTGGTAATCGCTTGGGGAACATATCAAATACATAAGGAGGAACCTGACATGAAGAGACTCGTGGCAGTAGTGCTGTTACTCGTTCTCGCGCTGGGCGCGATCGGTGTTGCAAGCGCTGCGGACTATCCTGCTAAGAACATCAGTATGATCTGCCCTTGGGCAGCGGGCGGCGGCACGGACGCCACCCTGCGTGCGTTGAGCATGGCGGCCGAAAAAGTACTGGGCAAGACCATCGTGGTGGAGAACAAGACCGGCGGCGGCGGCCTGATCGGTCACAGCGCAATTGCCCTGGCCAAACCTGACGGCTACACCGTGGGCATGATCACCTTCGAGCTGAGCACCTACGTGCCCCAGGATACCGGCGACATAACCTGGGAGAGCTATGACATCCTCTGCCGCGTGAACACTGACGCCGCGGCACTGAGCGTGAACACTGCCTGGGCGAAAGCAAACAACGTCTTTGACGTTGCCTCCTTCGTGGAATACTGCAAAGCGAACCCCGGCACGGTGAATATCGGCAACTCTGCCCCGGCCTCCGTATGGCACATCGGTGCCGGCCTGCTCGCGCAGACCGCGGATATAGACGTCAAACACATCGCGTTTGAAGGCGCAGCTCCCGCGGTGACGGCGCTGGCCGGCGGGCATATCGAGGCTGTCTCGGTATCGCTGGGCGAGGTCCGCTCCCAGATGGAAGCGGGCAACATTACGGTGCTTGGCGTGATGGACACCATTCGCCCGGCGAAATACCCGGAGATCCAGACTTTCCAGGAACAGGGTTATGACGTGGTATACGGCACCTGGCGCGGCCTGGCGCTGCCCAAGGGTGTTGATCCCGACATCAAGGCCGTCCTGTCCGATGCCTTTGCCAAGGCCGTGGAAGACCCGGATTTCATCGAATTCATGAACAATTCCATGCTCACCATCGCCTATCAGAACGCCGAAGACTTCTCCGTCTTCCTGGCGCAGAACTATGAGGATGTTTCGGAAACAATGAAAGCGCTTGGTCTGAGCGACTAGACTCTTTTCAACCTTCCGGACGGGGCGGACGTTCACAGTGCCCGCCTCGTCCTTTTGAATGAAGGGAAGACAACCATGAAAAAACCCCGCACCATGCCCTTTGCCAACCGTGTCGCAGGCGTCTTTGGGATCCTTATCGGGGGTACCGCGTACTGGATGACTACAAGTTTCAAGCAGTTTATTAATGTACCGGTCGGTCCTGAGGTTTTCCCGCAGATCATGTCCGTTGCCCTGATCTTGTTCTCCGCCATTTTGCTGGTCCAGTCGTTCTTCACAAAGGACCGGCGCAGGGCACCAACGCTGAGCCTGAGGGATAAAGGAATGCAGCGCATGCTGATGGTGCTGGGCATCGTGGTGCTGATGTTCCTTTTGTGGGATACCGTCGGCTTCCTGATCCTCTCGCCCCTGGTGCTCTTCCTTTTGATGACCGTCTCGGGTGCCAGGAACTGGGCGACAATGATCATACTGTCCCTTGGAATCACCATTGTAGTTTGGCTGCTGTTCTGGAAGGTTCTCGTCATTGAGATCCCGCTGGGGCCGCTTAATTTCATCTATTAGGAGGAGGCGGGCATATGAATTGGGACCTTCTCCTGTCGAGCTACGCCGGCGTGATGGCCGATCCGCGGACCGTACTGATGGTGTTCCTGGGAGCTGCAGGCGGGGTATTCATCGGAGCTATTCCCGGGCTTACGGCCACCATGGGGGTTGCGTTACTGATCCCCTTTTCCTTTGGCATGGACCTGGTCCCATCTGTGGGACTGCTGCTTGGTATCTACTGCGGGGCGATGTACGGGGGTTCCATCTCGGCCATCCTCATCCACACCCCCGGCACCCCCGCCGCGGCCGCCACTGTGATGGACGGCTACCCCATGGCGCAGAAGGGCGAGGCCGGGCGCGCTTTGTCCATCGCCCTATTTTCCTCCTTTTGCGGGGGCATCATCGGCGCCATCTGCATGACCTTTCTCTCCCCGCTCATCGCTTCCGCCGCGCTGGCCTTTGGGCCGGCGGAGATGTTCATGCTGGCGTTTTTTGGCCTGTCAGTCATCATCGCCATTTCCGGGAAGTCTGTGGTGAAGGGCTTGATGTCGGCCTTCTTTGGGCTGCTGATCGCCACCATTGGCATGGACAAGACCTGCGGCTACCTGCGCTTCATCCCCAAGGGGGTGTACGGGCTGTATGAGGGCATCCCCTTCATTCCCGCGCTTATTGGTCTGTTCGCCGCGGCGGAGGTGTTCTCCAGCGTTGAGCGTATCGCGCGCGGGGAACAGAGTTCTGCTAAGACTACCCTGAAAGTCAACAGGGTGTTGCCCTCCTGGGCAGACATTCGAACTATTTGGAAGAATATCCTCACGGGCGGGCTGATCGGCAGTTTTATCGGCGCGATCCCCGGGGCCGGGGGAGATATCAGCGCTTTTGTCTCCTACGGTGTGGCCAAGAGTACCAGCCGTCACCCTGAACGTTTCGGGCAGGGGACCCCGGAGGGCGTGGCAGCTACCGAAAGTGCGAACAATGGCTGCTCCGGCGGCGCGATGATCCCGCTTCTCTCTCTGGGTGTGCCGGGCGACAGTGTGACGGCCATTCTGCTGGGCGCTTTCATCATGAAGGGTATCCAGCCGGGCCCCATGATGTATGTGGATAAACTGGACACAGTCTATGCGGTGTTCGCGGCCCTTCTGCTTGCCAACCTGGCGATGCTGATCGTGGGGATGGCCGGTATCCGCTTTTTCACCAAGATCATCTCGGTGGAGAAGAAGATCCTTTTGCCCAGCATCCTGGTGATCAGCCTGGTTGGTGCCTACGCGATCAACCAGAACGTTTTTGACGTCGGCGTGGCGCTTGTGTTCGGCCTCATCGGTTACCTGATGCAAAAATATGAGTTTCCCCTCTCGCCCATCCTGCTCACCCTCATCCTGGGCCCGCTGTCCGAAAGCAACTTCCGCCGCTTCATGCAGATCAAGGACGGCAATTTCTTCAGTATTTTCACCCATCCCATATGCGTAGTGTTCATGGTGCTCTCCGTGGCCTCCCTGGTGTTCTCGGTGTTCAATCAGCGCAAGATCAACCGGCTCGGCACAGAATCAGGGGATGGGGAAATTCCGCCGACACAGGAAGGCTGAACCGGGAAAGTCCACGCTTTTTGCCAGGAGGCAATGATCCATCCGGCAAAGGACGACCCTTGGCGTTTGCTCGGCGTTATCCTAAGTGAGCGCACTTGCGGGGATGCCCGGACACTGAAATATTGATATGGAAGGAAAACCGCATATGAGGGAAGAGACGCTGGCCCTGCTGAAGGAGACCCGCCTGGTCGCAATCGTCAGGGGTTTCCCGGGACGACTGCTTGAGGATCTCGCCCGTGCGCTGGAAATAGGCGGCGTGCGTATGATCGAGGTGACTTTCGTCCAAAACGCGCCCGAAACGTGGACAGATACGGCTGAAGGGATCCGCCTGGTCAATCGGGCGTTTTCCGGCAGGGTACTTGCCGGCGCAGGCACCGTGCTTTCGTTGGAGCAGCTTCATCTGGCGGCGGACGCCGGCGCCGGATACATCATTTCGCCCAATACGGACGAAGGCGTCATTCGGGAGACCCGGAGGCTTGGTTTGGTCAGTCTCCCGGGCGCAATGACGCCCACGGAGATCGTATCAGCCTGGAACATGGGGGCCGATCTTGTGAAAGTATTTCCCGCGGATAAGCTGGGTCCCGCTTGGTTCAAGGCGGTCCGCGCACCGCTGAGTCACATCCCTTTGCTCGCGGTGGGCGGCGTCAATGAGCGCAACGCGGCGGAGTTCATCCGCTCCGGTGCGGCCGGGATCGGCGCAGGGGGAAACCTGGCTAACCGGGAATGGATGGAAAATGGCGAGGCCGGCCGCATTACGGCGCTGGCAGCCGATTATGTGCAGGCGGTGCAGAAGCAGGAATAGTCTGAGCAGGGCTTCCATAAATTGGTTTGGCACCGCGAAAGATTTCCGAGTCCGGTCCCTTTGGATCAGGTCTCGCGGCGTGATTTAGTGGATTTTGCTTCGAAAAAGAGATACAGTGATCTTCTGAGTAATCCTGCAAGGAGCGATACAGGATGGCAGTAGCACGAATTGAAGAGATTTTCCGGCGCGTCAGCAGCGCTTATCAATTTTCCGGCTAAAATGGCAATGAGCGGGAGTCTAATGGTTTCAACAGCACGCCATTCAAAAACTCGGTTTCAGCCGTTACGGTACCGTCAGACAGCGGGCATAGGCGAACCGGAGGGCGGCTCGATACATAAACAAATGGATTGGTGTGAAAGACGATGATTTATTTGGACAGCATTACGTTCCCTAACGAAGATGAGGAGTGGTCTTTTCGCCTTTCGGTGAAAAGAACCTGCTACAACACCCTGTACCCTTTTTATATCCTGTCCACAGCGGGCCTGGAGCGCATCGATTTCGCACCAATAACCATATTGTACGGCGGCAACGGATCCGGCAAAACAACCGCACTGAACGTCATCGCGGAAAAGCTCCATGTGCAGCGCAGTGCCCCCTATAACCGCTCAAATTTCTTTGAGGATTACGTGCGGTTGTGCCGGGTGCGGCTTGAGGAGACCGTTCCGCCCCACAGCCGGATCGTGACCAGTGATGATGTTTTTGATTACATGCTCAATATCCGCAGCCTTAACGAGGGAATTGACAGAAAAAAGCAGCTGTTGTTTGACGAGCATTATGAGGCAAGGCAATCCGTGTTCCGCTTGCGATCCTTGGAGGATTACGAGACGCTGAAAAAGCGCAACAGCGCACGCGCCAAAACACAATCGGCATTCGTCCGTGAGCAGGTGATGGAGACCGTTCAGGAGCAATCCAACGGCGAAAGCGCAGTTTTCTATTTTAAGCAAAGGATCGAGGCTGACGCCGTCTATCTGTTGGATGAGCCTGAAAACAGCCTTTCCGCCGCAAAGCAGATCGAGCTGGCTGCATACTTGGAGGAAACGGCGCGGTATATGGGGTGTCAGCTCATCATCTCCACGCATTCACCCTTTCTGTTGGCAATGGAGCGCGCCAAAATATACGATCTTGATGCCCGCCCCGTCGACATCAAAGAGTGGACCCGGTTGGATAACGTTCGCGCGTATCACGAGTTCTTCTCGCGGCACAGTGACGCGTTTTAATAAAGCACACTTGTACGCGCAGCCTGGCGGTGCAGCTGCGATAACAAACCAACGACTTGGGGATAGCCTATTGCGTGCGAATGTCAACATCTCATAGGCTTTCTCGACCATTGTCGGCTGCGTGGGATCCCTGCCGTTGCGTGTTTTTTGGGTAGAGCACAGCGGCTTTTTAGGGTTACTCAGCCGGCTGCGTGTCGCTGCAGAAGGCTTGTTGGCTTCGTTTGTGAGCGCCGTGTTCTTTTTTCGGCATGCTAAATTCGCAAACATATGTTATTATGATACCAATAGACCCAACAAGTGAATACCAAACAGGAGGTAAGCTATGAGACCAATCAATATGCAGTCCAAACAGAATTCGGATCATGATCAGCAAAAGAAGAAAGCAATGTGGATATTAGTGTGCGTCGTTCTTTTTATCATTGGTATGATAGGTGCCATTGTCTTCAAGAGCTGGCCGGTCAAAGTTCTGTTTCTGGTCATTGCGCTGTTAGCGGCGTTCTACTTCGCGAAATATCGTCCGGAAACACACAATCAAAAAGCAGAGCCTGAAGAAAAGGCCGAACCCAGGAAGCCGATATTGCCACCGACAGAAAAGCGGCAGCGTGATGCGTCTGAGAGCGCGAGTGAGGCGATAAGTGACCAAGAGGCGGCTAAGCCTCAGGACACTGTGGATGATATCGTCTATGTTTCTGAGAAAGGGACGAAGTTCCACAAGGAAATCACCTGCGCGGGGCTGAAGTTTGCGGATCTCGTCGAAAAAGTGTCCAAAGATGCAGCGATCGCAGCGAACAAAACGCCCTGCAAGCTATGCCATACGGATAAGGGCTGAATAGCCAACATGCAAGGTCTCAGGCTGAACGATACCTCGCCGAGATAGGCAGACTTTGCATTGATTGACGCATGACGCGACGCTTATGTTTATCAGCGCCATTTGAGGTCAGGTCAGGTATCAGCACGCGGCCGGATCCGCTCAATTCCTGATGTTGTGTTGTGCTTCCTGCACATGCAGGACACAACGACACCCGCCGCAAGGCGGGTGTTGCTGGTTTAGCTGGGTTTTAGGTCAGCGGTTGGAGTGCTTGGCAAAGCAGTCACCGCAGTAGACCGGACGATCGCCGCGGGGCTGGAAAGGAACCTGGGCGGCCGCACCGCATTCGTCGCAAACGACGTCGTACATTTGACGCTCGCCACGGGTGCTCTGACGACGTTTGGCACGGCAGGCAGGGCAACGACCGGGTTCATTCTGGAAGCCCTTTTCTGCGAAGAAAGCCTGTTCGGAGCCCGTGAAGTCGAATTCGGCACCGCACTCGCGGCAAATGAGGGTTTTGTCGGTATACATTATTCATGTACCTCCTTGTATTATGTCCAAACCGATGCGATTAACAGTTGACTCCGGGGTTCTTCACATCAATAATTTGAGGACACAACCGGGAGGGACACCTGATACCTATGGCTTGGCACTTCTATTTACGGGTATAGCACAAGTTTTGCGTTTTGTATAGCCCTTGTGACAGATGTTTTGTGCGGAAATGCAAGATGAATCATCTGTTACCGAACGCCGTTGGTGAAAAAGATGACCGCCGAACAACAGGTGCGGCGGTTGACTTATTCGTTCCATCTTGGCCCAAATTACG
>LFTR01000195.1 GCA_001513425.1 Clostridiales bacterium DTU024
AGCCAGCGGCCCACGGGCTGGCCGGATCCCATGAAGGCGTTGGCGGACAGATCTTCAAGCGAGCCAAAGGCGTTCCAGAGGATGTCCCGCATTCGGGTAGGCTCGGAGGCCTCTTCCACGGAGACGCTCAAGGCGCCCCCGGCAACAGTTATGACCGCTTCACCGATCATATAATTGTCTTCAGTCACAAGGGGAGCTCGGCTGACGCCTTCCAGCGCCATGTCAACGTAGATCAGCCGCCCGGTAAGGCTTGCCAGTGCCGCGGGCACATCGTTGCCTGCAAGAGTGCCGTAGGCGTAGAATGGCACATCATACGTGTAACCGCGCGGCGCGTAGCTGCGGGTGCGCGCCTGCCCGCCGCACACGGTGCAATGGGTGGCTTGGGTGCCGCGGGAACCTAACGTGGCTGTTTTGACGATCACCCAGTTTTCATCAGAGACGTGTTTAAGGGCTTTGATGCTGCGTGTTTCCGCCTTGCCGCACAGGGTGCAGACGCGTTTTTCCTGACCCTTGACACCGCAGGCGGCAGGTGTCACCACCGTCCAGGCGCCGTATATGTGGCTAAGGCGGCCCAGTTCACGCCACTGCATGAGCGAACACACCGAGCAGATACGCTCATCCCGGCCCTTTGTGTTGCAGGTAGGCGCCACTGTGGTCGTATACGCGCTCCAGTTGTGTCCCAGTGCGGGAAGCGCTTGGGTCTGTGTGATGCTGCATTGGGCGCAGATGCGCTCTTTGACGCCCGATACGGTGCAGCTGGGCGCCAATACCTCCGTATAGGGACCCCACAGATGGCCAAGGGCTGCGGTGGCCTGCGGATCCCTCAAGCCGCATCGGCTGCAGGTGCGCTCAGTGATGCCGGGGTGGGTGCATGTGGCGGCCACACTTATTGACCAGCCACTCCAATTGTGACCGAGGGCGGCCTGGCTTTGCGTTTCCAGCGCGCCGCAGCGGCTGCAGATACGCTGTGTGGTACCGCCGGTTGTACAACCGGGCGCGGTTGCTACCGCCCAGGCACCCCAATTGTGGCCCAGCGCGGGGGTCGGGGTTGATTCACCGGCCCCGCAGCGGCCGCAGATGCGCACCGATGTGCCTGTCGTCAGGCAGCCGGCCGGCGTGCCCGCTCCCCAGGCGCCCCAGTTGTGCCCCAGGGCCGGCAGCGCGTCAGTAAGTGTGTAGGGGGGAACCGTACAGTCGGCGGCCGTGCAGACAGTATACCGCCTGCCCGCGGCGGTGCAGGAAGGCTCAAGGTCGGTGACCCACGGGCCGTCGTAAGCGTGCGTATGGTCCGCCCGTGCCGGCAAGATGGCCGTCCCCGAAATCAGGCACAGCGCCAACAGCAGGATCAGCGGCTTCTTGATGCGTTTCATAATATTCCTCTCCCTGACCGTGTGGTATAAAAACGCGCTTTTCTATGGTTAAGTGTATCACCGGAATGCATAAAAGTAAAGGAAGGTTATCAGCGTGGCTGTTCATGGACGGGCGGAAAAATCCGGTGACATAGATAAGCCCGCGAAGGGCAGAGCGGCGCGTCCGCCGCGGATATACCGGAGGGGTCGCACACGCCGCTGCCGCGTTGCCAAGAAACGCCGGGAAGGCAAACGCCCCGCGTGCATCAGCCGAAAAGGATGGAAATTGCTCCATTTGTGAACGCCATATTTCCGGGGAAAAACGGCGCTGTTGCACCCGGGTCCCAAACTCATAAGACGGGTTGCCCATCGCCGCCAAAGAGGTGATTGCCGAACAGGTTTCTCCCATGATAGAATTGCCAAAGTGAACCATCCGCTCTCTTATTCCGGTGATAAAGTCAGCAAGGAGAGGACGCCATGGCAGACGAAAAGCCCATATCCGCGGATAGAGCGCGTGAGGTGCCGGAAGGACATAAATACCTGTTTTTTGTCGCTTTGGGCCTTGCCCTTATCCTCTTGGCTTTTTTCTTTGATACGCCCGCCCAAATATGGTCAGGCAGCGTCATTATCCTGGGATCTCCTGCCAATTTGCTCACGGACTATTTCCAGCTGGCGAATATCGGGGCTGCGCTGGTCAACGTGGGGCTCATGACGCTCTTGAGCCTTGCCCTGGTATATTGGAGTCACGTCAAGATATCAGGCGCCGTTATCGCGGCGGTATTCACGGTGGCAGGCTTCTCCTTTTTTGGCAAGAACCTCTACAATTCGCTGCCCATCGTCCTGGGTGTTTGGCTGTACACAAGAGCGGTGCGCGTTCCCTTTGGACAATTTATCGCGCAGTGTCTGTTTGGCACGGCGCTCAGCCCCCTGGTCAGCGAATTCTCCTTTAACCTGGGTCTGCCCCTTTTGCCGGGCATGGCGCTGGGCATCGCAACCGGCCTCCTGGCGGGTTTTGTGATCCCGCCATTGTCGACGCAGTTCCTGCGTTTCCATCAAGGCTATAACCTGTACAACACCGGCTTCACGGCAGGCATCATCGGAATGATCTTCATGGCTGTTTTGCGCGGCTTTGGCGTGGAGATCGGCACCGTCTTTATCCTGTCTTCGGGTCACAACTTCGCGTTTTCGTTTGTCCTTTGCGGGTTGTCCTTGCTGCTTTTGTTGTGCGGGCTGGCGTTGAACGCCTGGCGGCTCAAGGGACTGGGCGGGCTGTTCAGGCTTTCCGGCGTTCTGCTGACCGATTTTCCGGCTGACTGCGGCATGGGCCCCACATTGATCAACATGGGTCTCCTGGGCGTCCTGTCCACCGGCTATGTGCTGGTGATGGGCGGGGAACTCAACGGGCCCGCGATCGGCGGCATTTTCACGGTAATTGGGTTTGGGGCATGCGGCAAGCACGTCAGGAACGTGGTCCCCGTTATGCTTGGCGTACTCATTGTCAATCTGCTTAACATCCACGATACCCATTCAACCTTTGCCATCATCACGGCGCTGTTTGGCACGACGCTGGCGCCGATCTCCGGGAAATATGGGCCTTTGGCGGGCATCCTGGCGGGGATGCTGCATGTGTCCCTGGTCAGCAATTTAAGCTTCCTGCACGCCGGCATGAACCTGTACAACAACGGCTTTTCCGGCGGCTTCATCGCGGCCACGCTGCATCCGCTTTTTGACGCCTTGCTGCAGATCAAGCACGCACGGAAGAATCGCCGGGGCGGCAATCATCCCTAAAGATAAGGTCCTTCACAAAAAAAGCGGGTGCCCATAACGGGACCCGCCTTTGATTTTGCCGGTGCATCTTCACGCATTATATTGCCTTGCTTTGCTGCGGTTCTCTCTCTTGCGCAAAATGGGGAGACACAAAACCCACGTCGGGCTCATCCTCGTTTTCCCAACACTGCAAGCGCTGCCCGTTGGGCTTCAGGAACGCGATCGCCTCATCTTCATCAAGCGGTTTGCTGACAAGATATCCCTGGATCTTGTCACAATCACACGCCAGCAAATAACTCAGCTGCCTGTTGTGTTCCACGCCCTCGGCGACAACGCAGTGCCCCAGCTTGCGCGCCATGGAGATCATGTCGCGGATGATCGTGTTTTCAGGTTTTGACCCAATCAATTTATCAACAAATACCTTATCGATCTTCAAGCAGTCAACATTCAGATTACTCAGACGCTCAAAGGATGAGTAGCCCGTACCAAAATCATCGATCATGATTTTGATGCCGGCGGCTTGCAGCAGGTCGATCACCTGTTCTGTCTGGTGCTGCTCCTGAGAAAAGACCGATTCGGTCAATTCCACAATGACACCGGAGGGCGCCAGCTGCGAGCGGTCGATCAGTCGGATCAACTTTTCCGCAAATCCGTCACTCAGCAGCTGGATCAATGAAATGTTCATGGAAACAGCCATCATGTCGTGCCCGTTTTCCTTCAGCTTGTGCAGGAAATTCAGCGCTTTCTGTATGATCTTTTCCCCCAAAGGGACGATCAGGTTATGCTTTTCGGCGATGTTAATGAATTCATCGGGCGGGACTGAACCATACGGCTCAAGTTTCAGCCTGGCCAAAGCCTCAAATGTGTATATCCTGTCGGAGGAAGCATCCCAAATCGGCTGAAACTGAAGCGATATCCTGTCTTCGTCTATTCCCGAAGCGATCTGCTGCAATGCCCGGCTGATATCGCTTTCACGCGTGACCTGCCTGTCGATATCGGGCCCCCAGACGCAGATCCTCATGTTCCTGTGCGTGCCTCGGGCCGCTGTTTCACTGGTAATGAGAAGGCGGCGCAGCAAATCATCCACATTGCCCATTGTTGCCCCGTCTATTTCAATGATTCCTATGCCATACCTGACACCAAAGGCACCCAGCATGGAAAACAGGGCTGCTGATACTTTCCGGGCAAAACGCGACAGTTCCTCAGGGTCCCGGTAGCCTTTTGCATAGTAAGCAAAACGATTTTCATACGAGTGGTACAGTTCATATCCCTCAGCGTTGATCTCTTTTAGAGCGTCAGCAATTTTGCTGATCATGTCCTGCGCGAAATGAAACCCGTAGCGCAGGCTTAATGTGTCCATCCCGGAGAGGTTGACGCTGATCAAAGCCCGTTTTTCCCCGGTGCCGGCCAGGGCATCGCTCTTTAGTGTTCTTTCCAGAACAACACGGTTATAAAGTCCGGTCAGCAGTATATGTTCATTGTTGAACTGCAGGGTCTCTTCGATCTTCTTTTGCTCCGTGATATCCGTAATGATGCAGATATGCTCATTGGATCCCCCCTCAGCATCGGTAAACGGAGATACCCGCATATCGACCCAGACGTGCGCGCCATCGGGCTTCACGAAACGTTTTGCCATGGCGTAGTGATCGATGCTGCCGCCCTTGAACAGCTCAAAAAGGCGCAGGTCCTCGTTCAGATCATCTGGGTGAGTGATATCCATCCAGTTGACTTCATGCAGCTGCCCTTTTTCTCTGCCCAGGATATTCTCGTACCCGGGATTGATGCTGATATCTTCCAATTCATTCTTAACGCAGAAGGTTTTGTCGTGCACGATGGCGATCCCGATGGGCGCCTGCTCGAATACCTTGAAAAAGAAGTCTTCCCTTTTCTCCTGCAAACCCATTATGCCAAGGTCGGCGGTTATCCGATCCCTGTAGGACTTCAATACGGATATGATCGCCAGCACACCTGCGTAGGATATGACGCCGGGCAAGGAATGCGAAGTGCCGCTGAAAACAACATAGGCGAGCGCGCTGATCAAGCTGATGGTATTAAGCAAAACGGCAACAGTGAATCCCGGCTTTTTTTCCTTCAGAACAAGGTAGATGGAAATAAACATCTGAAGCTGCACGACAAGCCCCCGGATGGTTGCCTGGTCAAGAACGATCGTCCCAAAGGAAAAGCCGTTCTGCGGGACCCGTACCATAATGAAGGCGAAAACCGCAAACAAGGCTGCGCAAATTGTTATGCGCGTATAGCTTGTTTTCTTTTCCATTCCTTCTATCAATCCAAACATACTCTTTCCTCTTCAAAATGCCTCAAAGGCATACCGGTCACGCCTCGCTGCAGGCGTCTGTTCGCAATCAGCTGTCGAGCACAGTGCATATACGGCTCAAGCGCCGGCTTGTGGTTGGAAGCGTTTTTTGCCGGAAAGTGTCTCTATCAGTTATCCGTCTTTCAGGCGGCG
>LFTR01000112.1 GCA_001513425.1 Clostridiales bacterium DTU024
TTTGCGCAAGCAAGGAAAACCGGACAGCGTTCCATGGCTGTCCGGTTTTTTGCGTTCGCACTGACGCCACAGCGGCTCCGGCAGCCTCGCCCCGGCCCGAACCTGAGGCCGCCCGGTTTATTCCTCAGCCTTTGGCAATGCGCTGTCATTCAGCGTTTCCGGCATGCTTATCAGCAGCGGGATCCTAAAAATCAAATCAATACTGATGTAAATGAGAAAGACGTACTGCGGCCCGATCTTGTCCCAAATGATCCCGCCGATCAAAGCCATAGCGGCTCCAAAAAGGGATTTGACCAGGTGATTCATCCCGATCCATCTGCCCATCTGTTCCGCCGGAACCACTTCCATTTCAATAGCGCCTGTGATCGGGCTCATGATGTAGTAAAACCCGAGCAAAACGCCTGCAACGATCAAAAAGGCAGGCGACGGTGCCCAAATCAGGATGAGATTGGCAGCCCAGAACAAGGGAATTAGGGTATACAACACCTTCTTCCGGCCGAACTTGTCCGCGAAAATGCCGGATGGCAAGCCAAATACAATGCTTGTCAATGCTGTTGCGGTAACCATAGCGCCCAAAACGTAGCTGTTTGCGCCTTTCACTTCCTGAGCAAAGACCTGCGTGAAGGGCAGGATCAGCCCAAACGGCAGCCTGTTTAGAGCGCCGATGATCAGCCATTTTTGTGCGGCGCGGTTGCCCTTGAGTATTTGAATGCTGTTTTTGAACGGGTTTGCAGCCGATTTTTGTTTTGAAACCCATTTGATATCCTTAAGCTTCGTCCAAACCAGGATAAATGAAAGCGCGGTCATCGCAAAAGCGATGTAGAACAGGGGCTTAAGGTTAGTGACACTCACCCCACCCAACTGCGCGATGATCAGCGCCGCTATCATAGGGCTTGCAATGCCCAGCAGACCGGCCGCGGCGGTTTCGCACAACATCATGCCCTTAGCCCTGTCCTCATTCAAGAGACAATTTCCGCAAATTGTGGAACAGCTGTGACCGGCGGTGCTGTTGCCGATCCAGTAAATGCTCATGGCCAGCATGCAATAGACCCAATTCAGCGCCGCGGCATAAATGAGGTAGGATGCCATCAGCAGACCGATGCCAAAGAGATATATCTTCTTGGGCCCGATCCTGTCGATCAGCACCCCGGTTAGGGGCCCCAACAGACCGGCGACGGCCATCCCGATGCTGGTAACCAGCCCCAGCTGCGTCTTCGTCGCGCCAAGTGCCACGATATAGATGGATAAATAGGGAAAGATCATCTGGTAACCGAACTTCTCCAGGGATGTCCGTGTCACCGTGACTTTCCAATTGCTGTTCTGCCTTTTCCAAAACGAAATCGTGTTC
>LFTR01000037.1 GCA_001513425.1 Clostridiales bacterium DTU024
TGGCGGCAAGACTACTTGAGCATCAGTTTGATCGTTCCCGACTCCACTGATTGGATAAATACGAGGCCAATTTTGGGATCAAACTGCGTGCCTAAATTACGTTTGATCTCATCCAGGGCTTCCTGCACCTGCAGCGCGGATTTGTAGCTACGCTTGGTCGTCATAGCGTCAAAGGCATCAGCGATACCCAGACAACGTGCGCCAATGGGTATCTCTTCGCCCGCCAGGCCGCGGGGATACCCTTTGCCGTCCCAGCGCTCGTGGTGCCCAATGGCTTCAGGGGTCACATAATCAAGGCTGGGTAGATATTTTATCATGGCAATGGAGCCTTCCACGTGCTGCTGCATAATACTCCGCTCTTCGGCGGTCAGCGGGCCTTCTTTGCTAAGAATGTTTTCGGGGATGCCGATTTTGCCGATGTCATGCAGCAGACCCGCCTGGCGGATGATTTCCACATGCTCCTGGTCAAGCCCTATAGCGTCCGCCAACTGCGCGGCATACGAGGATACATTCTCGGAATGCTTGAAGGTATAGTGGTCCTTCGCGTCAA
>LFTR01000119.1:0-2066 GCA_001513425.1 Clostridiales bacterium DTU024
TACATGACGACCAATTCGTCGCACATCTGCGCCACCACGCCCAGGTCGTGGGTGATCAGGATGATGGCCATGCCCAGGCGCTGCTGCAATTCCCGCATCAATTCCAGGATCTGCGCCTGGATAGTCACGTCCAGCGCCGTGGTCGGTTCATCCGCGATCAGGATGTCGGGTTCGCAGGCGAGTGCCATGGCGATCATCACGCGCTGGCGCATGCCGCCGGATAATTCATAGGGGTATTGGTCAAGCCGCTTCTCCGGGTCGTTCACGTTGACCAACTGCAGCATTTCCAGCGCTCTGTCGCGCGCCTGGGAACGGTTGCGGTCTGTGTGCAGCATGATGGCTTCCATAAGCTGGTGTGCCACCGTATATGTGGGGTTAAGCGATGTCATCGGGTCCTGGAAAATGATGGAGATCTTGTTGCCGCGGATCGTGTGCATGATTTTCTCATCCGCGCCCACCAGTTCCTGGCCGGCGTATTTCACGCTCCCATTGACGATTTTGCCTGTGGGCGCAAGGATCTGCATGATGGAGTAAGCTGTGACGGATTTGCCGGAGCCGGATTCACCGACGATACCCAGCACTTTTCCGCGATCTACGCTGAAAGTCACGTCTTCAACAGCCCTGATTTCGCCTGCGTCGGTGAAAAAGGAGGTGCTCAGGTTGTTTACTTCAAGCAGTGCCATTTTCGTTTCCCCTCCCTTACGCGTTCAGTTTGGGGTCGAAGGCGTCGCGAAGGCCGTCCCCAAATAGGTTGAGTGAAAGAACGATCAGGGAGACGACCAGCGCGGGAATGATCAGTCTGTAAGAGTACGATGTGATACCGTTGAGCGCGTCGGAAGCGAGCGAGCCCAGGGACGGCATCGGCGCGTTGACGCCCAAGCCCAGGAATGACAGGAAGCTTTCGGTGAAAATGGCGCTGGGGATTTGGAGCGCGGTGGAGATGATGATGACGCTGATGCAGTTGGGCAGCAGATGCTTGCGAATGATCCAGGTGCCCTTGGCGCCCGCCACCAGGCTGGCCAAAACATATTCCTGCTGACGCAGCGACAGGATCTGGCCGCGGATCAGGCGCGCCATACTGACCCAATACAACAGGCCAAACACGATAAACATACTGATGATGTTGGAACCGATCTTTTCAAGGATAGTATTCTCTACATTGAGCACCTGACCGAGCACCACAGACAAAAGAATGATGACCAGCATGTCCGGCAGCGAATAGATGATGTCTACGATGCGCATGATAAACAGGTCCACCTTGCCCCCAAAGTACCCCGCGATAGACCCGATCGTCAGCCCTATGATGAGTACAATGATGCTGGCGAAAAAACCCACTGCCATCGAGATGCGCGTGCCGTAGACGACGCGGATAAAGTAGTCGCGTCCGTGCGCGTCCGTGCCGAAAATGTGCGGGAACAGGCTTTCGCCGGCCTCCATGCGCTTGATTTCGGTCTTGCCCCACTGGAAGGGGGCGAGGTTATTGTAGCTGGCGTCAACCGGCTTTCCGGGCTGCACGCCCAGCATTTTTTCGTAGGAATAAGGCCAGACAACCGGCAGGATGATCGCCGCCAGGGTAATGACGATGATCAGGATAAAACTGATCGTTGCCACTTTGTTTTTCAGCAGGCGTTTGGCTCCATCACGGAAAAAAGTGCTGGAAGGGCGGGTGGGGGTAAAATATTCCTTTTCGGCATCAGTCGCGGGCAGGAATGCGCTGACGTCCGGCTGCATACTCATTTTAGGCGCTTTTACGGTCACTTTATTCCTCCAAACGGTTATTCAAATTCAATGCGTGGGTCTACGACCTTGTAAAGGATGTCGCTGACCAAATTGAGCAGAACGATCAGGGAAGCAAGGAAAATGGTCGTGCCCATGATCATGGTGTAGTCCCGGTTGGTAATACTGGACACAAACTGCCGGCCGATGCCCGGCACGGCAAAAATCTGTTCGACGACCATGGAACCCGTTACGATGTACGCGAGCATGGGGCCAAAATACGTGATGACCGGAATCAGGGCATTCTTGAGGGCGTGACCGAAAATGATGTTGCGTCCCGCTACGCCTTT
>LFTR01000119.1:2104-11306 GCA_001513425.1 Clostridiales bacterium DTU024
GCCAGGGTAATGACGGGCAGCACCAGTCCCGCCGCGGTACTGCCGTTGGCCGGCAGCCACCTGAGCGCGACCGAAATTATAAGCAGCAGAAACGATCCCATGATAAAGGACGGCATGGAAACAAATGCCGTGGTGATGACCATGATGACTTTATCGATCACCCTGTTGCGCATAATGGCCGCTATGGAGCCAAGAACAACACCCAGCACAGCAGCGCCGGACGCCGCGATCAGGCCCAGTTTGGCAGACGTGCGCATGCCATCCATGATGATGTCGATGACGGTGCGGCCGCGTTGTTTGAGCGAGGGGCCAAAGTCAAATCGGGTCAAGATATCGCCCAGGTAAGTCTTGTATTGTTCGAGCAGGGGCTTATCCAGGCCATATTTTGCCTCCAAAGCGGCTTGCGCCTCTTTGGAAATGGCCTTTTCCCCGATAAAGGGGCCGCCCGGCACCGAGTGCATAACAAGAAACGTTATTGTAATAACGATCCATATGGTCAGGATCGCAAGCAATACACGCTTTATCAGGTAGAAAGCCGTTTTTGAGTTCATCGTACCTCCGCCTTTTCCGTCAGGACATCCCCGTTTTCCCGTAAAGGGAGGCGTTTCTGTGCCTTTTTTGGGGATATCATCTTGCATTTTACAACATACAAGATTGCATTGCAAGCGTAAACGCATTCGGCGCGCATCCGTGGATTTCGCTTATTGGCTTGCTTCACAAAGAAAAGCGCGGGCCGCGCCGCATAGTCGCGTGACGCAGCAGCCCGCGCGGGTTGCATTGGATCGGTTCTGTTACTTGTCAGTGCTCCAAAGGTTCCCCCAATAGTTTTGAAGCGAACCTGACCAGCGGAATACCCAACATATAGCATACAGCGGCTTCGCCCAGTGCCACGGTGGCGATGGTGACGGCCATGGGCAGGTTATACAGTATCGACAGCGTGCCGCCCACGATCAGGCCGTTCAAAAGTACCGGCATAAACGCTGCCAGCCAGAGATTGCGGCGTAAAAAGCGTGTCAGCACGGCGGCCAACAGTGTTGCCAGACTCCCGAACACCACGTCCTGCCAGGGAGCGCCAAAGAGGAGATTGCTCGCCAGGCACCCGATAAACAGTCCCGGAACGGCGGCGGGGGACACGACAGGCAGCAGCGTCAGCGCTTCGGCGACCCGGAACTGCACCGCGCCAAAGCTGATGGGCGCAAGCAGCAACGTCAGTGCGGCGTAAAGGGCCGCAATGACGCCGCCCAGCACGATATCACGAACGGGGGAAGCCGGTCGATTACTCATGTTGATCATATGTGCCAGATGTTTTCGTTATATTCCTTGATGGTCCGGTCGCTGGAGAATACGCCGGACATGGCGGTATTGATGACGGCTTTTCGGAGCCAAGCGTCATGGTTGCCATAGTCGGTATCCACGCGGCGCTGCGCCATGGAGTAAGAGCCAAAGTCCTTCAAAACAAAGTAGGGGTCGGCGGGCGCGCCGCGGGAGCCGAACAGCAAGTCATGATACAGACTTTGGATGATGGCAGGGTTGTCCGGGAACAGTGTTCCGTCGATCATTTGCGTCAGCGCGCGCCTTATTTCCCTGTTGGCTTCAAATATCTGGACCGGGGCATAGCTGCCCTCGCGCTGAAGGGTGCCGACGGTATCCGCGCGCATACCAAAGATATAGATATTGTCACAGCCTACCCTCTGGCTGATCTCCACATTGGCGCCGTCCAGGGTACCGATGGTGATCGCGCCGTTCATCATCAGCTTCATGTTGCCCGTCCCACTGGCCTCCTTGCCGGCGGTGGACAATTGTTCGCTCAGATCGGCCGCGGGCAGCAGTGCTTCGGCGTACGAAACATCGTAGTTTTCCAGGAAGACGATACGAAGCATCCGCGAAGCCCGGGGGGAAGCGTCGATCAGGCGGGCAATGGCCAGAGTGAAACGGATGATCATCTTGGCCTTTACGTAACCGGGGCTGGCTTTGGCGCCGAAAATGAAGACGCGCGGTTCCATGCTAAATTGCGGGTCATCCATGATGCGGTTGTACAACACCAAAACATGCAGGGCGTTGAGCAACTGCCGCTTATATTCGTGCAGGCGCTTCACCTGCACGTCAAACATGAAGGCAGGGTCACATGTCATATCCTGGCGGCGTTTGAGCACATCAATGAAGACTTCCTTGTTATGCTGCTTGATATCATAGAACTTCTGACGGAAAGCGGCGTCATCCGCAAAGGGCGCCAGTTCTTCCATGCGCTCGGGTTCGTGTATCCACTTGTCCCCGATAGCGTCGTTGATAAGGCCCGATAAACGCGGATTGCAGCCCAAAAGCCACCGGCGATGTGTGATGCCGTTGGTGATTGCGGAAAACTTTTTGGGCGACAGGAGATAATAATCGTGGAATGTTTCGTCTTTGATGATTTGCCCGTGCAATTGACTGACGCCGTTGACGGAAAAGCTGGCGGACACGCACAAGTTGGCCATCTGTACCTGGCCAAAGCCCAGAATGGCCATATGCCCGATACGGTCCCACTGACCGGGGAAATAGTCCCACAGTTTTTCGCAGAGCCTGCGGTTCATCTCTTCCAAAATCATGTAGATGCGCGGAAGGTGGCGCTGCACCAAATCCTGCGGCCACCTTTCCAGCGCTTCGCTCATAACAGTGTGATTGGTGTAGGCCACGCAGCGGGTGGTGATACTCCAGGCTTCATCCCATCCCAATCCCTCCCGGTCCATCAGGATGCGCATGAGTTCCGGAATGGCAAAGCCGGGGTGTGTATCGTTGATATGGAAGACGGCTTTATCGGGCAGCCGGGAAAAATCCGTCCCGAAGCGGCGCTTGAAGTCCTTGAAGGCGTACTGTACCGAGGCGCTGGCGAGGAAGTAGCTCTGAGACAGGCGCAGCACTTTGCCCTCGTAATGGTTGTCATCCGGATACAGTATTTTTGAAATGACGGCGGCCAGATCCTGTTCACGTGTCGCGTTTTGATAGTCTCCACTGGAAAACGCGCCAAGATCGATGGAGTGCTTGCTCCGCGCCCGCCACATGCGCAGGCTGTTGACGGTCTTGTTATCATAGCCTACCACGGGCATATCATAGGGCACGGCTTCCACCGTGCGGGCGTCCATTAGTGTAAACACGGTGCGGCCGTTTTCTTGCCGCGATTCGACACGGCCTTCGAACTGAACATCGAATACGTCGTCCATGTTGACCACTTCCCAGACGTTGCCGTTTTGCAGCCAGTCGTCCGGCAGCTCTACCTGCTGGCCGCCCGTCAGTTTCTGGCGGAAGAGGCCATACTCATAGCGAATGGTGCAGCCCATCGCGGGCAGGGACAGGCTGGACAGGCTGTCCATAAAGCAAGCGGCGAGGCGGCCAAGGCCGCCGTTTCCCAGGCCCGGTTCCGGTTCCTCTCCCAGAATGTCCCGCCAGGCAACACCCAGTTCCGTTAATGCTTTGGTAAAAACATCGGTGGAGCACATATTCAGGATATTGCTGTAAAGGCTGCGGCCCAGCAGGAATTCGATGGATAAATAGTAGAGGCGTTTACCCCTGCTTTCGCGTTGTTCGTCACGCGTCCGGGTCCATTTATCCATGATCATGTCACGCACGGTCGAGGCGACGGCATGGTATATCTGTTGCGGGCGTGCGTTTTCGAGTGTGCGCCCGTTATAGCGCTGAAGCTTGCCAATAATGGACTGCTTAATGTCTTCTTTCTCGTTTTCTTGATCGATAAGGACGTTTCGGTTTTCTTCCGTTAGCAAAGATTCTTCCCTCCGTTTTCGTAAAGGCGACTGCCCAAGGAGTATAGCATCTCCATTTCCCCCCCGCAAGCTCGCTTGCGGTGGAGCGCGTTTATGGTAGAATGTCCTAAAGGGGTGACATTATGCTGGAGCTTTTGTGCGCGCGCACGCGCCGTTTGTGGGTGCCCGCCCGGGAACACGTGCGGCACGCCATGGTGGGAAACAGACCCTGTATCATGCTGGTGCCGGAACAATACACCCTGCAGGCGGAGCGCGATCTGATAAACGATCTAAAGCTGCCGGGGCTGCTATCCGTCGCCGTCCTGTCGCCCACGCGCCTTGCCCAAAGGGTGTTTGAAAAAGCGGGTGCCGGGGAGTCCGTACTGCTGGACGCGCGCGGCAAGCGCGTGGCGGTTGCCCGCGCACTTCTGACAAGGCAGTCTGACCTGTCCTATTACAAGCGCGCCGCCGATAAGCCCGGCTTTGTCAGCGCGCTGAGCGACCTTATCTCCTCCCTAAAGGAAGAAAACCTGAACGCCGAGGCACTTTCCGCTTCCCTGGAAGATATCCCGGATTTACTCATGCGCCTGAAGCTAAGCGATGTGGCGCAGGTGATGGCGGCGTATGAAGAAGCCCTGGGCGGAAATTTCACGGACGCCCAGGGTATGCGGCGCGATATGCTGGTTCGCTTGCCGCAAAGCGGCATTTTGCAGGACGCGGATGTAATCGTCTACGGCTTTGACATTCTGACGCCTCCCCTGCGCGATACGCTGCTCGTTGCCGCCAAGCACGCGCATAGCGTGCTTGTCACGCTGGTGGCGGATAAGGAGCAGGCGGAAGACGGGCGCGTGTTTTCACCGGTCCTCAAAAGCGCGCAGTGGTTGATGGCTGCGCTAAGGGAACAAGATATCCCCGCCCGGATGCGCTTTCTGGAGGAAACAAAAGTTGAAGCGCCCGAAGAAATACGGCATTTGGAAAAGCATCTCATGGGCTTTAGGCGCCCCGCCTTTGCGGGAGCGGCGAATGCCGTCCGCTTGCTGGCTGCGCCCACGCCCTTTGCGGAAGCGGACTTTGCAGCGCGGCAGGTGTTGCTGGAAATGGATCGCGGTATAGCCGCCCAGGATATCGTCGTACTGATGGGCAATGAACGGGCCTATGGCAGCCTGCTCCTGTCCCGCATGGCCGCATACGCTGTACCTGCCTACCTGTTCTCCAAATTTCCTGTCAAGACGCACGGCGTGGTGCGCTGTTTGTTGGCGGCGCTTCAATGCGTCTCCTCGGGATTCAGGCAGGAGGATGTCAGTGAATACCTTTCCAGTGGCTTTTCGCCCTTGACGAGCGAAGAAAGTTGGCGGCTGCGCAACTATGCGGTGCGCAGCGGCATCAAGGGGCGCACTTGGCTGAAGCCCTTTACGCGCGGCAGCGACTTGGAGAAAGCGGACGCAGAGCCGCTCAGGCAAAAGGCGCTCGCCCCCATTGAGAGGATGCACGCTGCGCTTCTTAAGGCGGGGGACGCCGCACAGTCGCTGTCCGCCGTCATCGATTTTTTGGGCGATACCGATGCCTATGCGCGCATCACACACCTGGAGCAAAGCCTTCTGGATAAGGACATGCCGTCCCAGGCAGCGCAGACGCGGCAGGTATGGAGGAAACTCATCGAAACCTTCGAACAGATGTACCTGCTGCTGCGCGACGAACGCATTCCCCTTAAGCGTTTCGCCCAGTGGCTGGACGCCGCGCTGGAAAACACCGAAGTATCATCCCTGCCCCCGCAGTCCGGCTGTGTTCAGGTAGGGGAGATCGGCCGCATTTTGCCGCACGAACCAAAGGTGGTGCTGCTATTGGGCCTTAACGAGGGCATATTGTTGACAGGCGAAGACGCCCTTATGACAGACGCGGAGCGTGAAGCCGCCCAAAGAGGGCTCAGGCTGCAGCTCGGGCTTACAACCCGTGAAAAAGAGAACGTGCGCCTGCTGGATTTCTGGAAAGCCATATCAGCGACCGCCCAGCGGCTGTACCTGACCTACGCCCTGGCGGATGAGGAAGGCGCGGTGCTGCGGGAATTGAGTGAGCTCAAAACCATACGCGCCATGCTGCCCGGTTTAGTAGAGGAAGGCGGGGCGTTGTATGATGCTTCTTCTGAGAGCCCCGTTGCGCCTTCGCCCGCGCTGGACGCGTTGGCTGATCGCCTGCGCGAGGGTACCGCTTCTGCTTCCTGGCTGGATGCCTTAACGTGGCTTAAGCAGGATTGCGCATGGGCTGAGCGCACAGGTGCCGTACTCAGGGCCGCCGGCGGTGAAAGAACGCGGGATTCATTGGAAGAAGCCACCGCCCATCAAGTGTTTGATACACGCAGCGTGTCGGTATCACGCTTGGAAACGTACGCCGCCTGCCCCTTCAAATACTTTGTGGAGGCGGGCCTGCGCCCTGAGATCGTCAAGGAATGGGCGGTCGAAAAGGTGGATACGGGAACGTTCTATCATGCGGCGCTGGAAAGTTTTTCCAGAAAAGCACAGGGAGACTCCAAATGGCCTGAAGTGGACAGGGCTGGTTGCGACGCCATGATGGACGAGGCCACCGCACCGCTTATTGCCCAGTGGAGGGACAAACCCTTTGGTGATACCGCCCGCGCCCGCGCAGCGTCCAGGGGGTACCTTTCCGTATGCCGCCGGGCGGCGTGGACGCTGACGCGCGGCATGCAGCTTTCGTCCTTCAGAACCGAAAAGACCGAGCTGCGCTTTGGCTCCGGGGACGGTTTGCCGCCGCTTGAGATCGATTTGGAGGACGGCACGAAACTCATGGTGACGGGTACCATCGACAGGGTGGATACGTGCCGGGCGGACGGGGATGCCTATTTCCGAATCATCGACTACAAAAGCGGCAACGCCAAAGTAAGCGCTTCGGACATTTCTGCGGGCCTGCAGCTGCAGCTGCTCATCTATTTGAGGGCCGTGCTGCATGCCTTTCCCGGATCTCGTCCGGCAGGCGCCTTTTATCAAAAAGTGGATGACCCCATGCTCAAAGCGGGGGAAGATATCACGATGGAAGAAGCCGAAAGGCAGATCGAATCACAGCTGCGCATGAGCGGCATCGCTCTGAAGGACATTAACGTTTTCCGCCTGATGGATAGTGGCGAACCCCCTCAAACGATGACGCAGATGTTCAATAAAGACGGCGAAGCCAGAAAAAACGCGGCCGTTGTGACGCAGGAAGAACTCTATGCGCTGATGGATTTTGCCCTTGATAAGGCACGGGACATTGCGGCGGAAATCAGACGCGGTCGCATCCCGGTCAGCCCCGCGGTGGATAAAAACGGGCGCGGGCCTTGTGATTACTGCGAATTTGACGGCATCTGCCGTCGTGATCCCATCCTGCGCCGGACAACCGATCGCCTCAAAACGCCCATGAAGCTCTTGGACGTTGTTGCGCAGTGCAAAAATAAGGGTATATGAATTTATCAGAGCATACGGACGAAAGGGGAGACGCCAAGATGGATGTGGAACGCTACCGCGTGAAAGAAAACCAAAAAGTGAAGTTGGGGGATTTTGCGACCCGGCGTGATGTAGACGTCGACAAGAACGAGGTGAAGGAAGACTGGATGCCCGCTAACCTCTCAAAAATGGCGGAACTGCAGGAAAAATTGTTTGCCGAGGACCAATACTCCGTGCTCGTCGTTTTTCAGGCGATGGATGCCGCGGGCAAAGACGGTGCTATCAAGCATGTTATGAGCGGTTTCAACCCGCAGGGCGTGCATGTGAGCAGTTTCAAGGTACCCTCCGGTGAGGAAAACGACCATGATTATTTATGGCGCATCCACAAGCAGACCCCGCGGCGCGGCGAGATCGGCATTTTCAACCGTTCCCACTATGAAGATGTCATTGTGGCCCGTGTGCATGACCTTGTGGAAAAATCACAGATCCCGCCGGAATTGGTCACAGAAGCCATTTGGGAGCAGCGCTACCGCCAAATCAGAGACTTTGAGCGGCATCTGGCGGAGAACGGCACGTGCATTCTGAAGTTTTTCCTGCACGTTTCCAAGGACGAACAGCGTGAGCGCTTGCTGGACCGTATCAACAAACCCGAAAAGAATTGGAAGTTTTCAGCCGGCGACACCTACGAGCGCCAACATTGGGATGAATACATGCAGGCGTACGAAAAAATGCTGAGGGAAACCAGCACGGAGTCTGCCCCGTGGTATGTATTGCCTGCGGATAACAAGTGGTACACCCGTTTCCTGGTATCCGAAGTGATCTTGAACAAGCTGAAAGAATTGGATCTCCACTACCCCGCGTTGTCGCAGGAGGATGCGGCGGAAATGGAAAAGGCAAAGTCCGTTTTGGAGGCTGACGCCGCGAAAGAAGGCAAAGAATGATACCGCGATGCCCCGCCGCGTGACCAACCGGGGGGAAGCGGAAAGCCATTCCGCGTTTATCCCATGGGAGGCAGAAGTATTCTTCCGGGATCATCCGCAGGAGCGTGCGCTGTACAGCGACTTTTCCGCTTTTTTGCACAGGCTCGTGCCGGACGCCTGTTTGCGCGTCAACCGTACGCAATTGAGCTTTTTTCTGGATACGATGTTCCTGGCCGTGTGGCTGCTGCCGCGCAAAAAGGCCAAGCCCCGCATCATCTTGGCGTTGTCCCTTGGCCGGCCTGCCCAATCAGACAGGGTCATGGCGTCCACCCAGGTTTCCAAAGCGCGATGGACCGTCCATATCCCGGTGGAAGATGTGAAGACACTGGACGAGGAACTGGCGGGATGGATCCTTGAGGCGGCGGAAAAAGCGAAAGGACATTGAGTGCTATGCGTTTTCTGTTTGTTGGTGACACCCACGGAACACAGCACCTGAACAAGGTGAAGAAAATTCTGCCTGGACTCAATATTCGGGCCTCGGACGTCATTATTCATGCGGGCGACATTGGCGTCGCCTGGGCGGGCGAGGAGGACGAAGCGCTTTTGTGGTGGCGTCAGGTGCCCTGCCGCGTTTTGGTGTGCCTGGGAAATCACGAAAACTACAGCTGGATCTTTCGTCAGCCTTTGGTGCAGCGTTTCGGGTGCAAAGGGTACGCGCTGGGCGGAGGGCTTTTTGCGCCGCTTCCGGGACAGACTGTTCGTATCGGCGGCAAGAAGATGTGGTTTTACCCCGGCGGCTATTCGGTTGATTTTCCTTTTCGCCGCCCGGGGGTATCCATCTTCAGGGACGAACTTCTGCCCGTCGGAGAGGCTGGGCGTATCCTGAACAGCGTTCTGCGCCGAACATATGTGGACTATGTTGTCTCCCATGACGGTCCGCGCAGCTTTGTTTCTGAGCATTTCGGTTTGACGATTGCGCCGCCAAGGAGCGATTACCATAAGCTTCTGGGAGAGGATCCGGGCGGCCGCGCGCATCCCGGCTTCATTCTTGATGAGCTGTACCGCCACTGGGCGCGCTTTGGAAGGTGGTATTTCGGCCACCACCACCGTGATATTG
>LFTR01000119.1:11372-15987 GCA_001513425.1 Clostridiales bacterium DTU024
ATTTTTACAGCGCGATGTCCAGTTCCACCGGACAATGGTCGCTGCCCGGGATGTCATCGTGTATGACGGCGTCAATTATATTTTTTTGCAGATCATCCGACACGAGGAAATAATCGATGCGCCAGCCTGCGTTGGTAAGGCGGGCGCTTCTCAAATAGGACCACCAGGTGTACTGTACGCGGTCGGGGTATTTGTATCGATAGGTATCGATGAAACCCGCTGACAGCAAAGCCGTCATTTTTTCGCGCTCCTGCGGGGAGAAGCCGGGGTTGCCTGCGTTGGCTTTGGGATGCCTCAAGTCGATTTCCTTGTGGGCGACGTTCAGATCCCCGCAGTAGATGACGGGTTTTTCTTGTTTGAGGGCGCTTAAGTAGGTGCGCATATCATCTTCAAACTGCATACGGTAGGGCAGGCGCTTGAGTTCCGGCTGCGCGTTGGGAACATAGCAGTTGACTAAGGTAAACGCGGGATAGTGCAGCGTCAGCACGCGCCCTTCATCGGTATGCGTGCCGTTTATGCCGGTCACGACGCTGTCCGGGGCGTGTTTGGCGAATATTCCCGTGCCCGAGTACCCTTTCTTGTCCGCGCTGTGGTAATAGATATGGTAATCTTCCGGCGCAAACACAGCCTGCCCTTCCTGCATCTTGGTTTCCTGTATGCAGAAGAAGTCGGCGTCCAGCGCGCTGAAGGTTTCGGAAAAGTTCTTCTGCAGCACGGCGCGAAATCCGTTCACGTTCCATGAGATAAGTTTCATATTCTTCTCCTTTAGGTCAGCTCAGCTTGTACGCGCTCTCTTGAACCTTGTGCAGGCGCAGTGTCAAGTAGATAGCAAGCAGCAGGATACAGGCGTTGAGCGCGATGGGCAGTGCGCGGTCGATACGGCTCAGCCAGCCCGCCACCATGCCAAAGGGCGCCGTGAACAGCATGCACAGCATCGCCGAAAAGCTCAGCATGCGCGCACGCTCCTCGTCGTCCAGCACGGATGCTTCTATGGAAGAGGACATGGGGATGATGATGGACAGGGCAAATGCCTCCATAAAGGTGCCCAGCACCAGAAAAGCAAAAGCGCCTTGCGGCAAAAGCAGGTACATCACGTCCACCACAATATAGATGGAAAACGCCGCCAGCAGCGGCCGCTTGAACCGCCGCACGCTCATTCGGGGGATGAGGAACAGCGTGCACAGCAGCATGCTCAGCGAACGTACGGTATTAAACAGCGACAGCGTTTCATCCGGCAGAAGCAGTTTGTCCGTTACAAACAGCGGCCAAAAATTGTCGGTGACGTTTTTGACGACGAGGGTACACGCCATAATGCCGATGGCAAGACGGATCTTCTCGCTTTGCAGCATGGTTTTAAGCAGGCCGCGGCTGTCCCACAAACGCGCAAATACGTTGATATGCCCGGTTTCCTTTTTGCGCCGAATGGCGACAGAGGTTTCATGGGTTTTGTAGTACAGAATAGCGTTTTTGAGAAGCATCATCGCAAAGGCGAAAAAGTAAACGACCCGCAATGTAGGAACGACGCTGAAGCGGCGCACCAAAAAAAAGGAAAGCGGCGACACGAATCCCGATATCAGCCCCGAAATGTTAAGCAGCGCGTACATGTGCACCAGACGGTCGCGGTCCGCCTCTTCCACCAATAACGAGCTAAAAGAGACGTTGGAGATGCGCCACATGCCGTTGAGCAGTGCCGCCACATAAAACCAGCTTGCATTCTGAGCAAAAGACCATATCAGGTGCGGCAGTACCCAGCAGAGCATGTCAAATGTGATCACCGCGCGGCGTCGGCCCAGTTTGTCCGCCAGCACGCCGCCAAACAGGGCGGAAACCATCTGTGACGCCATGTTCAGCGTGGCGACGATGCCGATCTGAAAGGGCGACAGCCCCAGTGCTGCCATATAGATGGCTGTAAAGGGTATAAACAGGTTGAATGGGATAGCGTAAAGCGGTTCCGTAAACAGGCAGGCGCGCTGATTGCCATGCACGCTTTTGAGCGTATCGATCAGCGCGTTGCCGGGTCGTTTTTGGGTTTTCAGGCCGCGGTCATTCATTGTGCCACAAAGAGGTCATAGGCGATCTTGGCCATCAGCAGCACCAGCACAACGACCAAAATGGTTCTGATGACTTTCGTACCGCGCTTGATGGCCAAAGCACTTCCCAAGTAATTGCCCAGCATGCCAAAAAGAGCAGCGGGCAGCGCCAACGAATAGAGCACGACGCCCTTACTCATATACATCAGAAGCGCGCCGATATTGCTTCCCAAATTGACCAGCCGCGCTGCGCCTGAAGCCATGAGTACCTGCATGCCAAGGATGGACACAAACATGAGCTGCAGGAAGGTACCCGTACCGGGGCCGACCAGACCGTCATAAAAGCCGATGATGACGCCGATGAGAAAAGCGGCGATAAGCTGCTTGTCTTTGGAAACCCGCTCACGCGGTGTCAAGGAATCCTTGTTGACCAGTACAAATATAGCGATAAGCGGCAGTGCCACCAGGACGCCCAGTTTGACTATGTCAGGATTGAGAACGGTCACCAGCCATGCTCCGCCCATTGAGCCGAAAAAAGAACCTGCAAACGACGTCAACCCAACCTTCCAAGGCATATAGCCTTTCTTGGCGTAGTTGTAGGTAGCGACGGCCGTGCCCAAAAAGCCCGACAGTTTGTTGCTGCCCGCGGCCAGGGCAGGCGGGAGACCCGCGGCATAATAGGCGGGCAAGGAAATAAGGCCGCCGCCGCCCGCGATAGCGTCAATAAAGCCCGCCAGGAATACGAGCGAGCAGACGGCAACATAGGTCTCCAGGGGTAAATTCACGGGGATAAACCCTCTTTCCATGATGTTCAGCGTATTCTACCATACGGAATTTGGCAAAACAATCTTTCTCACGTTTTTACGGTTTTTTTGAAAACGCCCCTTCGCCTTTCCCAATAAAGGTCGTGTTCCGAGCGTATCCAATGTACCGGGGAAAATTGGGTCAGGTAGATGGATCGATCCCACGGGAGGCGCGGAAGTCCCGAGGCCACACAAAAAAAGCGTTAGCCCCGGCATAAGGGGTCAAGCGCACGTTGTCATCGGCCCTGGACGGGGCGCGACGATGGGCGTCCTTTTCCCCCGGGGCGCCCCGGAACCCCGAAGCGGACTAAACGCTTGTTTTGACCAACTTATCATAGCCCCGCACGGTTATGAACTCATACGCCGACATGCAGGGGCTTTTCTTATCACGGATAACCAGATGATGCGGGAGCATGATCGCTTCAAAAAGCGCCTGCGAGACCGGCGCCGCGCCAAGGCGCCTTATTGCTTCAAAGTAAGACTTGGCGAGGGCCAGCAGTGTGTCTTCATTGGGCTCTTCGCCTGTCGCCACTATATAGTTCTGCCTGAAAAAACGGCGCAGAAGCAGGATCATGGTACGCGAGCGAGCTTCGCCCAAATACGGCATGATGCGTACAAGATTGCTCAAAACGTCGTGCGCTTCCTTTTCACCGATGTAGCTCAGGGCATACATGAACGCTGTTGCGCTGAACAGCCCCTGGGCCGTGGTTTGAATTTCTGACAAAATCGACATCATTGACCGGAACAGGTCACTTTCCGCGACATTCTCATAACACCTCTCGCGCAGGGCGTTGTCCGCCCGGTACACGTAGACGTCTCCCAAATGCTTGTAAAGCCCCATGCGCGAAAAAACATCGTCGCTGTTGTTGACCAAGGTGACGGGCAGCACACTTGCTTCGAAGCTGCTGATTGCTACTGACGGCGTGCCAAAGCCATACCCTAAAAGGTATTGCGGCAAAGCCTTTTCCTCGTGGATCATGCGATGCATCCATACCTGAAGCACGGCCGCCCCCTGGCTGTGCCCCGCCGCGAACACGCGGAAGCGGCTGTCAGGGCTTCTCATCTCATCGAAAATATCTCTCAAGGTAAGGTTCTCACGCCCCAACTGTTCAGCCGCAAAAGGAAAACTGATCTTGTGGGCATTGCTCATGAATTGATCGACCAGCGACTGAAATCCCGCGTGGAAACCATCGCGTCTCTCAAATTGCATGTTGGTCAGCCAATCGTAGAGGCGAGCGCCGGTCCCCGCAAAACCGATGGCGACAAGAAACCGTCCGTCGGAAATCGGGCGAACCATCACGATGGCTTTGCCGGTTTCCTTGTCCTCCAATTGGTTCAGCAGCCAGTGTGCCTGGTAGACGGGCCCGTAGGCGGCGGCATAACCTCTGGCGACGATAGGCGTCAGCGTGTTGCGCAGATCCTGACTCAGAGCGCGCTCTTTTTCCACACTGCTCATGCCGCTGAGCAGCCTTCTGTCGACTTGCAATGTCACGTCTGTCCAGCCCGCGTTCAGCCAGTTGCGCACGCGATAATCTTTTGCGGTGGCGGCAAGCTCCAGCGCAAAGCGCCCCGCATCGCGGGAATAGCCCGTTGCCTTCACATCCATCAGCTCACGGACATTTGAAAGATCAATCATGGTGTATTGTCCAAAACCCGTCATAATTCATCCTCCTTAACCAGCGCATTATAACAAATGTGCCGGTTCGCAACAAGGCGGGAAGCCCCGGCAGTGCTTTTGTGTTGAGTTTATTTTCACGCATTCTTGCACAAAGACACGCCAGA
>LFTR01000089.1 GCA_001513425.1 Clostridiales bacterium DTU024
TATCAACAGCGCCTATTATGATGGCCAATCCCTGCTGGTGGCATATTCCATTCAGAACGGAAACAGAGCAGAGAAGTTTGTCCCAAGCAAAGAAATGCTCGCAAAGATGAGCCTGGTGGACCCGCAGTTGGGCATCATGGCCGAAAGCGAAGATGAAGCGCTGCTTATGAAGGAATGGATTGCAGCCAAAGACAGCGGAACCGCCATGGGCATTGTGAGGTATTCCGTTTCTCCCGGTGATCATACCATAACCGACGACGGAATTGATTTGCCGCCAAGTACTGAAAATCAAATGGAAGGAGAGGAGAATACCGTCCATTATATCCGTGAGTATGAAAATCCACTGCCGGAGGAAGCCCGGGACCGGGAGTATCTGAACATCTCATTCCGGCTATATCAAGGCGCAAGCTATCTGTATTTTGATGGCCAAAATACCTATGCCTGCTCCGAAAATATGGAACGTGCCCCGATGCAGGCAACCGTATGGCGTGCAGACGCGGAAGTAAGGCGTTTCAAAGGAGGAGGAAAATACAACGGAAACCCGGTTTCCATAGAAGTTTCTGTGTCCGCTGCCACTGCCCGTGTCATGGCAACAATGGACGACGCAGTATTCCCTGCTCTTCCGGAAGATACATGGTATGACCTCATTCTCTTGGACGAAAACGGCACCGAGTATCGAGCCAGGGAGGGAAGTGACGGGAATGTGAAGCAGATGAGTGTCTCCTTCGATGGAACGGGCAAGTTGCCAAATAGTCTATCACTGCGCATACTACTCGTACAGGAAGGCGACCGGGATAAGGAGGCTGCCATAGCGAATGCCACGCTATTTGAACTTGAGCGGATGGCAAACGAATAGCCCGAAAACGAATCATAGGGAAAAGCGCTGCTCACTTGAGTGGCGCTTTTCAATTGCCTTTACAGTTCAACATTCCGGTTTCAGATTGAGGACAACATATAAGAGCCTTGACGCATTTGCGTACGCCATCATCGTAAAGAGACCTCCCGGCATTATCCGAAAGGCCCCTGCAATATTTGTCCTGAGCAAACTCAGGTTCCGTCGATTATTGCCACTCGGGTACCTGAACCCGCAAGTCATCCAGATTCGTTAACAGAGATTCTTCGCGAATTCTTGATTC
>LFTR01000134.1 GCA_001513425.1 Clostridiales bacterium DTU024
TGCTGGCGTATCTTTCCCCGGCGCTTGCGGTCGTGGTAGCTTTGCATCTCCCGCGCCAAACGGTCCTTGGGGTCTTCGGACGGGGTCTCGTTGCCCTCGGCGTCCACGTCGTACCTCACCGGGATATCCGCGGCGCTTAAGGGGTGCGTGTTTTCCATTTCTTCCGCGGGCAGCACGGCGCTTCGCCTTTCGTCAAAAGGCAGCGGCATGCCGCACTTGAAGCACTTGGGGAAGGATGCGCGGTTCCATTGTCCGCATGCGGGACATTTCATTTCTTGTCGTCTCCCATTTTAAGCACGGCGATAAAGGCTTCGCTGGGCAGTTCCACGCTGCCAAACTGGCGCATGCGCTTCTTGCCCTTCTTCTGTTTTTCCAGCAGCTTCTTTTTGCGCGAGATGTCGCCGCCGTAGCACTTGGCAAGCACGTCCTTGCGCACGGCCTTTACTGTCTCGCGGGCGATGATCTTGCCGCCGATGGCCGCCTGGATGGGTATTTCAAACTGCTGCCGGGGGATAACGTCCTTCAGTTTTTCGCACATCGAGCGTCCGCGCCCGTAGGCTTTGTCGCGGTGGACGATCAGGGTAAAGGCGTCGCAGATCTCCCCGTTAAGCAGGATATCCATTTTCACAAGGTCGCTCTCCTGGTAGCCCTTCAGCTCGTAATCCAGCGACGCGTAGCCGCGGCTGCGGGATTTGAGCTGGTCAAAAAAGTCGTAGATCACTTCGTTAAGCGGCATGTCGTACGTCAGTTTGATGCGCCCGCCCTCGTGCTGCATGTCTTTAAACACGCCGCGCTTGTCCTGGCACAGTTCCATTAATGTGCCCACATAGTCCTGCGGGGTGTACAT
>LFTR01000177.1:0-8180 GCA_001513425.1 Clostridiales bacterium DTU024
CTTGTGCCGGAGAACCGACTTTACTAACTCACCAACTGGTACAAAGACCGGGGGCAGACCAGGCCGAACTGTTTGCATGCGGACATAGGGATATGGCCGCAGCATAACCACTGATTTTGAGTTCTACGAGCAGAGAATAATGTGCATTGAGCGTGCAAAAGGAGAAATTGGAGCGATTCATTTGACGGAGTACGGAAGATAGTCGGCTCAAATGCTTGACGCGAGTGTCGGAAAATGTGCGGCGAGAAACGAAAACATCGTACCTTGTCCAGGCATAAGCCGTGAAATCTTCATTCGCTTCACCTGATCTCATGCACAGATATACATAATGCTCTCACAGATAGATTAAGGAGGTACTCTGAATATGATTCGTTATTCACACGAAATATAAAATGGAAGTGTTTTTGGATTGTCTGCCATGCGTATTGAGGCAAGTACTTGAAGCTTCGCGAATGGCAACCGGCAAAAATGAACAGCATGCGCAGATCATGGAAGAAGCCCTGAAGATTCTTGCTAATTACAAAGACTATCAGAACTCGCCCGACATCGTAAAGGATATGCATCAAGTCGTGAAACGGTTGACCGGAGTGTCCGATCCTTACAAGGCGGTGAAGGAACGAGATATCAAGGCTGCCCAGAAGGCTTATCCACTGCTGCGGCGATTTGTCAGAGATAAGCAGAATAGTCTGTATTGGGTGTTGAAAATGGCCGCTACGGGCAATATCATGGATTCAGCGATTTATGATAACTTGAATTTTGTGGATAGCCTTCAAAATGAGCTTACAAAAGAGTTTTCAATCTGTGATCTCGATATGCTGCAAAAAACGCTTTCATCGGCGACGAACATTCTGATCATTGGGGATAATGCCGGAGAAACCGTGTTTGACAGGGTGCTGATTGAGCATCTGGCGGGTTACGCAATTACATATGCGGTAAGAGAGGAGCCCGTTATAAACGACGCGACCTTACAGGATGCATATGCTTCAGGCTTGGGTGAATGTGCTGTTATCATGACGACCGGATGTTTGGCTCCCGGAGCCATTATGGATCAATGCAGTGCAGATTTTTTGCGCGTTTTCAATAAAGCGGATATTGTAATCAGCAAAGGTCAGGGAAATTACGAAACTTTGTCCGAGTGTCATAGATCCATATTCTTTCTGTTGAAAGCGAAGTGCGCTGTGATAGCGGATCGGTTGGGCGTTGAGCTGAACAGTTATGTATGTCAATACCATTCAATGCAGATGGTTTAGTAACCAGCTTTGGTAAATGTTTTGCCTCTCATCGATTTTGCTTTACCTAACCAGGAAGCCCTACAGATTTACGAATATATTGATTGATTTCCACATATATCAATCGTTGAATATGAGAATGAAATTGTTTTCCCTATTTCGAATTGGAGCAAGCGTCGTGTAATGCTATTCCCGAGATTACTCATAATCGTTTATACGCTAACGCCGGCCGACTTAACCATTCGACGGTACTAAGTATCTGCGTGAGAAGACACATCGTTCAATACGGGGTCCTTGCGTCCTGACATGCGTCCTGACATTAGCATGACTAGGCTGACCAGTAGGAACACAGGAATATAACCAAGCCAGGTGATTAGCAGGCCACCCATAAACGGCAGGATAATGGTGAAAATGTTCAGGCTGCCGCGGATACCCAGATACTGTGTGCGCCGTTGGTCTGGCGCAATATCCAGAAGATAGGGTTCAAAGCCGATTTGTCTGCCGCTGATGATAAAGCCCACAAGAAAGAATACCAGCCCGAAGAGGTCCGCATTTGTGCGGACCAAAAATATCACAATGATGGGTACTGCTGCGCCCATATGGATGCAGATACGGACGACGCGTCGAGAATCCGTGCGGCCCGCGAGCGTTCCCCAGATAAGATTGGATAGGATCGTACCGGCTATCTGGATAAGCAGGTATTTTCCGACATAGGTTGAATCCAGGGAGAAGATTTCCTTTGCGTAGACCATGTAGAAGGGTAGGGCCATGACGCTGAAACTGGTCAGGTTCTCCACAAGGATGAAGCGCCTAAACCGAATGTCGCGCTTCAGGATAGCCGGGACTTCCCGAATGTATGCCCGCAGATTCTGATTGGTTTCAGACAGGGTTTCGGCGGCCGGTTCACGGATCAGGTAGAAACCCAGCGAAGCGACAGCCAGGCCAAGGAAGCCGATGAATAGGGTGCTCGCATAGTTATCCGGAAACGACAGGTTTGCTTGCGAGAATAGCTTGGATACTAAGAAACCGCCGGCCAGGGACGCGACGCTGGCAAAGAACTGCTTTACGGCATAAAGCCGCACTCTTTGTTTGCCCGCTATCACTTTTGCCAACACATCGGAGTAAGCTATGCCGGCAAATCCGGCGCTGAGCGAAAAGAAGAAGACCCATACAAACAGCAAAGACACCGCCAGACCGGGATTCGCGGCGCCAAAGCTGCGGATTGACAGGGCCATGCCCAGAAACGCCAGAGAACGCAAATAGATACCAATAAGCAGATACTTCTTCTTGTACCGCTTGGATTTCATGTGATGACTGAATAGCAGGTTAAACATCAGCGGTGCCCCGAGCATGACGGTATAGAGCAAACCAAAAATGATTTTCGATCCTGTCAATTCCGTAATCAGAGCAGGGAAAACCGTATTCAGATCAATCATGGACATTGTCAGCGCGAGGAAGAATCCATGCCAAATATAGGCAAAATATGTGGTTTTTGCCTGACCAGGTCCATTTGGATTTATCGCCTTCTTCATGTCAAACCCCTTTATATCACACCTAGTACAAGCAATCGGCTATTTCGGAGTATATCCATTATGTCGATCATCAAACTTCGTTCCATTCGTCAGCCGAAAATCATTTCATTTCCGTTTATTGACATATACCCACAATCGCATTAGAATAAGCGGCGTGGTCAAATACCTATAGCGCGGATGAGGAGATATGAGAGCAAGCATGACATGTGGCTGATTTTTGCATTGTTAACGACTTTTTCATGGGCTTTTGCCGATTTGTTTTACAAAAGGGGAGCCGTATCGACCGATAAATCCAGCCACATAAAGACAGTCATAATGGTTGGATTTGTTATGGGTATCCATGCCTTTGGACATATGATACTCAACAGGATATCTTTTTCCTTGATTTACCTTGTGATCTATTTCCCCGTCTCGTTTATGTATATTTTGTCCATGGCAATAGGATATTTCGGTCTTCGATATATTGAATTGTCCATTTCTTCTCCTGTTCAGAATTCTTCCGGGGCAATCACCTCGATATTGATTTTCGTTTTTTTCACTCACACGCTAAGTGTATTGGAAATAGGCGCTATTGTAATTATCACATCAGGAATTGTTGTCCTTGCGGTGTTGGAAAAGCGTGATTCCGGGCAATCGTTGATACGAGAGAAAATTGACAATAAGTATCATTTGAGCTTTGCGGCGATCGTCTTCCCAATTTTGTATTGTGTAATAGATGGATTGGGAACTTTCGCGGACGCGATCTATCTGGATGAACTGTCACTTATTGGCGAGAATGAGGCATTGCTGGCTTATGAATTCACTTTTTTAATTTGTGCGGTTATTGCTTTTGTATATGTAAAGGTAAAAAAGGAGCCATTTAATCTCTTCAAAGAAAAAGACAGAGGTGTTGCGGCGATTTTTGAAACCATTGGTCAGTTTTTTTATGTTTTTGCAATGGCGAGAAATGCCATTATTGTAGCTCCGCTTATTGCTTCTTACAGTGTTTTTTCTGTATTGCTTTCCAGAGTATTTTTGAAAGAGAAACTGGCTCATCGGCAGTATCAAGTTATTGCAGGCGTTTTGACAGGTATTGCCCTGTTGGCACTTTCAGAAGCATTGGAATATTAGCATCAGTGTTTTGCTTGTGTACCAGGGGTACGATATCTGATGAGTCGTGAAGGGAATAACGTAATGTCTTACGAACAATATACAGACAAGGTCATTGAGCATTTCATGTGCCCCGCAAATGTTGGAAGCATGCCTAACGCCGATGCAGAAGGCCAATGCGGGGATCCCAAGTGCGGCGATTTTCTCACGATTTATATCAAAGTAAAAGACAACAAGATTGAAGACATAAGTTTTTTGGTATTTGGCTGTGTTGCCGCCATTGCGACAAGCAGCATGACAACAGAGCTTGTAAAGGGGAAAACATTGGAGGAAGCCTCAAGGCTTACGGATGCTGACATAACAAAAGCGCTTGGGGGACTGCCTGAGAATAAACTGCATTGTTCTGTTTTAGGATCCACTGCGCTCAAAAACGCGATTGCAAAATATTACACAAAGCCTGCTAAAAGCCAATCAATCGTGAATCAAGGGGATGAGTCTGCGATGAAAGAATAATCAAGCGGATCGCAGATCCATTGCCCAGTTGTCATGATCGGCGATTTGAGCAGCAGGCGGATTAATCACCAGTTATTCCCTAAATATGGATCATTCAAAAAAGGATATCGATCGTGCACGCGACAATCTGCCAAAAGGCAGAAGCTAAATGATGAGGGAGGTCAGTTCATGGATATTTCAAGCGCGAAAAACCGTGCAGTCATACAGAAAAAGCAGGCCATAAAAAAATCCTGCCTGCAGCCGGCACCGGCGGTTCTTGTATCCTGCCGGGGGTTGGATGGTGAAGAGAATGCGTTGGCGGTGGGTTATTGCTGCAACTGTAGTTATGATCCGCCATTGGTCATGGTGGGCGTTGTTCCGTCAAGGTATTCCCACAAAATGATAAAGGAATCCGGATGCTTTGTCGTAAACCTGGTGGACCGCAGCTATAAGGAGACTTTTGATTATCTGGGCAGCCATAGCAAACGGGACGGTGATAAACTGACTGCGATGCATGTCAGACTGGAGGACGGCTTGAAAGTGAATGCACCCATCCTGACCGATTGTCCGGTGAATATCGAATGCTCGGTTGTGGATTCCGTCGTCGCCGGCTCGCATGAAATGTTTGTTGGGAAGGTTGAATATGTCCATGCCAATGAAAAACTGATAGACGGCGACGGCAAAATTGATTTTTCGCAAATCAATTTTTTATAAAAGGGGGACCATGATGATGAAAAAGATCGGCATTATCATTTGTTCGCGTTATCAAAGCTGCGGCGGCGGCAAATGCTTGAGGGCGCTAAGGGAACGGGCGGGCGCATTTTCGATATACCCTCCGGATGAAGACACTGAACTGGTCGGATACTCAAACTGCGGTGGATGCCCCGGCGGTAACATTGAATATGTGCCGGAAGAAATGATTAAAAACGGCGCCGAAGCGATCCATTTTGCGACAGGTCTTGTGGTGGGGTACCCGCCTTGCCCGTATATCAAGGATCTCAAGGCTTTTATTGAAAGCCGGTACAAAGTGGATGTGCTTGTCGGCACCCATCCCATTCCTCTGAAATACTACAAAGAACACCAGAAGCTGCCGTATTGGGAGAAGATGCATATGCCTGAGATCGCAAGCGGGTTGTTCCATGACAATGAATCCATCATGAAAGCCTACGATTGAGTGCGTGATGCGAATATCTTGACCGGACAAAAGGTTTTGAGAGGCGGATACTATGGAAGACAATATCGTCAGGCTGGAATACCGGGGAAAAGAAATCATCTTGGTCGCAACCGCGCATGTGCTAAAGCAAAGCGCCGACCTTATAAGAAAGGTGATCCATGAGGAACAGCCTGACAGCGTTTGTGTCGAGCTTGATGAGGGACGGTATCAAAGCATCCAGAATCCGAAAGCCTGGGAAAACACAGATATCATTCAGGTCATCAAGTCAAAGAAAATTGGCTTTTTGCTGGCCAATCTTATACTGGGTTCCTATCAAAAGAGGATCGCCAAGGGCCTGGATACCGTGGCCGGACAGGAAATGCTTGAAGGCATAAACAGTGCGAAGGAGACGGGCGCGCAGCTTGTTTTGGCAGACCGCAAAATACAGACGACCTTTACCCGCATCTGGCGTAAACTGAATCTTTGGGATAAAGGCAAGCTGCTGTTCGACCTGCTGCTGTCTTCAGACGATGAAAAGGACTTGTCAAACGAGGATATCAGCAATCTTTTAAAAACAGATGTGCTGGCATCGGTCACCGAACAGGTACGCGGGCAATTCCCCAAGATCGCCGAAATCCTTATCAGCGAACGCGACCAGTATCTGGCGTACAAAATCAAAGAGGCGCCGGGCAAGAAGGTTGTGGCCGTACTGGGTGCGGCGCACGTTCCCGGGGTGAGAGAAGAAATATTTAAAACGCAGGATATCGTTGAGCTTTCAGCAGTGCCGGTCAAATATCCGCTTTCCCGCGTCATCCCCTGGGCGATACCGATGATAATAATTGGGCTGCTCATTTACAGCTTCATCGTGAATATTGCAACAGGAATGCGTCAGCTTTCGTCGTGGGCTCTTTGGAATGGGTTGTTGGCAGCTGCGTTTACCGCCTTGTCCTTTGGGCACCCCCTGAGCATTCTGACATCCCTTGTCGCGGCTCCGTTTACCAGCTTGAACCCGCTGATTGCCTGCGGGTGGTTGACCGGCCTCGTGGAGGCAACTATCAGGAGGCCAACCGTCCAGGACATCAATAACATTCCGCGGGACATCTTTTCGTCGAAATACTTCTTCAAGAACCGCTTTCTCAAGGTCTTGTTAATTGTGATTATGGCTAACATAGGAAGCTCAATCGGCTCCTTTGTAGCGGGCTTGGATATCATAAAAAACCTAATCTGATTCAGACCTCATAAGAACCTCGCAGCTTTCGAAGTATTGAATGCAAAGCAGGGTTTTGTACACTGCGTACATCAGGAACCATCAAAACGATGCACGAGGATCATTGGGCGTACTGAAAACCAAGCAAAGCATTGATCACGGAAGACATCCTAATTCAAGTAAAACCTGTTTTGGATCTAATATGGTCTGTTGTCTGAGATCGTAAAGATGGAAACAGCGCTTATTTTTGACGACAAACGCAGCACAATTTCCGCGCCTCCTCTTGAACCCTCTTTGAAATATTCTGAATAGAAAAGGATAGGTTGGAGAATCGCTGCAATTGCCATAAGTAGCAGTCGAAAAGGACGAGAAAAACTGAAACGTCTTTTTCAACAGACCCTAAGACAACAACCAAATCACGCCAAAGAATGTTCCGAAAAAAATGAATTTCGCTTTTTATATGCAGGATGTTTACACCTGGACTTAATTGTGATACGATGCATCAAGATTAAGGGGTATCCAATTTCATAGAAGAAAACTTCAGGAGGTATTGTCATGAACTGGAAAAGACTGTTGGGGCTCACTTGCGTGGTCGTGCTATTGTTGTCTGCCGTTCCGGTTGTGGCGGAGGAGCCCATCAAAATCGGCTGGATCGGTTCGCTCACCGGGGACCAGGCCGTGCTGGGCGTCAACGAAAGCAGCATGATCAAGATGCTTGTGGAAGAAACCAATGCCGCAGGCGGCATCCTTGGCCGCCAGGTGGAACTGTTCACCTACGACACCAAGGGCGATGCCAATGAAGCCATCAACGCAACCAGGCGCATCATCGCGCAGGATAAGGTGTGCGCCATTCTGGGCCCGAACGCGTCCGGACAGTGCATCGCCATTGCGAGCGTACTTGAACAAATGAAGGTGCCGGACATTTCGACCGTTGCGACCAATCCTAAGGTCACGCTGAATTACGATGAAGCAACGGGCCAATTCACCACGGTCAAACCTTATAACTTCCGCGTTTGTTTCACCGATCCCTACCAAGGCGCGATTGCCGCGGGGTTCGCGTTTGACGAACTCAAGGCCACCAAGGCCGCCATTTTGTATGATGTGTCCGATGACTATTCCTCAGGCTTGACACAGTATTTCGAGGAGATCTTCGTGTCCAAGGGCGGCGAAATCGTGGAGAGGGAAGCTTTCAAGAGTGAAGATGTCGAGTTTAAGGCGCAGTTGACCAATATTTTGGCTGCCGACGCTGATGTACTGTTCCTGCCGTGCTTCTACAAACAGGCGGCACTCATTGCCAAGCAGGCTCGGGAATTGGGCATCGAGGCTACGCTGCTGGGCGGCGACGGGTGGCCGTCGGACCAGCTGTTTGTCATGGCCAAGGAAGCCTTGCAGGGCGCGTACTTTGTCAATCACCTGGACGTCAACGATCCCGCGTTCGCGGAGCTGAAGACAAGGTTTGAAGCCAAATTTAATATCCC
>LFTR01000177.1:8241-22434 GCA_001513425.1 Clostridiales bacterium DTU024
ACAGTCAGGCCATCACCGATGCGCTGACAGAAATTACCGTGCAGGGTGTGACCGGCACCATCCAACTGTCCAAAGATGATCACAATCCTGTTGGAAAAGAAGGTTCTATCACTAAAATAGCGGGCGAAGGGTATGAGTTCGTCATGAAGTACGGGCTGGGTCAGTAGTCCCGCAAAAATATTTGACGCGGAGGCACTCTGCCTCCGCGTCAAAGCACTATAGCGGCACAAGGTCATTTTTCCGGCGCGCTACAGGTGGCGGGCGCGTGTAGTTTTTTTTTACTGCGCTATTCACAGGGCGAAAGGGGGCGATGGAAACGGAACAATTCTTGCAGCAGATGATCAACGGCCTATCGCTGGGCAGTGTCTACGCTTTGATGGCAGTGGGTTATTCTCTTGTCTATTCCATCATGAACTTCTCCAATTTTGCGCATGGCGGCGTTATTATGGTGGGCGCGTACATCGGTTACTATGCGATGACCGCAGCAAATATGCCCTTCTGGTTGGCATTCGCATTATGCGGGGTGGGGGCGGGTCTTCTGGCGGTACTGCTTGAAGTATCCGTGTATACGCCGCTGCGCAACCGTAATGCACCGTTCTTGTACTACATAATATCTGCGATGGGGGCCTCCATCTTTCTGGAGAACTTCGTCATCGCGACTATCGGGCCTACTTATCGTACCTATCCGCAGGTTTTTTCCACCGCGCCAATTCGATTGGCCGGCCTGTCGCTGGGCAGGATCGACCTGATGATTATCGCGGTGGCGGCAATTGGCTTGATCGCACTGGTGATCATCATTGATAAAACCAAAATAGGGCTTGGCATAAGGGCCAGTTCCTTCTCTATCAAAGCCAGTCAGCTGATGGGTGTCAACGTTAACGTAACCATCTTTCTGGTGTTCCTGCTGGGCGGCATCTTAGCGGGCTTTGCAGGTATGCTCTTTGGCATGAAATACACGGTGTATCCCACCATCGGCGGCATCACCACCAAGTCGTTTGTCGCGGCAGTTTTCGGCGGGCTGGGCAGCCTTCCCGGCGCGATCATCGGCAGCGTGCTGCTGGGGGTGATCGAAGTGATGGTCAGCGGATACATTTCCTCCAACTTTCGGGATCTGATCGCATTTGTGATCCTCATCGGCATCCTGATCGTCAAGCCAACAGGCCTGATGGGCAAGCCGAGCGAAGACAAGGCATAGGGGGCTGAAGATGAGCTGGTATTATATTGAAGGCATCCTGATCCAATGCGGTTATGTGCTGATGGTAGTGCTTGGTTTGTCCCTCTTAACGGGGTTTACGGGCCTGTTCTCGTTCGGCCATGCGGGGTTCATGGCGATTGGCGCTTATGTCGCCGCGATCAGCACGGCCAAATGGGGTCTGCCTTTTTTCCCCGCCCTGCTTTTGGGCGGCATCGCGGCAGGACTTGTGGGAGCGGGCTTGGGCTCTTTGACCCTGAATTTGAAGGGCGATTATTTTTGTATTGCGACGCTGGGGTTTGGCGAGGCCGTCCGCCTGATACTTGAAAATTGGGAGTATGTCGGGGGTGCACGCGGCATTTCCGGTATCCCCTGGAAAACCGACATTACGTCAGTCCTGATTGCATGTACGGCCGGGACACTGGGCCTCATGGCTCTTATCCGGTCGCGCCACGGCCGCAGTATTATAGCCATACGTGAAGATGAACTTGCCGCGCAAATGAGCGGCATTGATACGTTTCGCTACAAGATGATCGCGCTGATCTTCAGCGCTGTTTACGCAGGCATTGGCGGCGGCCTTCTTGCGCACTACATGACTTATATCCAGCCCAAGATGTTCCAGATGGTCAAGTCGACCGAGTATACCATCATTGTTATTTTCGGCGGTCTGGGCTCGATCACGGGCAGCATCATCGGCACGCTGATCCTAACCTTCCTGCCCGAATTGCTTCGGACGCTCAACAATTGGCGGTTGGTCATCTACGGCCTGGCTGTCATCGTAATGATGGTTATCCGGCCCCGGGGCCTTATGGGCGGCGTGGAGCTGGGCGACCTGTTCCGACTTCCGGCGCGCAAGCGTGCGGCCAGGTTGGCAGAGCAACGCTTGAAAAGCATGAATGGCGGGGATGCCGGGAAGGGGGCGCAGCGATGAAGCGTGAAGGCGGGGAAGTGCTGAAGCTTGAACATGTAACCAAGCAATTTGGCGGTTTGACCGCTGTGGGCGACGTTACATTTGACATTCGGGAAGGTGAAATTTTTGGTCTGATCGGTCCAAACGGTGCCGGCAAAACGACCATTTTTAACTTGATCAACGGTGTGTACGCGCTAAGCGCCGGGAAGATTCTTTTCTACGGAAAAACCATTGGTGCGGGTGCCGCGGAAGGTAAGAAAGCGCTGCAGCTCAAGCCTTTTCGGATCGCCCAAATGGGTATCACGCGAACCTTTCAAAACATCAGGCTCTTCAAAAACCTGACTGTGTACGATAATGTGCTTATCGCCTGCCACCGCAGCGCGAATTACGGGCTGTTTGAGCCGCTCCTGCGCTTGAAGGGAACGCGGTTTGTCAAGCAGGAAAAGGCCCTGAAACATAAAGCTGAGGAATTGCTTGACTTGATGGGACTCGCGTTTTACCGCGATGTCGTCTCGGTTAACCTTCCTTATGGGCTGCAGCGCAAGCTGGAGATTGCGCGCGCGCTGGCGCTGAGCCCCAAATTGCTCCTGCTGGATGAGCCGGCTGCGGGTATGAACCCGGAGGAAACCGACAGCCTTATGCAGATGATCCGCTCTATCCGCGACGATTTTCATCTGACGGTGCTGATCATCGAGCATCACATGGACCTGATCATGGGCGTGTGCGATAGGATACACGTGCTCAATTTCGGAAAATCCCTTCTGGAGGGCACACCCGGCCAAGTTCAAAACAGCCCCGCTGTTATCGAGGCGTACCTGGGCGTTCAGGACGGCGAACGCTGCGCCGTGAAGGAAGGTGAACAGTGATGGGTGAAACATTGCTCAAAACCGACAAACTCAGCGTTTCCTTTGGCGGCATCCATGCACTGCGTGAAACAGACGTTGAGATAAGGCTCGGTGAGATCGTTGCGATCATCGGTTCCAACGGCGCGGGCAAATCGTCCATGATGAACGCCATTTCCGGCGTTATCAAGTTTTCGGGCGCCATCGAATTCAAGGGCCGGACGTTGCCGAAAAAGGCGCACAAAATCGTCGGCGCGGGCATCAGCCATGTGCCGGAAGGGCGGCTGATATTCGCAAATCTCACCACTATGGAAAACCTCCGCATGGGCGCTTATCTGCGCAGTGACGCGCGCGCGGTGGCCGAAACATTGGAGCACGTCCTGGACATGTTTCCAAGGCTCAAGGAGCGGGAAAATCAGATCGCGGGAACCCTGTCGGGGGGAGAACAGCAGATGTTGGCGATGGGGCGTGGGTTGATGAGCGATCCGGAACTGCTTTTGCTGGATGAACCGTCGCTTGGGCTTGCCCCCATTCTGGTGGACACCATTTTTGACATTATCAGAGAGATCAAACAGATGGGCAAGACCATTCTCTTGGTGGAGCAAAATGCATATAAGGCGTTGTCGGTCGCTGACCGTGCTTACGTTTTGACTCAAGGCCGGATCACCCTGGAGGGCCCGGCGAATGATGTCATGTGCAACCCGGTTGTTGTGGAAGCTTACTTAGGCAAAAAAACGCAATAGACAAACCCGGATATCCATGCCCCCGGGCAAAAAGGAGGACCAAAGTGAAGACCATCCAGGAAATTCTTGCTTTCTGCAATGAAAACCATGTCCAAATGGTTGATTTCAAGATGATCGATATTGTCGGGCGCTGGCGGCATCTGACTTTTCCTGTGGAGAGACTGACCGAAAACACGATGCAGTACGGGATTGGTTTTGACGGTTCCAACTACGGCTACGCGTCGGTAGAGAACAGCGATATGGTTTTTATCCCTGATCTGGAGACTGCCGTCATCGACCCGTTTGCGCATGTCAAAACGTTGTCCATGATGGGCAATGTTATGGTTATCCGCCAGACGGAGAACAAGCCGTTTGACCAGTACCCGCGCAACGTGGCACTGCGTGCCGAGGAATACATGCGTTCTTTGGGCGTTGCCGATCAAATGCTTTGCGGGCCGGAGCACGAATTTTACATTTTCGATTCTGTGCGTTTTGAGTCCCTTCCCAACAGAGTATTCTATGAAGTGGACGCCGAAAACGCGGAGTGGAACTCCGGTAAGCTCGCTTCAGGGTACACTGTGCCGCACAAAGGCAATTATCACCTCACCCCTCCGCATGACATGAACTGGGACCTGCGCAGCCGCATGTGCCTTGCGATGGAAGAATGGGGCGTCAAGGTCAAGTATCATCATACCGAAGTTGGCGGCTGCAGCCAGCAGGAGATCGAGGTGGAATACGATGATATGACGCGTACGGCGGATAAGGCCATGATAGCCAAGTACATCATTAAAAACACCGCTGCCCAGGCCGGAAAAACGGCCACAATGATGCCCAAACCCGTGCGTGGTGAAGCCGGCAACGGCATGCACATCCATATGCAGTTGTTTAAAGGTGGCAGCAACCTTTTCTTTGACGAAAGCGGGTATTCGCATTTGAGCGATACTGCTTTGTGGTTTATCGGCGGCATCCTCAAGCACGCGTCATCCTTGTGCGGCATCACCAACCCGTCCACCAATTCCTTCAAGCGTTTGGTTCCAGGGTTTGAAGCACCGGTGACCATCGGCTACGCGACCGCGAACCGCTCCGCGGTCATCCGCATTCCGGCGTATGCCAAGTCGCCCGAGGACAAGTGCTTTGAGCTGCGCAACCCTGATGCGACATGCAATATGTATTACGCGTTGGCGGCCATCCTGATGGCGGGGATCGACGGCGTCCAAAACCGGATCGATCCGCAGGCAAACGGCTGGGGGCCGTATGATTTCAACCTGTTCGATCTGCCGGAGAAAGAGAGGAAGAGCATTGGCGGGCTGCCCAAATCCTTGGGCGAAGCGCTGGACGCACTGGAAAACGACCATGCCTATCTGACAGCGGGCGGCGTTTTTCCCGAAAGTCTCATTACGCAATGGATCGCCCGCAAACGCGCGGAGCAGGACGATGTAGACCGCGTGCCCCATCCCGCCGAATTTGCGTTGTACTACGACCTGTGACAGACAGGGTAAAAGGCATGTTNNTTTTTCCGCCTACGCGCAGCGCTTGACGGCGTTTACGCAAAAGGCCGTGCAAACACAAAGCTATTCAGACCGGGAAGAGAACCTTGCACGTCTTATTGCCGATGAAATGCGTGCCCTGGGATTTGACGAGGCATTCATTGATGCGACAGGCAACGCAGCGGGCCGCGTGGGCAACGGCAAGAAGGTGATCCATTTTGACGGCCACATGGACACGGTGGAGGTCAATGATGAAGACATGTGGGCGCTGCCGCCATTCTCGGGGACGATCTTGGACGAAATGCTGTGGGGGCGCGGCTCGGTCGACATGAAGGGCGGACTGTGCGCTTCTATAGTCGCGGCGGCGCTGGCGAAGGAAATGGGGTACCTGGAAGGCAAGACGGTGTATGTTACCGGCACCGTATGCGAAGAATACTGCGACGGGGTCAGCCTCCGCCATTTTTATCAGGAGAGAAACCTCAGGCCCGATTACTGCATTATTTGTGAACCTTCCGATAACGTGATCACGCTGGGACATAAGGGTAAAGGGCAGGCGCGTGTCCACACGCGCGGGGTATCAGCGCACGGTTCCGCGCCGGAAAAAGGCCGTAACGCCGTGTATGAGATGGCGCAGATCATCGGACGCGTCGATGCGCTCAACCGCAGCTTATCTTCCTCAGCAGAGGGAATACACGGAACGGCGGTGTTGTCGGACATTTCCTGCGAAAGCGCTTCGCTCAATGCCGTGCCCGGCGCATGCTCCATTTACGTTGACCGAAGATTGTCCCCGGCGCAGAGCATCGACGATTTTCGGCGCGAAATGGATGCGCTCATACTGGGAAAGGACGCTTGGTGGGAGGTGGGCACGCTGCGGCGGCGAAGCTGGACCGGAAAAGACCTTGTGTACGAACCCATGCATGATCCTTGGCGCATAGGCCGCGATGACCACTTGACTGTATCAATGGAAAAAGCGTATGCCCGGGTGATGGGCAAGGGCGCGGATACCAACGGATTCTGGGACTTTGGCACCAACGCCGTTACGCCCGTTGCTATGGGCATTCCCACCATTGGTTTTGGTCCGGGCGATTATAAGCTCGCCCATATGCGTGATGAACGCTGCCCGGTCAGCCAAATTCATGAAGCTTGCCTTGTATATGCCGCGCTGATCGACGTGATCTAAACACTATCACTGCCGTTTTGCCAGGTTGCAGGGCCGCAACGACCGGTTGTAGCCCACCCAAAATTCTCGTGTTGAGTTGCGATGATCCCGGATCGATGTTGAAACGGTGCTATGCACCTCCGAAGTCGGTTTTGATCCAACTTTGGGGGTGCATTCGATTGCGGATAGAGTGCGCTGACATTCGCGACGCGCAAATGCCAATATTCACCATTTTATCGAGCCGGTGCCCTGCGCCCCCTTCGTGTGAACTACGTGCCGTTCATATCACCCGGGAAGCCTAAAGGCGCATTTGATTTGTCATCCTGCAGGGATTACAATTGGAACAAAGGGGGGATTGAATATGAAACGCATTCTAACCGAACTGGTGATTCTTCTCTTCATAGTCACTGCCGTGACTGCCTGTGCAGCCAATCAAGACGCGTCTGTTGCGGATATCGTTTCCGCCGCCACGCAGGAGCGGTTTAGAGAAAACGAGATCACCGAGTACCAGGGCGCGCGGCTTGATCCCGCTATCGGCCCCAGGGACAATTCCATACAAGGCATTCAGCAGGTTGACATCTCCGGCTACACGCTCCTGATCGACGGTCTTGTGGAAAAGCAAGTAACCTTGACCTACGAAGAGGTGCGAGCGCTTGAAGCCTATGAGCGGTTGATAACCCTGTATTGTGTGGAAGGCTGGGATGCCACCATGTTATGGAAAGGCGTCTTGCTGGATGAACTGATTAATAGGGCCGGTGCAAAACCGGAGGCCGTTACCGTCATCTTTGGTTCTGTGGATGGCTACACGACTTCCTTGCCGCTGGAGACGATACGTGACAAAGCGCTTATCCTGGCTTACGGTGCCAACGGCCTGGACCTGCCGCCGTCGATGGGTTATCCTTTTATCGTGGTGGCGGAAGATAAGCTGGGTTACAAGTGGGCGAGGTGGGTGAACAGCATCACATTGTCGGATGATGCTCAGTACAAAGGTTTCTGGGAGCGAGTGGGATACCCCAACGATGCCGATGTCGCGCCCAAAAAGCAGTGAGGGCGCGGCGCAAACAGCGCAATGCAAGCCGGCCGTTCGAACGCGGAAGCAGATCACTTGGAACCTTCAAGCTTATTGAATTGTTGCGCGTGAGCGGCAGTTCTTCTCCTACACCTAAAAATGGGCAGAACTCTGCCGGCGTAAGGCGGGATGATGAACAAGAACGACATACACGGGGATCTTTTGCCGCTTAGATTTATCAGGCCGATGCTTTGGCGGCCTCTTCTTCCGTTCATGAATGCCTTTCTGCTCATGGCCCCTCGAGCGCTGAGCAGGGAACAAATAATTCAAAGACGTGTCATCGCGGCTAAGCCGAACGGTGCGTTTCCCGCAGTCATTATTAAGCCCCCGGGTGTTCGCAGCACCGCGCCGTGTCTGATCTACTTTCACGGTGGCGCATTTGTGCTAAAAGCGGCGTCGCACCATTACAGCCTGGCAGAGCGGTTTGCCATCAAAACGCCCTGCGTGGTCATCCTGCCTGATTACAGACTCGCCCCGCGCTATCCTTTTCCTATCCCCGCTGAAGACTGCTTTTGTGCATACAAATGGACGATTGCGAACGCCGAAGCGCTGGGTATTGACCCGGAACGCATCGCAGTGGGCGGGGATAGCGCCGGCGGTGCATTGGCAGCCGCGGTGTGCCTCATGGCGCGAGACAGAAACACGCCGCTGCCATGCTTTCAGATGCTGATTTATCCGGTTACAGACCGCAGGATGGGCAGCGCTTCGATGCGTTTGTTTGTGAATACACCTATGTGGAATGCGCGCCTGAACAAAAAAATGTGGAAATGCTATTTGCCCGCCCCGGACGAGGGGAACATCTGTTACGCATCCCCGATGGAAGCGCACTCCCTGATTGGCCTTCCCGGCACCTATCTGGAAACAGCGGAATTGGATGCTTTGCGTGACGAAGGAATTGCCTACGCCGAAGCGCTCCGGGATGCGGGAGTCTTCGTTCGGCTGGTTCAGGTCAATGGCGCCTTTCATGGCTTTGATCTGATGAAAAACAGCCTCCTGGTTAAAGAATGCATCAATCTACGAGTCACCGCGCTAATAGAGGCTTTCTGTTTGAAAGACTGAGAACAACCAAAGGTGCGTGCGATTTTGCCTTAAAATGGGTACAATAGGACATGCGCGGTTCAGGGGCACTGGCCTTGTCGTATCGCGCAAACATGTTCAAGCAATATCTCAAGGGGTGGGCAGCGTGATCAGAAATGACCATATCATGCGACAGATTGCTTCCTTGGTGCGGGCGCTTTCGGTCCTGCTTTTAGGCAAAGCGATCCCTGTTTTTGAGCGTTATGACGACAAGAGCACTGCTTCCTCAGACCGACTCAATGACGTGCTAATTGACCTCATAGCCGAGAACCGAATCGACGAGGCTGAAAACATGCTTTTTNNGCGGGTTTCACACTTGAAGAGATCGACAGAGGTTTGCGCGACGCACTGGCGCTCATCGGCATGGCAGATGTATTGGACGGCTTCCAGGAGCGTTCATAGCTTGGGATCGTTATCGGATAGCGGCAGTCGGCAAAAGCTTGGCTCCGGAGCCCCAAAAACGGTATTGAGACAACGTATGGAGGTATTATGTTGAAAAGGTATTTCACTTTGTTCCTGGTTGCGGTACTTTTCGTACCCATCGTCTCCCGTGCGGAAACCACGGTGGCAGCAGCCGATTTTATTCCGGGTTCCCGCACCGTAGGGCTTGAGGACAATTATTGGGAAACGCCCATGGACATAACGCAGACCGAGCGTATCTGGGCGATGCTCACCGCGCCCATCACAGTGGTGGATGGGCACCAGAAAGAGCAGACAGTGCTGCGCAAAGAGCCGCGCGCCGATGCCGAGGCCGTGGCGGATGTAACGTACGACAGCCAAGGCGTGCACGTGCTGGAGACTTTGGACAATGGCTGGAGTCTGGTTGAAGTCTACTCCAGCTCCTTTCATGACAGCAAAATCAAGGCCTGGAATCAACTGACCCAGGGCTACATCAAGACATCTGCGCTGAAAGTCAAGAAGGTCAATCAGAAATACGGTATGGTGATCGATAAACTGGACCAAAGGCTCTATATCTTCGTGGACGGAGAGCTTTACGATGTCCTTAGTGTGTCCACAGGATTGCCTAACGAGCGCCAACCCTATAACGAGACGCGCAGCGGGGAATATCTCATTGTCAGCCCCGTGGGCGATTTTGTCAGCGACAACGTCGTGGGTGAATACGCCCTGCGTTTCAACGACGGTGATTTCATACATCAGGTTCCGTACATTGCGCGCGGAGACAACAAGGCATACGAGCCGCTTGAGAAAGTACTGGGTGAGCGCGCCAGCCATGGTTGTATCCGCGTTCAGCGCAAGCGTACTCCCAAAGGTACCAACATGCGTTGGATCTGGGATAAGCTGCGGCGCAACATGGGTACCCGCATTATCATTTGGGAAGATCTGCAGGGACGGAGTCTGGGTATGCCGGATGCGCAAACGCCGCTATTTTATAACACGCAAGGCGGTAAGGATTACCACGCCGCCGAAAAGTGCTACGGTGTGCGCGACAAATACCTGCCGCTCACGCCATTCACATATGGCGAATTGGAAAACGCGCCTTACAGCGCACTGAACGCTTGCCAGTATTGCGTGCCTCCCCGTCGTCTTGCGGACATTGAAGTAATCAACCAGGCACACCGAGCGCCGAGAATGTGAGGAAAACGCCCGCAGCGTTGGTCCTGGTTTTCCTAATATTTGCATCGTCAAAAACCCGATGCGCAAAAACGGTATGGGCGTACTGCCTCGGATGCCCTGCATTTTGATTGGTGTTTTTTTTGAGGCAATTGTCGGATTTGGCAGATCCCGTTGCTGTTGAGGGCCATCATCATCTTATGTATATCCATTTGGGAGTCAAGCTGTTGCGAGTCGATTCGAAAACTTGCCATCCATAATGTGCAATCTTAGCTTCCGAGATTTAGAGTGTTTCATCCAAAGCTGCAAAAGCCATCAAGTCGTCAGGACGGCCAAAGCCAAAAAGGCCACATAAAAAACCAAGAGAAAACTGCCTTCCGGGCGGCTTATTCGCTTACTTCGCTTGGCCATGAGTAAAAACAGCACACTCACTGTGAGCATCAAGGCCAGGTTGATCCATATTGTGTCGGAAGATGCGATTGGATAGATCGTGCCGGAGACGCCCACCACAAACAAAATATTAAAAATATTGCTGCCAATGATGTTACCGACCAAAAGCCCGTGTTCCTTGCGCGTAACGGACACGATGCTGACGACCAGCTCCGGCAAGGATGTGCCCAGCGCCACAACCGTGATGCCGATCATGGTCTCGCTTAAGCCAAAGCCTTCGGCAATCAGAATCGCATTGTCAGCAATAAGCTTTGATCCACCCATAACGCCGGCCATGCCTGCCAAAGTGATCAGGAAGGAGCGCCATCGCATGGCGGAAACAGGCTTTTCGCCGGAGTCTGACTTGTTGAAAGTATCCTGAGACTCGTTGTTTTCCGGTTTGCTTGACCGAACCATATAAAAGAGGTAACCAACCAGGGCGATCATGAGCGTGATAGATTCAAGGCGATCGATACCTTGACCGGTCAGCAGGAAGACTGCAAAAACCGCTTGCACCATGATGGACAGCGGAATATCCCTGGAGATGGTCCCCGGCTGGATCGTCAACGGCCTGAGTACTGCCGAAAAACCAATGATCAAGGCGACATTCGCTACTGAACTGCCTATTACATCGCCCAGTGTCAACTGATTGGTCTTATTGACAGCGGACATAATGCCGATAGCTGCCTCCGGCATGCTGGTGCCCAGCGCGATGACTGTCAGGCCGATCACCATCGTTGGGATACCAAAGGATCTCGCCAATTTTGACGCGGCTTCTATCATCACGTCGGCGCCTTTGATCAAAAGCGCAAAACCCACAAATAGCCAAACAAATTCCATGATTCAGCCTCCGAAATTCCCGAAAAGCATTCATGCGGGAGAGATTTTCATTTTTCCAGTTATGTTGGTCTGTGATGTTTTTGTGTACGGCCGGCTTTGTCAGGATCCCCTCGATAGCTTTTCCAATATGGCGGATCGCGCGATTTTTCGGGCAGTCGTGCGCAATAAAAATATTCCGGGCATACACCATAAAACACCGGCATTATTCGTCAACCGATAGTATGAACGTGCCTCAAGCACGAAAATATCGGCTGTTATCGCCCCGGGATCATTCTCGCATCCCTGTCTGAATAAAGTTGATCAGCTTTTCCGAATCGTCAAAGTCGTCATAATCCCCATTAATACCCTCTCGATGATAGACGATCCCGTCCCTTTCATTTTTCTCAAGGCAGCGCAGCAATTGTTCCACGCCGTATCGCTTTATGAACAGGGTGAAGGTATAGGGCTTGATTTTATTGAGCAGTCCTTTTGAGCAGTCTTCTTCACAAACATAGCAGTGACTGATACCTTTTTCCGCTGCGCACTTTCGGTTTTCACACCAGTCCTTGTCGGGGCATTGCTCGGAATAACACCCCCCGCAGGCAACATTTTCTGAGCACAGGCAACAGGCAAGCCCGCATATCGCGATACCCAACTCACGTTTCATGTTTCGCATCTCCTTTGTTCTATGTGCAGCGGCTTGCCCGGGGAATTCATTGCTCTTTTGGGGCCATATTTGCCGGCAGTGTTGTGGTGACGTTGGAAAAGGTAACAGCCGAAATGCTTGATCAGCCCTTTGGCTTGCTTTCCCATACCGCCAGCGAGGCACCCGAATGCACTTTGCCTTTCAGATCCCGGCCTTGCGCCACCGCGCGGCTGATTTCGTCTTCCGGCATGCCAATGATCGGAATTCCGCAGTCGATGGACCGGGAATAGATCTTTTCCATGTCATTGAGGTGCGGCTGTGACAGGTTGATGCAGCCGATGTTTTCTATCGCGCATACATGCTCAATATAGTGGTCGCCGCGCCCGCAGAAGTGCACGCCGCCCCCGAGGGCGTCAATAATGCGCCGGTCATAGGGCATTACAAAGTCGTGATACATATTTCCCGAGATATTCATGGCAGCATCGTTGCGGATCATGGTGCCCCCGCGGTGCAAAAGCCCCCATTCCACGGAGTGGCCCTTGTCAAATGGCGGGTAGAGCGCATGCCACTTAGCGGTAAATCGGAGATATACGTCCGTCATGAAGCTCAGCATTTCATGCACAAGGGCCTCGTCTTCATACATCGCGATGTAAATGTCTCCGCCCCAGAGCATATCCGACAAAGGAAAAGGGCCCTGCAGGTCGGGATTGTATACATGGACACATCTCCGGATCTTGGGATAAGGCGCGACGGCGTCATGATAGTGTTGCGCAAAGCGAAATACTTTGGCTGAAAGACCCGCATCAAAATACATCTTGTTCTCCCGCAGTATCGTGCGGACACCGTCTTCGCCATCCGCAAGTGTCCGGGTGCAGGGGAGGGTGTCCAGCTCGCGCGCAAGATAAAACATTTCCGCGCCGAACATGGAAGGGATAATGCCGGTGCCGTAATTGGGGCGTACGCAAAGAAGATTGCCTTTTCCGCCGGCAAGCTCTTCGTTTACCATCTTCAGCTGGTGATATACCATCCAATTTTCGTTTTCGAACGCATCGTTGACATACATGGCCGGATAGTCGACAGAAGCCTTTGAAATTTTGCGTTTTGGCGAAAAAAAAGGCTCCCGGCAGAGTCCGTCAGCGAACTGAAGCCAATCATTTTCGAGGCGCTCTTCTTCAAGTATATCGATACGGTTTTCCAGATCCTTCAGATATGGTGTTAAGTCCATCTTTTCGGTTTCCTTTACATCAGGATGACGATTGTCTTTTATGGCACAATGTGGTATACTAGTATTGCATATTGAGTATTGTTTGTCAAATATATCGGAAAGGCTTTTGCCATGCTGCGTGTAATGGATCTGAAAAAGAATTATGGCGCCCGCGAATCCGTGAAAGGTATTTCCTTTGACGCGCAAGTGCATGAGGTCGTCGGTCTTTTGGGACCCAACGGGGCGGGCAAATCCACCATCATGAGGATGCTGGCAGGCTATCTGGCCCCCACGGCGGGAGATATACAGCTTGGCGGTATGCGGATGGCGGAGAGGCCTCAGGATGTGAAGCGGTTGATTGGGTACTTGCCCGAGATACCGCCTTTGTATCCCTATTTGACGGTACTGGAACATCTTCAATTTGTTTGCTCGTTGCGCGATATCAGGCCGAAGGATACCCGAAACGAATGCGACAGAGTCTGCGCGATGCTCAATATTTCTCATGTATCGGAAAGAGCAATAGGCCATTTATCCAAAGGATACCGACAAAGAGTGGGCTTTGCCGCTGCGCTGATAGGTGATCCCAAACTGCTTATTCTTGATGAGCCGACCGTTGGGCTTGATCCTCAGCAGGTGATAGAAATACGGGGTTTGATCCAAACGCTGTCCGAAAATATGACGGTGCTGATCTCTTCACACATTCTATCGGAGATTTCCGGCATCTGTTCCAGGCTGTTATTCCTGTTTGACGGCAAACTGCTGGCGGATGGCGACATCAACACGATCACCGATTCATACCAAAAAAACCCGGTGACGACAGTATCCGTTCGCGGAGAACACGAAGTCACGATGCAAACCATGCTGGTATGCGCGCAGGAACAGAACATAGCCATTTTGGAGACGCATTCAGAAAACGAGCACACGCATTTTACGCTGGATGCGCCTAAAGAAACGCCGGTGCAGGAGATCGTGTTCCGCGCTTTTGCGCCAAAGTATCCGCGTTTGGTGCTTACACAGCTTCATACCCGGATACCGTCTTTGGAAGATATTTTCCTGGAAATAACG
>LFTR01000259.1 GCA_001513425.1 Clostridiales bacterium DTU024
TCATGGGGCAGTTCTTCACCCTGTTCATTGCGTTTGATACAGTTCGTTGCCCTGACAGTGATGTGTTTCTTCACCTCCTTGGAGATAGTTGTCTGGTCCTTGCCGATCCTGCTACCAATGGCTTTGAAGGTCATCCCGTGATCCAAACATCCCTGGATCTCAATGCGTGTTTCCAAAGTCAAATGCTTGTTCCTGGTTGTTTTCAAGTCTGTCATTTTCCCTCTCCATCCCCCGAGAGTTTCCCAGACTGAATTCTACACCATTCGGCTTCTCATACTAAACGCCACACCCTTGTCCACTGTGGACCTTACTCTGGGAATTAACCGAATTGTATCCGATCAGAACAGTCTTCTCGCCTTTCGCGTCCGTACATCGGTTGGGACAGGTACGGCAAGCCTCCCGGCTTCCATATTGCGTTCCATATTTCTTATCCTGATGCTTAAGCAGCGTCCGTCCCATCGGGCAGGTCACACTGCCGTCCGCGTGGCGGATGAAGCAGCTGAGAACGCCTCGTCCCTGCACTTCAACATGGATGTTGGTCCCTTCATAGCAGTCCGGCAGCACGCCTGCGTGCAGGCAA
>LFTR01000094.1 GCA_001513425.1 Clostridiales bacterium DTU024
GTACGATGGCGAGCATCAATGGCGGCGTGTTTGACATGCATCGGGTGGACGAAAAGGGCACCCCCAACCGGGATGAAGTGTGGGAAGTCTACAACAGTCCGGATATGATGGGCGGTATGACGCACAACTTTCACCTGCACGGCACACAGTTTCGCGTCTTGACGCGTGACGGCGCACTGCCGCCGCCCAATGAGCGCGGCTGGAAGGATACTGTAGCACTGGATGCGGCTGAGGATGTTCGTTTCCTTGTGCGTTTTTGGGATGAAGGCCTGTTTATGTATCACTGCCACATTCTGGAGCATGAGGACAACGGCATGATGGGCCAAATTGAGATCACCGCCCAATGACTTGATGTTTCAAGGCAACGGCATCATTATTCCGGGCAATTACAGGCAAAAGTGACGCCCATGGACAGGGGGCAGACGATTGGTATCCGGCATGATGTCTATCTTCAGTACTGCTGTTTTTTGAGGAACAGGCGAAAGGAACCCGCTATTGCCAACACGCTGTAGAGCGCGCCGATAAGAATATACAGGGTGAAACTCAG
>LFTR01000185.1 GCA_001513425.1 Clostridiales bacterium DTU024
TGCAGGATCACGCTGCTCAGTTCCTCCAGCGTGGCTTCCTGCGCTATCTGGATGTGCCGGTAACAGCCCTTTTTGAGGCTTACAGAAATAACAAAGGACATGTTTTCCTTGGGCTTCTTTGCTACCATCTTCATTTTTCCTGTCATGCTTTATCCTTTCCATGAACGACCGTTCATAGCATGGGGCCAGCGAGTACGGATAGATCAAGTTCACAACCTTGGACTCCGCAAACCATGTCAAGCTGCTTGGTTGTTGAGTGATTTGGGCGATTCTTGGCCACATCGTAACACAGGCGGGCGAGGCGCTTACGTCCGTGGCTTCCATCCTCCTGAACATTGGATATCTCTACTCGAATCTATTAAAGGACACGATATCTTTCAGTGGTTTAATGCTGCCATGGCCCGAAGACGGCGTCACGCCTTTAGCCGGATAACCCAGGGCAAGAAGGCTGACAGGCTCATAGTTTTCTGGCAGCTGAAACTCTTCACGGACTGCCTCGGGAATAAAATGCATGACCCAGGTCGAACCTATACCCAGGTTGGATGCTTCAAGCATCATATGGGTTGTGACGATCGAAGCGTCGATTTCGCCGCTCATTTTACCGTCGTATTCCCTTTTCCAGCAAAGATTCCTGTCATAACAGGTCAGGATCGCAAGCGGCGCGTTAAAATGACTCTTGGTGCATCTTCGATACTTTGCCAAAGCCTCGTCACTCTGGATGACCAGGATTTTTTGCGGTTGAAGATTGCACGCCGTTGGAGCTACCTGACCTGCTCTCAGTATCGCCTCAATGCTCTCCTTTTCGACCGGTCTGTCTGTAAAACTCCTAATGGAAAACCGTTCTTCCGCCAATCTAAAAAAGTCCATTACGTTATTCTCCCCCTTCATCCAACTCTCTTTTTCCTATCTGGAAACCGGCTGGTAAGCGCGCCCGTTTAGCTATACCTTGCACGATTATGCAATTACGCTATCAACCCGCCGTGAAAGTAGCATTCATAGATCAATCTGCCTTGGTATTCGATGGTCTCTTTTCCTTGGAACCAATCAAAGCTCCCCTCAGTATAACAGTGGTAAGAATAATCCCCGTTCATATACTGTTTCGGCCCCCGATAAGGCATTTCTTCAGGAACGTTGAACAGCGCTTCTTTCAAAAAATCACCGCTGAAGTGTTCGCCTATGACCCGTCCTGCATAGTTCATGCTCCAATAGGGATTTTCCAATATCCAGAGCGCTTCTTCTCCGGCGAATTTGTTGCCGCCCAGATAGGTGTCGTAATACATATAGTTCCCATCTCTGTAAATTAGATCGTGAGATGTCAATCGCGATGAAGCGGTTTCTGCGCCCTTACCGGCATAAGTTGATTGCTTTGCTTTGATCAGGAAAGTGATGATTTCCTTGTTCATTTTCGCATTCCCTTCGTGCAGTATTTTGGAAGTTGTTTTCTCTTGTGTGCTTGTTTCAGCTGCTATTGTAAACTATGACAACAGCCCGCTTCCGCCTCATTCTTTACTCGTGTAGGAATACTTTGATGTCAATCCTCAACCAGCTGCCCCGCATCTCGTTGGCCGTGATCTTTCCAAACAGTAGCTTTCCAGCGTCCATCAGTCGGGCAAAAATGACATTGTCCGCCTGCGGTACATAGCCGATTTTCACACCATCAACATTCCTGATAGCAATGGCCTTGTCAAGGCTCAAATCCGCCACCAGCTTCTTCAGCTTGGTGTTTTCTTCTTCCAATTGCTTCAATCGCTTCATGTCACTGGGCAGCATTCCGCTAAACTTGTTTCTCCACCGATAGAAGGTTTGTTCTGATACGCCCAGTTTCCGGCATACATCGCTGATGGGAGTCCCTAGATCCGCCTGTTTCAAAGCGAAGGCAATCTGTTCCTCAGTATATCTGCTCCGTTTCATCGTCATCCACCTCTTTTCTCATTATATCTTTTTCTCACATATGGTGGACTACTTTTTTGGGGGGCAGGTCAGTTCCAGTCACGGCGATGGGACAATTTGGAAGCTATGTGTAGTATCTGCCTAGAAGATGGAGAAGCTGGCGACGAGCCTGGGTTTTGATTTGCTCAGTTAATGGCGTTTTTGCGTTTTTTACTGGGGGTTCGTGTTCACATAATGGCGTTCTAATCTCATGCAGTAGGTACCGATTGATATCAGCATTAGCGCACGTATTACAGTGACGTGTGCTGTTAGAATTCATCCCTAACGGAATCCCTAACGCCGATAACACAGGGTAACATAGAAGAACAGAATGTATACATATTTCAATGCTTTTCATCAACACGCTAACACGGAAATACACACATTAACAGCAAAAGATGATTTTCGCATTGTCGAGGTCAGCGGTTCGAATCCGCTATGCTCCACAAAAATGCCTGAAATCGTTGAATTTACAACGTTTTCGGGCATTTTTGTCGCGATTAATCGGCTTTGCGGCCAAGATCACAGAGCGTTCTGTACATCATTACGGTCGCCAATCTTGGCTAAAGCAAGCGAGAATCTCGCACAAGGGAATGTGCCGAAAACAGAATTCCGCGGGAGAAGAGACTCAACAGGGCGGCCCATCTGATTCTGCACATTTTGCAGTGAACAGACTGTATTGTGCCTTATCCCAGCAAGCCACTGCGGTTCATATAGGTGGTGTGCAGCAGCGCGTGGGATCGGTGCCCATTGGGTTCGCCCAAGTATTCTTCGTACAGCGCTTTGACGGCGAGGTTTTCGTGGGATTTTCGGATAGGCAGTTCCTTATCCAGGCGGTACACCGCGTCAAGCCGGGATCTCATCATCGCGTTTTCTTTTATGGGGTTCCCGCCGCCACCGATGCACCCGCCGGGGCAGGCCATGATTTCAATGAAGTGGTAGTCCGTTTTACCGGCCTTGACCAATTCCATGATCTTTCGCGCGTTGCTAAGACCGTTTGCTACCGCGACCTTTACGTGCGTGCCGTTCATATCTACGGCTGCTTCCTTGATGCCCTCAAAACCACGAACGGCTTGGATGTCAATGTTCTGGAGTGGTTTACCTGTGACCAGCTCGTAAACCGTGCGCAGAGCGGCTTCCATGACGCCGCCCGTCGAGCCAAAGATCTCCCCGGCGCCTGTGCCCAAACCGAATGGCGCGTCAAAGGGCGTGTCCGGCAACGTGTCAAAGCGGATACCCGCGCTGCGGATCATCCTCGCCAGTTCCTGCACCGACACGACGGCGTCAATATCCCGGATGCCGTTCCTGCCCAGTTCCGGACGGGTTTCCTCATACTTTTTGGCAGTGCAGGGCATTACGGAAACGCTGAGGATATCCTGAGGCAATTTTCCCGTCTTTTCAGCGTAGTAGGTTTTCAGCAGTGCGCCAAACATTTGCTGCGGTGATTTGCATGTGGACAAATGGGGGAGCAGCTCCGGGTAGAATGTTTCGCAAAACTTGATCCAGGCGGGGCAGCAGGAGGTAATCATGGGAAGGGCTCCGCCATTGCTGATGCGGCTAATCAGCTCTGTGCCCTCTTCAAGGATGGTCAGGTCTGCTGTGAAATCGGTATCAAACACCTTGTGAAAGCCCACGCGTTTCATGGCTGTGATCATTCTGCCCGTGCTGATGCTGCCGGGCGGTTCGCCCAGCGCTTCCGCCAGGGTGATGCGCACAGCCGGGGCGACCTGTGCGATGACGGTTTTGTTTGGGTCAGCAAATGCATGCCACACCACCTGGGTCTCGTCACGGACGGTAAGCGCACCTGTGGGACAAGCCTGGACACACTGGCCGCAGTTGACGCAGATGCTTTCGCCCAAGGGGCGGTTGTATACGGGACGGAATTGCATCTCAAAACCGCGTCCTGTCTTGGATAAGGCGTGAACGGTCTGTACCTCGCTGCAGACGTATTCGCACCTGCCACAGGTGATACACTTGGCTGAATCGCGCGCGACAGAGGGCGATGAGTGGTCCGACTCGGCTGAGCGCGCCACGTAGGGATAGCGCGGAATCTTGACAAAGTGCATCTCCTCAGATACAGATTGCAGTTCGCAGGTGCCTGACCGGTCGCAATGCAGGCAGTCCTGCGCGTGGCGGGCCAGGATCAGCTCCAGGATGTTCCTGCGCGCACGCCTGACCTTGGGTGAATGGGTGCGGATGGACATGCCGTTCTGGGCGGGGTAGGAACAGGAGGGCACCAACAGCTTGTTGCCTTCCATTTCCACCAGGCAGATACGGCAGTTGGCCTTGACATTCTGGTCCGGGTGGTAACACAGCGTGGGGATATGGATATCCAGCTTCGTGGCTGCCTCCAGCAGCGTCGCGCCTTCCTCAACCTCAACGGGTAGGCCGTCGATCGTCAGTTTGATCACGCTCTTTGCCCCCTTTCGATGGCCTTCAGGTAGACATCAGGGAAATTGTGCAGACTGGTAATGACCGCCACTGAAGAGTTTTGTCCCAACCCACACAGGCAGGCCACATTCATGGTGGAGGCGAGGTCCTCCAGCAGCGTCAGGTCTTCCATACGCCCCTGACCACTGCTGATGCGCCTGAGGATTTCGTATATGCGAATATTGCCCTCTCGGCAGGGTGTGCATTTGCCGCAGCTTTCTTCGATGAAGAAGGTCATGATGTTTTCTACGATATCCAGTATATCGTGGCGGTCGTCTATGACCATGATGGTACCGGTCCCCAGTACCGATTCCGCCTGCTGACAGCTATCGATATCCATCGGCAGGTCGATCTGGCCGGCATTTATCAGATTGCCCGACTGCCCGCCCAGCATGAAGCCGCGCAGGTCGAAGTTGTCTTTCACCCCCCCGTGCGTCTCGTAGATATCCTTGAGGTTGGTGCCCATGGGGTACTCAAAGACGCCCTTTTGGGTGATGTTCCCGCACAGCGTGAAAACCTTGGTACCGGTGCAGTTGGGTACGCCGATCTCGCTGAACCATTTGCCCCCGCGCTCAATTATGACGGGTATGTTGGCCAGCGTTTCTACGTTGTTGACCACCGTTGGTTTGCCGTACAGGCCCTGCACGCCGGGATAGGGGGGCTTGAAACGCGGCTCCCCGCGGCGTCCCTCGATGGATTCTATCAATGCTGTCTCTTCCCCGCATACATAGGCGCCGCCGCCGGACACGACTTCGATGTCAAAAATGAATTTTGACCCCATAATGCTGCTGCCCAGGCAGCCTTCACCGCGCGCGTTTACAAGCGCCTGCTCCAGTATCGGCGCGATATAGGGGTATTCTCGCCTTAGGTAAAGGTACCCTTTGTCAGCACCGACCGCATACGCCGCGATGGCCATCCCCTCAAAAACACTGTTTGGGTCACCGGAAAGGATGACCCTGTCCTTGTTAGTGCCCGGCTCGCCTTCATCCGCGTTGCAGATGACATATTTTCTGTCGCCCTGGGCAGCGGCAGTGATGCTCCACTTTTTCCATACCGGGAATCCTGCCCCTCCGCGGCCGCGCAGCCCGGAGAGCTTCATTTGGTCGATGACATCCTGCGGCTTCATGGCAAGCGCCTTGCGCAGGGACTGATAGCCGCCGCGCTTTTTGTAATCCGTGACGCTAACGGGATCGATTTTGTCGATGTTTCTCAGGACGATCCTTGTTTCGCTTAACATCTACATCACGTCCCCTCTCTGATAGTCTTCCATCAAAGTGGCCGCGCGCCCGGGCGTCAGGTTGCGGTAGACAGTATCGTTGACCATGATGGCAGGAGCGAACTCGCATACGCCAAGGCATTGGCAGTATTCAAGGGTGAATTGTCCGTCCTTGCTCGTCTCGCCCGGCTTGATGCCCAACGTTTTGGAGATCGCGTCCATTACGCCTTGCGCCCCGCATACATGGCAGGGTGCGCTGTGGCACATGCGCACAACATACCGGCCGCGAGCGGACGTTGAAAACATGGCGTAGAAGCTGACGAATCCATACAGGTCCGCTTCCGGTATCCCTATGATGCGGCTAACCAGCGCGGCTACACTGTGTGGAAAGGAATTGGAAGTTTCCCTTTGGATATCCAGCAGGATATTCATTAGCTGATGCGGTTCTTTTTTGTAGCGGGAAGCGATATCCCTTATTCGCTTTTCCGTTGCGGGCGAGATGAAGTATTCATTTGTAGTGGCTTGATCCAATTATCTCAACTCCTTCTGCAAATGGAACGCATGAGATCCTCCTTGCGTATGCGTATGCCTTGCGCTCCTTAATTGGATCGGCAGGCAGAAAAGTCGGTCATATTTGGCAGGGATGAAGGTCGGACGTGCTGTCAGCAAAGAAGTGATACTTCGATTTTGGGATTAGTATATACTATCAAAACACAATTATCAAATGAACATTGCGTGGCCGGGCCGCTGTGCGGGTCGTGCCTGCATAATGGCGCAAATTCGAGTGCGGCAGACGCCCAGACAA
>LFTR01000111.1 GCA_001513425.1 Clostridiales bacterium DTU024
TTGGTCGTCTTGCGCCAGCGGATCTCACCCGAAACCAGGTCATAACCGATGGTCAGCAGGATCACCGCGCCGGTGGGCGCCGCGATGAACCCTGCAACGGCATCCAGCACGCCCCCGATGCCGCCGGGCCCGAGCGCGTCGTACAAACCCGAAGCACCCACCAAAATGCCAATAAGGATGGCCCATACCGCGGGCGCGCGCACCGCCTCACGCACCACACCGCCCAGGCCCCCGCGTCCTTTGAGCAGCGCTTTGTATATCGTGAACACGAACAGCACCTGCCCCAGGTCCACAATGGCAAATGACGATGTCTTTTCCTGCGGGAACAGCAGCACAAACAACGCATATCCCAGCATGCCTGCTTCAAACCCCGTCGACAGATAAGGCGACAGCCGCCCCGGAACACCCAGTATTCTGCAGCCTGCCACACCCATCAGCAGCATGATTGCGCAGATAGAGAACATCATCAGGGTGATCCAGACACTGCCCAGGGAGTACTCTGCCGAGGCGAACGCGGAAAACATGACCGCCGGCAATGTGATATTCACGACAAATGTTTTCATGCCGCTTATACCTTCGCGGGAGATGATATGCCTCTTGCGACACAAAACGCCCAGTGCCAGCATGATAAACACGGGCAGCGCTTTCTCCAGAACGGTCGTAAACATCGGCACGAAATATCCTCCTTGTTCAGGGCAGACGAATTTGTACGTATCTTGCGCTATTGTCGCCTGTTTTGGCTATTTTGTCCAGATAAAAAGCATGATAAGATCGCGTCAAGATGTTGTAGGTCAGGAAACGGACGAGAGAGCAGATAGAGCATGCAGGGCTTGGTACAAGGGTGTTGTCTTCCCGTTAGTGAGAATCGGCAGATTAACCGTCGCCAATCTGGCGGAGGTTTTCACTGCCCTTTGGATGCGGGTTTGCCGTGCTTTGCTTAGCTTGTAGCCGGGTCTGACTTTCTTCTCGGGGACGTCTTTCGTTTGGGACTCAAGAATACGC
>LFTR01000146.1:0-5728 GCA_001513425.1 Clostridiales bacterium DTU024
CTCCTTTCATTTGAACACTGAGTCTCTTGTAAAGTGTTGCGCGGTGATTGGGATGGGTCATGGTGTGTCGTCACGGTGGGTTTGGCTGCAGCCATGCGTATCACAAGCAGCCTTTGGACTGTGGACTTGTCGCGAAGTGTTCCATTAATCGGGCTGAGAGAATTGAACCCCTTTTCCGTCGAACGTTTCCCGGTTTTCAATTCCCCGCGATCTCAAAGGGGATTGCGTTATCCTGCGCGTAGCGCTGCGCGTAGGAACCTTCAAGCACCTTGAGAGTTAAATGGGGGCAGTTATCAAACGCGCCTTCACCGATGCTCTTCACGCTGGCAGGGAGCTTCACGCTTTGGATGCCGGCGCACCCGTCAAAGGCGTGGGCCCCGATGGTTGTCACGCCGGACGGAATATTGACGCCGGCCAAAACACTGCGGCCGATCCACCAAAATGGCGAGTGAAGAGAAGGTAACGCGTCGGTTGCAATGTTCAGGCTGGCGAGGCTCGTGCAGCCGTGGAAGGCATTGTCCCCGATCGTTTTGAGCAGGTAATCTTCTCCCGCGCCGGGTTCGTCAGGCGTTTCGTCACCCCCCGTTTTTGTCAGGAGGATCTCTGTCAGGCTCTTGCAGCCCGCAAACGTACTCTCGCCTAACCATTGTGTCCACGGCGGGAGCGTGATGCTCCGGAGGCTTTTGTTGTCCTTGAACGCTTCATCTCCGATGCCTACCACCGCGATCATGGCAACCGTCCCCGGAATGCCTACCACGGTCTCGCTGCCGGCATACCGCGCCAGGACATAGCCCTGTGGCTCCTGCGTGCCTCTGGTATGCATCCATCCAAAGTCGAATGATTCGTCAAAGGAGATCTGCTCAAGCTTGCCGGATTTCTGCCGGAAGAAGAGGTTTTCAGCGTCAGGGAGGGTTAGTATGAGGGCATTCGCACTCTTTCTGTACTGACACCCGGTGATCTGCCCGTTTAGGAGGATCGCCATTTCGCCGCTGCCGGCGATGAAGTATCCGTTTTCTTCCAGATGCTCATAGGGGGTTACCTGCGAAAAACTGCCGTCCCCGCGGAAGGTCCATTCGACGTACACGTTATTCCGCTTGCCGCCGAATGTTCCGATCAGAAAGGGGTCCACGGACGCCGCTGTCATCTCTTTCCCGGCTTTCTCGCGGATGTAGGGCGAGTCTGTTTTTCGGAACGTGCTTGTCTCCCCATCCATGGTGAGATACCAGTATCCGTCCTCGAAGGCGGCCCCTTCCGCTCTGGGAAGAGCGGACCAACCTCCAAATTGATCCATGGAAGGATCCTCAAATACCGTCATTTCGTATCTTTCGTCAGGAAAGAACGTGAACTGCCCGCACAGGTCCTTGTGATAACCGATCCAGGAACCGATAAGTTCCGGCGGCATCCTGAGGGGTTCCGCCGCGGCCGGGCCTGTCAGCGGAAACATAAGAGACAGTGCCGTCATCACCGCAAGCATCCTTGCGCTCTTTGACATATCGTTTCCGCTCCCTTTCTTTTCCAAACCCGGAAAGAGGTTTTGTTCACTCAAAAGGGCCGTTCGTTGTCAATCGTTCACAATATCAAAGGGGATCATCTGTTCATTTGCATAGCGCGCGGCATAGGAGCCTTCGCTCACTTTAAGCTCCAGGTTGTCACAGAAGCTGAAGGCCTTTTCGCCGATGAAGCTAAGGCTGTCGGGCAGCGCGGTTGTTGACAGGGTCTCGCACCAGGCGAATGCTTGCTGTCCTATGCCGGCAAGCCCCTTGGGCAGGGTGATCACTTCCAGCCGGTGGCACCAGTAGAAAGCAGAGTCGCCTATGTTGGTCACGTTTTCCGGGATAAGGACATTTGTCAGGTTTTCACATCGCCAGAATGCGTAGTCGGGAATATGCGAGAGGTCCTCGGGAAGACGGATACTGCTGAGGCTACGGCAATCATAGAGGGCGGCGGAACCAATGCTCTTCACATTGTCCGGGATATCAAGGCTTTCCAGGCTCAGGCAGCCGGCGAACAAGCCACCGCTCACCTTGTCGATGCCGCCGGGGATGTTGATGCTTTTCAGCATCTCGCAGTCAGAAAAGGCACCTTCACCGATCCGGGTCAGGCTGTCGGGAAGCGTAATTTCCTCAAGCCCGGAGCATCCCGTAAAGGCCAGGTCGCCAATGCTTTTGACACCTTGCGGGATAATGAAAGTGCCCAGGTTTTTGCAGTCGGCAAAAGCGGAATTCCCGATGGCCGTAAGCTTTGACCCGCCGGATCGTGTGTCGTCCTCAAAAGTGACGTCTGCCAGTTTTTCGCAGGCAAAGAACGCGGAGTCGCCGACGGTGTCAAGGCCGGACGGAAGGGTGACGCTTGTCAGCTTTTCACTGCGGGCGAAGGCGCCCGCGCCGATGCCGCTCACCGGGACACGGCCTATCTTGTCGGGGATCACGACTGCGGCTTCCTGCCCGTAATACCCCGTGATGACCCAGCCCTTGACGCCCGCGCGGTAAGAGGCCACATAGGTAAAAGAAATGTCTTGATAAGGAGAAAAGAGGAAGTCAAGAGCGCCGGACTTCCCCGCAAAACCAAGTATCGCCGCGCTCAAAAGCAGGGTGGACAGCACAGATACCAACACGAGGCGGAGAGGCCTTACCGGCCCTTTTTCCTCCCTGGCACGGTATTTTGTCAGCATGTGCTGCAAGCTCCGCTCAAACTTTTCGTCGGCACGGATATACGTGTCTTTCGGGTCATGCTCAAAACTCATGGGTTCCAATCCCCCTGCCCGTAATATTCTTTCAGTTCTTTTCTGGCGCGCGCCATCCGTGTCTTGACGGTCCCCTCGGGGACGCGCAGCATCTTGGCGATTTCCGCCACCCTGTAGTTTTCCACATAGTACAGAACGATGGGCAGGCGCAATTCTTCATCAAGCGTCATCAGCGCGTCATGCATCGCGATCTCCCCGTCCGGCGCCGGTCTGGGGTCGGGCGGATCTTCGATGATAAGTTCACGCATTCGCTGCCGCTGGATGTTGTGACATTCATTGATCAGGATGCGGATCACCCAGGTCTGCATGTAACGCTCGTCCCTTAAGCGGCCCCGATTTTCCCAAGCTTTCTCCAGGGTCTCCTGCACGGCATCCTCATAATCGCAGCGCTGGGAAAGCTGCGTGCGGCAGACCCGATAGAGTGTTTGTGTCATGTCAGTTATTCGCTGAGAAAACTCCTCACCGTTCATAATGAGCTCCTTGGGTCTTTGGCCCCTCATCTATTAGACGCGCGGAACAGGATTTTGGTTTTTGGGTTGCACGATAAGGACTCGCGTCGCACACGCGCCAAAAAAGGCCCGGCAAACGCGTTGCAGGGCCTGAGCGCATGAAGCGCCTTTTCGTTTCGTTTGCTACGGCCCCTGAACGCAGGATAGGTCATCGTCAAGGACGCAAGAGAAGGGGTTACATTGTCGGCGTTGGGAAGAAGAGGATCGATCCATCCCCCTCTATTAGGAACAGGGCCCTGTGTGTGTCTGTGCTAAATGTGAGGAACTCAAGACGGATATTCATTTCCTGATGTGTCATGACGGCATCGTCGTCAAGTGCGGACCAGCCATAGTGCTGATGGGCAGTATTGACAAATTTGCACAGCGCGAAGAGCGGCATATCCGTGACCCCGGCGAGATACCCCGAAGTGACCTTGTCAATGTTCTGTTTGGCGGAAACCGTGGGCAGCACGCGTTTGAGTTGTTCCGGCAACGGGTCGGGCCAGGGGGGAAGCGGCACATAAAACACCAGGTATTGCCCCACCGTGATGTCCAGCTGCTCTTTCTGTTCGTGATAGAGAAGCCGAATGAAGGTGAGACTCCGGGCATACTCTGTGCCTGCGTCTTTCGCGTTTTGCGGCGCATAGCCGGATGAAACAAGCAAGTCCGTGTACGCAAGGACGTCCTTAGGAGTGGTGTTTTCGTAGATCAGCTGCACGCAGTCCACCCGATTCGGGATCTCCTTAGGCGCCGAAGATCTAAAGGTGCCCCTTGTGAAAGCCGGGGTCGTGCACGAAAGCTGCGGCGTAAGCACATCGGGCCACACATTCTTGGCGGCGTCCAAAGCAAGTTCAAGCAGCAGGCACCGCGTCTTCATATCGTAGCGCACCAGCAGCGTCCGCCTGTCTTTCAGGGCTTTGTCACCGGTCAAATACCAGCGTTCCTCTTCCAACTTCCCCGCCAGCTTCAGCAACTCGGGTAGGGAGACGTCCGTGTAACCACCAAGGATGGTCTCAACGCCTCCCGATCGACTGACAGGGTGTTTGGGCGCTGCCTCATCGTGGAGCACGCTCGAAAAACCAAGCGCCTTGAGGACGTCCGTTGACGTTTCTCCTTGCCCTGCGTTTTCGGCGATCCCCGGGGACAGCAGGAGGAGGGCAAGGCAAAACGAGATGAGCATCCATGCGCCACGCACAAAATGCCTGTTCATTGTGCTCTCCTTTATGCGATTGTCACTATGGATATGAAGGTAGGTTTATGTAAATGCGTCAAACAGGACGGGGAGAATTCACGGACGACGGGAGAAGCTGGAAGAATGCAATACCCCTTTTGATGCTGCCATTATACGCTGTCTCTCTTGTCTGTTCAACTGTGTGCAAAGCGGAACGCGATTCGCGGGCAAGCAAACCACAAGGGAAAGTCGCTGCGTTTTTGCACCGATCACGTCCTCTTCATCCTGCCGCTGTCATCCCCGCTTGCGGCTTTTGCTGCGCCGATTTTCTTCCTGTATCAGTTTCAGGTAGCTGTGCAGGCGCTGAGCCGTCAGCGCTCCTTCGCTGACGGCCTTTTTGACGGCGCAGCCCGGCTCGGTTTGGTGGCTGCAGTTGCGGTACTTACAGGCGACCGCCAATGCAGTGATATCCCCAAAGGCCGCGGATACGTCGCTGTCATCCAGTTTTAGCTCCCGTATGCCGGGACTGTCGATGAGGAATCCGCCGCTTTGAAGTGGGATCAGTTCACGGTGCGTCGTCGTATGGCGGCCTTTATCTTTGTATTGGCTGATGTCCCTTGTGCGCAGGCGATCATCTCCAAGCAGCGCGTTGATCAATGTGGATTTGCCTACGCCGGAAGAGCCCAGGAGCACGGCGGTCTCCCCGCCGGACAGGAAGCTCCTCACTTCCGCTATCCCAAGGCCGCTGACCGCGGAACAGGGGATGCTCTTACGTGGCGGATGGAGGCTTTGGACAGCAGCCAGCCAGTCTTCCGCGTTTTCCACAAGGTCCGCCTTGGTGAGCAGCAGCACGGCAGGCATGCCCGCGCCGTCCGCCATGGCAAGGTAACGCTCGATGCGTCTCATATTGAATTCTTCATTCATGCTGGTGCAAAGCAGCATCAGGTCCGCGTTGGCCGCGAGCGGCTGGCTGCGGCCGCGCGCGCCTGCTTCCACGCGGCTCAGCAAGCTGCGCCGCGGCAGGAGGGAGAGGATGACGGCGTCGCCGGTNNTTTTATTCCTTTCGGGGCGCAAAAAAGCGCCCGGCAGACTGTGTCTCCCGGACGCTGAACTACCCCAAAAAGACCGCTATGCCGGGAGCCATGCGGACAGGGTGATCACTTCTTCTCTCTTCATCATGCCGCACAACCCCTTTCCTTTTTTAGTCAAAATATATATACCACGCGCCGGTTCTCCTGTCAACAGGAAACGCGTGATTTTTCCTTGATAATAATGACCCGGCCGAAGAAACGCTGCGGCCGCAATACTGTATCGTTACTCCGTCAC
>LFTR01000146.1:5756-20783 GCA_001513425.1 Clostridiales bacterium DTU024
GGCTGCGGTTGCCGCTGCGGCAGTAGACCAGGATCTCCGCATTCTTGTCAGGCAGCTGTGCGGGCGCGTCTTTTGCGATGTTGCTCACGGGCAGCAGCACCGCACCGGGGATGTGTCCCTGGGCATACTCTTCGGGCGTGCGTACGTCCAGGATGATCAGTTCATCTCCGCTGTCGATGCGCGCCTTGGCTTCTTGCGCCGTCATTTTGCGATACTCTGCCTTGGGGCTCTGCGCGGTGTCGGCGGCTGGTTCCGCTGTGGGTACCTGCGTGGCTTCCGGCGTGGATTCGATTACGGGAGTTGAGGCGGCCGTCGGCGCCTGGGTGGCCTCGGGCGGATTTGCGGCGCAGCCGCTAACCATGATGGCTACCAGCGTCAGCCCTAACGTCAATAATAGTTTTTTCATGTTTCTTTCCTTTCGGCATTTCTTCAGCGCGTCAATGCACCATGGTAACCCATGATGCCGCCGATGTTTTTAACCTGGGTATATCCCATTCGGCTCAGCATACTCGCGGCCGCGCCGCTGCGTGAGCCGGACAGGCAGTAAACATAGATCTCGGTGTCCTTATTAGGTATCAGCTTCGCTGCCAGGCTCAGATTATCCAAGGGGATCGACAGGCTGTCGGGGATGTGCCCCTCGCGGTATTCTTCCGGGGTACGCACATCCACTACCCGGATGCCGGGATCGCTCTTCACGTTCTCCATGGCCTGCGCCACGTTGAGGCTTTTGCCTCTGTTGCCAAATAGGTTAAAAATGGTCTTGCCCTCCTTGTTGATCGTTCCTTTTCATTATACCCCGTTGGGCTCTTTGAGACGGGCAGGCGCATTGCGGAACTTGGAAAAAATGGGTGATTTTGTCCCGTACAGGATTTGTGCGGCTGAGCTTCAAGCGTTTTGTATGCCAATGCGGGTGCCGCGCATGGGTTTTGCATTTGAGCCTCAGGGGTGGTAGGATGGGGCGATTGAAAAAGGTGAGGTGTCCGAAATGATTTTGGAAACCGAGAGGCTCATTCTTCGCCCCTGGCGTGAGGATGACGCGGAGGATCTGTTCCTGTACGCCCAAGACCCACGCGTCGGGCCCAGCGCCGGCTGGCCGCCGCACACGTCGGTCGAAAACAGCCGCGAAATCATCCTTACGATCCTGTCCGCTGCGGACACTTTCGCGGTGGTGCCAAAAAGCATGGGCCACGCGGCGGGCAGTATTGGCTTGACCATCGGCGCCGGAAGCAGCCTTAAGCTGCCGGCTGATGAAGCCGAGATCGGCTTCTGGATCGGCGTGCCATTTTGGGGGCAAGGGCTGATCCCCGAGGCCGTGCGCGCGCTTGCCCGGTACGGGTTTGAAGGATTTAACCTCAAAAAAATCTGGGCAGGATACTTTGACGGCAATGCAAAATCCCGCCGCGCGCAGGAAAAGAGCGGCTTTGTCTATTCCCATACGCTGGAAAATCTCGTTTGGAAACCTACAGGAGAAGTGCGGACGGAGCACGTTACGCTGCTGACGCGGGAAAAGTGGCAGGAGTTGAACAAGCTGTCCAAACGCGCCGGGTCCCAAGCGGAACGGAAGATTTGAACGATGGAAACCCCCTCCAATTTGGTCACGGTGGCGGCGGATTCGCCGCAGGTCCTCTACCTCAACCGCGCGGACCCTTTGTTCCGGTTTGTTTCAGCGCGCGTCGGTCCGCTTGCCTACCGCGTCATCGCCCGGCCCTTTTCCAACATGGTCGAAACCATCGTCGGGCAGATGCTGTCCGTAAAAGCGGCGGATTGCATTATCCGCAGGCTCTATGCGTTGTGCGGCGGCAGCCTTACGCCGGAAACATTGAACGGACTGGATGTCCCGGCGCTGCGAGGGATTGGCCTGTCGGGCGCCAAAGCGGGGTATATCCTGGCGCTGGCCGGACGCGTTGCGGAGGAGCCGGACTTTTTCGGGTTGCTTTCCCATTTCCCGGACGAAGAAGTGCTGCGGCGCCTCACCGCCCAGCGCGGCATCGGGACGTGGTCGGCCAAGATGTTCCTGATATTTGATTTGGACCGCGCCGATGTGCTGCCGTATGAAGACGGCGCGTTCCTACAGGCATACCGCTGGCTCTACGGCACCGATGACACCAAGCCCGCCGCCGTCCGCGCCCGCTGTGCGCCATGGTCGCCCTACTCCTCCCTCGCCGCACGGTACATGTATCAGGCGCTGGATATGGGTTTGACAAGGGACACTGAGACTGGCGAGCAGCTTGAAATATACAGGGCGTCGCTTGAGTCTGAAAGAGCGCAGAAATAGCGGGGCATGTGCCGGTGCGCGGCGGCTTGGATGAAATCACAGCCAAATTGTGGTGCTCCTTCCAACGTAGCTTGAAAGCTATTGCCGCATGGCAAATGTCCGTGCATTCTCCACATATTTGATTGTAAGGGAGGAGCGCCGTCCATTGGAATGGAGAAAAGTGAGTTGAGCCAAAGGAACCAAAATCTCGGACGCCTGTGACCGCGTGCACTCGCGCTCACAGGAAACGACTTCAAGATCAATTGCCCATTTTTGAACGCTGATTCACACAGCGCCCCTGGCCTCGCTTAGCGACGCGGTGCCAACAAACACTCGGGGGAAATGTCTTTGGAGGTTTATGGTCTTTGTTAACTCACGGCCTGGTAAAAAAACTGGTGGCGGACAAAAACGATACGCCCTATACGGGCCGGTTGGCAAAAAAACAACTGTCCGAAAACCAAAGATTATTCAATTGATCGCCTATTGATTTGTAATGCCGGGTCGGCGCTGCAGGCTTCCTGGATTTAGGGGAATTTTCGAAAGCCCAGTGCTGCCCCGCAGGATTCGCGAACGATCAGCGTAGCCGGCTGCAGCTGAGAGAAGGTGATGTGCTCCCTTCCGATGGAGGAGACCAATTGCTGTATCGCGGCGCGCCCGTGCTCATCCGGATGCAGGTCGACCGTTGTCAGCGGGGGACAGGTATAGGAGGAGAAAAACTGGTTGTCACAGCCGACAATGGCCATTTCCGCGGGTATGTTGATTTGCATTCGCCTCAGCTGGCGCATCGCGCCAAGGGCAACCAGGTCATTGATGCACAGCAGCGCCGTGGGCCATTCGCCTTTGGGTAATGGGTTCAGCAGTTTGATAACACCCGTTTCGCCTGCTTGCGGGCTATGGCCCGCCTCGTTCCGGTAGCGGCTGGGAAGGCCAAGGTGCTCCGCTTCGTCTATGAAGCCAAGCTCGCGCTCGCCCGCACTGCGGCTTTCATAGGAACCGCCCAGGAAAGCGATGCGCCGGTGGCCCAGGGTATATAAATGGCGCAGTGACTGCCTCACAGAGGAGGTCAGGTCACTGTAAATGTTGATGCAGTTCAAGCCGGGTATGGGGGGACAGACAGCAACGGCGGGTATCGCGCGCAAGAGCTGCTGCAATTGGCTCACCAGGCCATCGTTCAGGATGGCTTCCACGACCCCACCGGAAAGGATGACGCCATCCAGCCTGCGCTTGTCGATGAGTTCCATAAAGGGTTTCGTCATCGTCTCCTGGGGACGGATGGGAAAAAGCTGCAACGCATAACCCAGTCGCTGAGCTTCGCTGTGGGCGCCTGTAAACATGGATGCGTAGTAGGGGTGCTCAACGCCGGGCAGGATAATACCCAGGGTCCTGGTGTTTTTTTGCAACAAACCCTGCGCGAGTGAACTGGGGGTAAAACTGTGTTTGTCAATCACCGCCTGGACACGGCCGCGCGTGAGCGCGTTGACATTGCTGCGTCCTGACAAGACCCTGGACACCGTCGAAGGGGATACGCCGGCTTCCCTTGCGACATCATATATCGTAACCCGTTCTGTTTGCATACAAGCCACCCTATCCGCTTTCGTGGGGTGAATATGCATGAAAGCAGTTGCTATTCTGGAGCCTATACACCATGTGAACATATCCGCCGTGACCTAATATTGATGAAAACTCATAATATCAATGCAGTACGAACAAGCCATTATCCGCAGCCACCATACTTTTATGAACTGTGTAATCAACTGGGAATTTATGTGTTGGATGAGGCTGATGTGGAAACCCATGGTGTAACCAGGCTATATGGGGGAAACTGGGAAAGCAACTATGATTTGATTGCAGACGATCCATACTTTGGCGCTGCCATTCTGGATCGGGTAAAAAGGCTTGTTCTTAGGGACAGAAACATCCCTTGCGTTTTAATATGGTCTATGGGAAACGAGTCAGGTCATGGGGTCAACTTCGACGAAGCACTCGCGTGGACCAAACAAAATGACCCTACCAGATTGACACATTATGAACGAGCTTCATTCCCCCCGGCGGGCAGGGAAGTCAACAAGACTTCTCCGGACCTATTCAGCCGGATGTATCCTTCACTGGCGGAAATTGAATCTTACTTTACTGAACATAAAATACGGAAACCTTTCATCCTATGTGAGTATTGTCATGCAATGGGCAACGGCCCGGGTGATCTGGAGGATTACTTCAGGCTATTTGACCGCGAGGATCGCATTTGTGGAGGGTTTGTGTGGGAATGGAGTGACCATGCCCCCTACATTGGGATGAATAATAAAGGGCAGAAACGCTATCGCTATGGAGGCGACTTCGGAGAAACCCTGCACGATGGCAACTTCTGTGCCGACGGATTGGTATCGTCTGACAGAAAGCCGCATCCGGGATTGCTTGAATACAAAAATGTTTTGCGTCCGTTGCGAGTTGTGGAATTTGATGAGGTTAATGGTATTGTTACACTAAAGAATCATCTGGATTTCGCAAATGCTTCAGAATTAATTCGTTTGGAATGCATTATCAGCGGGGGAAACCTCCCGGAAGAGAAGGTTATCGTTACCGCGAATCAACTCAAAATTCCACCCCGAGAAACGGGAAAGATCAGACTCCCGCTACGAAAGAATGGAGCATGCGTCATTCGTCAAGTATTGAGCATTGACTGTCAGTGGGCGGCTGCCGGACATGAACTGGGATTTGAGCAAATCGGGCAACCGGAGATCAACTGCACCCTATCACGCAGTAACGGAACTGGAGTCAACTTGGAACGCATTAACGATCGTTACCTGAAGATACTTGGTACGGAATTCGAATACACATATGATTGTATGATCGGATTGTTTTCCGAGATGAAGTACCAAGGAAATGAAATCCTGGAAATGCCGATGGCCTGGAATCTATGGCGCGCTCCTACAGACAATGATCGAGAAATTAGGGCCGAATGGGAGAGAACACAGCTTCGCTATGCTGTTTGCAGGGCGCATGCTACCGTTGTGAGGAAGGAAGAAAACTACTCACATAAAGATAGTATATGCATTGCTTCTGACATCCGATTGAGTGCTCAATCTGTTGGTGTGCTGTTGACCGGAAAAGAATCGTGGACGGTATATCCGGATGGAAAATTACAGTGGAGTGTGAGGCTGCATCGGCATAGGGAAGTATTACCATTGCCACGGATCGGAATCCGATTGATGATTCCCAAATGCATGGATAGGTTGGCTTACTTCGGAATGGGACCGAGCGAGAGTTATTCTGATATGCATCAAGCTGCTGTGATTGGTTGGTTTGAAGGTTCCGTGCGTGAACAGTACTGCCATCCATTGAAACCACAGGAATGTGGAAGCCATAGTGATTGCAGGGCATGCATGTTACATGGGCCGGACAATGCTTTCAGCGTGATTGGCGAGAAATTCAGTTTTTCCGCATTGAACTATACACAGGAAGAACTTACGGATGTACGACATGATGATGAATTGAATGAGTCAGAGAGTATTGTTCTGTGTTTGGATTTGGCTCAAAGAGGGATTGGCTCTGCAAGCTGCGGGCCTGTTTTGCTGTCGAAGTATGAGACTCCCGCTGAAATAATGTGTGAATTAGCCATTGCTCCGTACAGCATGAGTATCGTGAAGCATTGAATGGTTTGGAAATGTGTTTGAATGGATATTTTCTTTGGTGTTTGCATTACATTTTGCATGATGGAGTACACTATGTGTTTAGGTGAAAGAACTCAGCTGTCTCGCCAAACAGCAGGCACGTTCTCGTACTTCGGGTGTCTGATTTCTCGATGAATACAGTCGCGAAAGCGTAGGGAGAGCCCCAAACCCTTTGATAATACAAATAATGCCACACTCTGGTGGGGTAGAAGTTTACCGTTGAAGAGCTCATCATTGTATTTTGTTACGTCATCGCGCAGCTTGGAAGATGAAAAACGCCCGGGATGCGGCCATGAAGACACGCGACATTGCATTATTGTTTGGCGGAACAGGGTTTTTCCGAATAGCCACAAAGAGGAGAGCAAATTGAAAAACCCGCCCTTTGCTTGGGTTGTGAAAAACGTGGGTTTCGACTATACTTTTGTCCTATGGGCAAGTTATCAGGACAAAAAAGAGCAGGAAAAGCGTTGGAAGCAGGATGAGGAATAACACAACACCGGACGACAAATTTATCAGAATGACCCAGGCTCCCGTAAAGGGACTCATAATCCGTATGGCAATACCCACGATCATCTCTATGCTGGTGACCTCGATCTACAACATGGCGGATACTTTTTTTGTGGGGCAGTTGAATAACACCAGTGCCACAGGCGCTATCGGCATTGTGTTTCCTTTGATGGCCATCATACAGGGTATTGGCTTCACCTTCGGTCAGGGTTCAGGCAATTCGATGTCACGAAGCCTTGGCAGGCAGGATCGTGCAGCTGCGGAAAGAATGTCGGCTTCCGGTTTTTACAGCGCATTCCTGGCGGGGATCCTGTTAGCGGTGTTGGGACTTACGTTCAATTCATCGCTTATGAGCCTGCTGGGCTCCACACCGACAATTTTGCCATACGCGGTTGAGTACGTACACTTCATTCTGCCCGGAGCGCCCTGGCTGATGGCATCGCTTGTACTCAATAACCAACTCAGGCTTCAGGGAAGTGCGTTTTTTGCGATGATCGGGATCGGGTTTGGCGCGCTGCTGAATATCGCGCTGGATCCGCTATTTATCTTTACCTTGAATATGGGGGTATCGGGCGCTGCATTGGCAACATCGATCAGTCAGTTTGTCAGCTTTTGGATCCTGCTGGCGGCTACCAGGAAAGGCGGTAACATTGTTCCGAGATTGCGCAATTTCTCTTTTAAACTATCACAGTATAAAGAGATCCTGCGCGGTGGCATGCCTTCCTTCTGGCGGCAGGGGTTGGGCAGCATTGCTTCGATGATGCTCAACGTCGCGGCCGGGGCGTTTGGTGATTGGGCCGTTGCCGGTATGACAATCGTGACCCGGATGATGATGTTTGCAGCATCTGCGATCATCGGATTTGGCCAGGGATTTCAGCCGGTCTGCGGTTTCAACTATGGCGCGAAGCTTTATGGGCGCGTGAGAAAGGGATTCATTTTCACACTTCAGGTCATGCTCGTTTGGATGCTGCTTATTTCCATCGCGGGCGTTGTTTTCGCACCAAGAATCATTTCGCTGTTCTCACAAGACGAGGAGGTGATCCGCTTTGGTTCAAGCGTCCTGCGCTATCATTGTTATGTTTTCCCGCTGATGTCTTTGCTGTTTTCCAGCAACATGATGCTGCAGAACATCGGCAGCACCATGCGGGCGTCTTTATTATCCATGGCGCGACAAGGCATCTTTTTCATCCCGGCAATTCTGATCTTGCCGAAGCTTTTTGGCCTCTTTGGGCTGCAAATCGTGCAGCCGGTGGCCGATGCATGCGCCTTTTTATTGACTATACCACTTGTGAGACCTGTATTAAACGAATTGAAGCAAGGCGGAGCGAAGGAAGTCAAGGGATAGGGAAAAGGCGCAACTGTGAAGAGAATGCTTGGGAGCTGTTTATCGCTCATAAGCATTCTTTTTCTGGTGCGCGGTTGAGTCCGCTTCTGTATGTAGTGGCAGAGCACACAGGCGTTCGCGACTCCGCCCGGCGATTGGGGGATGGCAAGCCGGAAGCAAGGTTTGTTCGTATCACTCGCTAAGTTCTGTCAGCCGGGCAGCCAGGTTGCACCACAGGCGCCCGTAGTGCGTCCATTGCAGAAACTTGGGCGATCCCCAGTGCGGTGCACAATCCGATGTAAAAGCCGCGCTGCGACCCTTGCCAAAGCTGCCTACCGCGATGAAGGGATCGCCGCAGATGGCGGCCAGCACCTCGCCGCGGTTCGGATCCGGCAGCGTTTTGTCGTAGTCGCCATTCTCCAGCGCTTGCCTGAGCCGGCCTACGTTCTCAAAAAATCCCGAAGTGGTCATGGAAACGGCTCCCCTAATGTGCACCGCGTGGCCCACATAGGATACGCCGCAGATCAATATCCTTTTCACGGCTTCTTCTCCTTTCCGCCCGGACGTTCATATAAACGCGAACTTGGCCTGCCCCTGTCGATTTGTTATTTGATAGGTTGGCAAATACCGTACATCGGCAAAAGTGTTACTTTCCAAGCTTAGTTTCATTTTATCACACGCCGTTGAGGTGCTTAAGGATACATGCAACGCATTTGGATGATGTAGAGCAAATCATCAGTTCCTTAACACTTGGCCGCTGCTCAAGCTCCGGTCCATGTAGAAGCATCTTTCCAACACGAGCATCATTGATTTTGTTGGACAGAATAGCACCACTGATGGCGAATTTGCTCGGGCAAAAAGGGTGCAGGCAGTCCACCACGACTCTGCCAAAGTGAATGATGTTGTATTTGCATATGCGAAGGGCGCGAATACCAGTGGGTTTTGTCTTTTGTTGTGGGCTCGGATCCATGATACTCGACCATTAAGAGATCCATGACGCGGGGCATATATGATGTCAACCATACCTGTTGTTTGTTGTATTGAGCTAAAAATCGCAGTAATCACTTGGTTTTGCGAAGCGCCGGAACATTTAAGACCATCCCGTCTTCAGCGAAACTTGAAATCCATGACAAAAAGGTGTATACTTCTTTTAGGGTTAGCTATATCGATATATGGTTAGCGAAATTTTCATAACAGGAAAGGGGACTCAGTCATGAAGAAGTTACTTTCTTTACTGGTGGCAATTGCAATGTTGCTGTCTTTGATGGCAGCAGCCACTGCACAATCACCGGTAGTTCTGACGATGGGATCATGGGAGAACACAGCCGCCGCCGTAATTCAAGAGATGCTTGACGCCTACAAGGAGGTATCAGGGATCGAGATTCGGTTTGAACCAACCCAAGCAGACCAATATAACGCCGCGCTTCGGCTGCAGTTGGATAATGGAACGGGCCCGGATCTATTCTACTCAAGAAGCTATGCCACCGGGCAAGAGTTGCATGACGCCGGGTTTAACATGAATTGCTCCGAAATTCCCGGTGTGTTGGAGAACTTCGCACCCAGCAGCCTTGAGCCCTGGCAGGCTGACGACGGTATAGTATTCGCTGTCCCGGTGGCAGCCGTATCACACGTTGTCTACTACAATTCAGCGTACTTCGAGGAAAAAGGTCTCTCAACCCCCGAAACTTTCGAAGAGTTCCTTGCTTTGTGTGAGGAAATCAAAGCCTTTGGTGATATGTATCCTTTGGCAAACGGTATCGCATCCGAGTGGGATATTCTTGAATGTGTGTACCTTGGTATGTTGCCCAATTACGTTGGAGGTCCGGAAGAACGTGCCTTGTATGAAGCGGGCAGTGCGAAAATGAATGACGACAAATTCCTTAAATCGCTGGAAGACTTTGCCGCGCTGACCAAATATTTCCCCGATGGGTTTGAGTCTGTTCAATACGGAGACGGTCCCGCCCTCATGGCGACCGGTCAGGCAGCCATGTTTATCGATGGCAGCTGGTCAAGCGGCACTTTTGCCCGTATGTATGACTTTAGTGACATCGGTGCATTTGCCATCCCCGCACCGGAGGGATTCACTCCCGGTATGGCTTTCCATCCTGACTATGCCATTGCCGGCAATTCGGCAACGAAATATCCTCAAGAGGTAAAGGATTTCCTGGCATGGATAGCCTCGCCTGAAGGCGCGCAAAATGCTGCTAACCACATGCCGCAAGGATTCTTCCCTATGATCAACGCGCCCATTACCATGGATGACGAGTTGTCAAACGGTATCCTTGGGCTTAATGAGGGCAGAACGCTGGATGCGCGTTTCATATGGCCCAGGATGATGGATCTGTACAGCGCTATGCGCTCGAATTTGGACGCCATTGCAAAAGGTGAAATGACTGCCCAACAGGCAGCGGATGATTTTGCCAAACTGCAAGCTGATCTGTTATCGAAATAGTTCATGGTGAACCGGGACGGGGATGTCTTTCATCCCCGTCTTTTCTTTAGAAAGGTAAGTGATATCCATGCGTAAGAGGAGTGGATTGCGACGCTATGGTGCAGGAAGTGTACATCCGGGCGGATTTTATTGGCAATGGTATCTGATACCTGCATTACTATTGTATAGTATTTTCATGGCATATCCGATGATCGACTCAGTGCGCCTGAGCTTATTTGCGGGCACGACCGGTACACGCGCATTTGTTGGGTTTGACAATTATTCGCGTTTGTTCACCGACCCCCTTATCTCCAAAAGATTTCTGAATGCGTTTGGCAACACATGGGTATTCTTCGCGTTTCATATGCTGCTGCAGAACGTGCTTGGTATGATGTTTGCCGTTGTACTCACCAACCGCACCATGAGAGGGCGGACGATTTATCAGACCATTGTTTTTGTCCCTTGCACAATTGCTGTGCTGGTCACCGGCTACCTGTTTAAGCTGATACTTAATCCCGTATGGACGGGAAGGATACTGCGTGACGCAGGGCTGGCTTTCCTGGCCAAACCGTGGCTGGGAATGGAGAGCAGTGCGTTGAATATCGTATCTCTTGTGTCAGTATGGCAATGGGTCGGCATTCCAACCATGATGTTCATTGCCGGTTTGCAGGGTATCTCTGATGACCTGATCGAAGCCGCCACCATTGACGGTGCTGATTCCTGGAAGACGTTTTGGAAGATCAAACTGCCGCTGATCATGCCTGTTGTGGGCATGATAGCAATCATGACATTTGTTAGCAATTTCAACGCTTTTGACATCGTTTACGCCATGGAGACTCCCAACGGCGCGCCCAACTATGCAACGGACATTATCGGCACAATGTTTTATCGCTATGGCGTGGCAGGGGAACATCCGACCGGTATTCCTCAGCCCGGTGTTGGCGCGGCCATCTCAACTGTTATCTTCATCATGTTGTTGATAGGCGTTATTCCAACGCTTTCAAGGACACGCAGAAAGGAGGACTAGGGAAATGGCCGCAAACGAAAAGCGCACAAAGAGCATGCGTATCGCTAACATGCATATTCCATCACATGGGCTCATGTTGTTTTGGAGTATTATTGCATTGTTCCCCTTTTATATGCTCATTGTCAATTCTTTCAAGTCAGGGCTTCAGATATATGCAAATCCCTTTGGATTGCCCACTGAATGGACACTGGCCAATTACGAATACATTATAGAGGCAAGCAATTTTTTCATGTATTTTGGCAACAGCTTTCTTGTTGTCTCTGTGTCGCTGTTCTTCATTCTCCTTTTGGGGTCGCTTGCCGCTTATGCGCTGGCACACTGGCGAAGCACAGTGTCTACCGCGATTTACTTTTTCTTCATCATTGGCATGATGCTGCCCATCAAGATCGCTACTATCCGCCTGATGGAAATCATCAAATCGCTTGGATTGATGAACACGCTGTGGTCACTCTTCCCAATCTACATAGCCATGGGATTACCCTTTGCAGTGTTCATTCTGACGGAATTCATCCGCGGTTTGCCAATTGACCTGTATGAGGCGGCTTATATCGACGGCGCTAAACGCAGCAAAATATACTATAGCATCGTTTTGCCCCTGATCAAGCCGGCACTCGCAACCGTCGCCATCTATAACCTGGTTCCCATATGGAATGATTTGTGGTTCCCGTTGATATTTATTACAGCTGACAATCAAAAAACTGTGTTGCTTGCTGTCACGAAGCTGCAGGGGCAATACGCAACCGATTGGCCGCGCGTATTTGCCTTGCTCACGCTGTCAGCTTTGCCTGTCATCACACTTTATCTTCTGTTCTCACGCAATTTTGTTGCCGGATTGACGGCCGGTGCCATCAAAGGATAACCGACATCGTCAAGGAATGGCGGAGATCTTCATTCGTTGAGCCATTACTCCGGCGGGAAGACTGCCGGTGGGTCGGATCAACCTCGCTTCTTGTATGGGCTTTGGGAAAGCTCCTCGACTAATCTGGGAAATTGTGTTGCGGAAGAATTCTCCCGGGTCTTTTCTCATTATTTCTCGTCAAGTCCTGTTGAAGATGAACCCGGATTTGATGATCCGGATTAGCTTCTACAGGGAAAAGCGCAGGTGTATCTGAAGCGTTTTAGCAAGGAGAATCCTCATAAATCCAGGATTTTGCGTGAAAGTGTTCCACGATTCTCAAGTGCATAATAGATGCAACAGTCTTCCCCATAACAGCAGTGTTTTCAGAATCATTTTTTTTGAAATACAGCTCGAAAGGAACGTGAAAATAGTGCATAATGATTCCTGCCCTGAACGCGAAGCCAATCGTACCGGATTGGAGACAGGATGAAGAGGAGTTGGAAAAATGACTGTTGCAGATAAGAGCTTGAAGGAACGAATGTTTGGGCTTGCGCAGTGCAGTTGGGATGGCAAAATCCAGTTCACCCAAGGTGGAGAACTGCGTATTGGGTGGACTGAGGCAGGCGTACTCGATATTGAAGCGCCTGATTTGTCAGGCAGAGCACGCGGCCTCTTTTTGGCAGCACAGTCGATCAAGAATGGAAAACCCTTCCCGCCGCCGCAAAAAAGGCATTTTGCATCGTGCGGTGGTATGCTCGACGTTTCACGCGGAGGCGTTCTAAAGGTCGCCGCCGTTAAAAAGTGGATCGATTGCCAAGCGGCTCTCGGATTAAACTTATTGATGTTATATACCGAAGATATCTATGAAATAAAAGAATATCCCCATTTTGGCTATTTGCGTGGCCGGTACTCAAAAGAGGAACTCTCGGAAATTGATCTGTACGCTTATGAGAGTGGTATAGAGCTGGTGCCGTGCATTCAGACTTTGGCCCACCTATCTCAGTTTCTGCAGTGGAGCGACAGCGAGACGCTGAAGGATACCGGCGATTGCCTGCTGATAGATGACGAGGAGACCCATCGTTTTGTTGAGGCAGAGATCAGCGCCATAAGACAATGTTTTCGCAGTAATCGTATCCATATCGGCATGGATGAAGCGCATGGAGTCGGGCTTGGCCGCTACTTTTTGAAATATGGACAGACGAATCGGTATGATCTCCTGATTCGCCATTTGAACCGCGTGGTATCAATTTGCGAGAAATATAACTTCGCACCCATTATGTGGAGTGACATGTTTTTCCGCATTGGGTCAAAGGACAACGAGTATTACGATCTGGATGTCAATATCCCGCAAGCTGTCGCTGATGCGATTCCAAACGTGGCGCTGTGCTATTGGGACTATTACCATTTTGATGAGGACTTCTATCATCAAATGCTGAATAAACATGCGAGCTTGGACAGGGAGATCGTGTTCGCGTGCGGCAATTGGACTTGGACAGGCTTCCTGCCGCACATCAAAAGAACAAAGGCAACTATGGTGCCGGGATTGCGGGCTTGTCTTGAGCATGGCGTGCAAACAGTCATCGCCACATTATGGGAAGACGACGGGTGTGAAACTGATCACTTTTTGGGCATGCCGCAAATGGCCATCCTATCGGAATACTGCTGGTTGGGCAGTCAATGCACAGATGCCGAAATAGACTCAATGGGGTCCGCTGTTTCGGGCTTGGATACAGAATGTTTTGCGTCATTTGGTGATTTCTATATAGACAACGACGATAACCGTCCGGGGAAGGGTTTGTTCTATTGTGATCTTTTGTACCTGCTCACTTATCAACTTTGGGATCTCAATGGATACGATGAGCAGCTGAAGCATGCCATTGATGTGCTGACTCCCCGTGTTTCTGATCCGCGCTGTCTTTATGCGTATTTGCTGATGGAGATTGTCCGGCAGAAACTCAAGTGGGCTGATACTTTTCAGTTTGCCTATCAGGCAAAAGACCACGAAAAAATGGAACATATGGTGAAAGAGGACATCCCCAGAATACGTGAATTGTACAAGCGTTTCTTTATCGTGTGGCGTGAACAATGGGAAAAAAACAAAAAACGCTCGGGGTGGGAGACTCACTGCATTCGTATAGGCGGGCTGCTCCTTAGAATTGACGACGTGCAATTTACGCTGTTGCGCTGGCTGGACGGAGATATTCCGTACCTGGACGAGCTGGTCGATGCACCTCTTCCTGCGGCAAGGCGGGGGAGATTGCAGGACTACAACGCCTTTACCTTTCCACAATATCACGAGTAAACAGGAAACAACTTTGCACTGAAGAGGTGGCGGTCAATTGCACCAACTCGTTTATGGTATGTTTTTCCTTCATTGAGCGGCATGAAAGATGAAAAACAGCCTATAATGATGGAAAAGGTTGCAGCGAATTGCTGTTTCATGTAGACAGAGAGATTGTTAGCGCCACGTAACAGTGCGCGGGAGTGGAGAGAAGGTTCTGTTACCCTGTCTGGACTTTAGCCATTTCTGTTCATGCTATTGCATGCATAATTGCCTGCCCTGAGCACGCGCGTCGAGTACAACGCAATTACTGCGCAGTTTCTGTATGTTTCCATTTTGTTGACGTCTATTTCAGCATTCTCCAGAGTGTTGTTCGGCTGATGCCCAAGCGCTCTACTGCACGCGTACGATTCATTCCCTCCTCTTCGGACAGATCACCGACAAATATGCTCAAGTCGATCTCTGCGCTACGTAACTTTCCACATCGTCGATGAACACGATCGCACTACCATATTCTCCATCTATTCTCAACAACAAAGAAGCCCCCTTTATCGGACAATACATGCATGGAAAATGTGCTTGGTTATCAAGATTTACATCGCAAGTATATCACATTACTCCTGAGTTGCCTGTTCGGGAGGATATGTAAACAGCGTACTAAAGCCCTGGATTTAGGCAAAACTCCCATATGCTTGAA
>LFTR01000007.1 GCA_001513425.1 Clostridiales bacterium DTU024
GCGCTTCTTTTCAGGGCTTCGATCATGACATCATATTGTTCTACTGTTCCATCCAGCCCCATGACCAATTCCGGCAGGGGTCTCCCCGCTGTCTGCGATACATCGAAGACGGATACGGGTTTAAAGGCCGGCATGGTGATCTTCTTCGTCTCAGTCAATGGTATCCCGTTCTCATCCAGCATCGGCAGCTTCGTCAAGGGGTCAAGCAGATCCTCTTCAACAGTCTTTTTATAAGGGCTTGGAGCGATGATCTTGATGCCGCGCTCATTGCGTTTCACATGGCGGCCTATGCGCTTCCATGTTTCGAAGCCCGCCACGAGGTTCGCCTCCGGTTTTTGCATATGAATCAAGAGGGTATTGGAAACGGAGTATCGGTGGAATCTGGACATGGTGCGCAGGTAGTTTGCGTATTTGTCAGATTGAAAAAGTTCTTTGATGCCTTGTTCAAGCTCTGCTGTCAGTTCGGCCATTCTTTCCTTGATACTTGGCTGTTTGGATACCTGTGTATTTGTATCCTGCATGTTGTCTCCTTTCTGTGGCTCGTCCGGTATGGCGAAGGGCCGCGGAGGAAGGCGGCCGGTATAAGGAGGCTTATCAGGCCTTTCCTTCCCCCTTCCGGTCAAAGGCCAATCGATAGTTCACATATTTCCCTGTATCTTCCATCAGCACATCGGCGCTGTAGAGATTGCCTGTCTTTTCGGAATAGATACCGTCTATCCTGACAGCGCCGTCTTTGAGCAGAGCGGCCGCCTGTTCCTCCGTGAGCGTGATCTTTTTGCGGGCAAAGAAACGGTCTTCCTTATACAGGCCGAATCCGCAGCGGTCAGTGCAGAAAAAGCCCTTGCGGAACGCCCTGACAGGTTTGCCACACCTGGGGCAGTTCCCCACCACAGGGCGGTCCTCAGGAAAGAGCGCCTCGCTTCCGGGCAGCTTCTGATAGTTGCGCACGATGTCCCCGACCATATCGGCTACCTCGGCCCTGAAGTCATCCGGAGAAAGCTCGCCGCGTTCAACCAGAAGCAGGCGGTGTTCCCACTCCGCTGTCAGCAGGGGGGATTGAAGTTGTTCAGGCAGTATGGTGGCCAACGCGGTTCCGGCCTGCGTCGGTATGATGTACATGTTCTTAAGAAGCTTCTTTCGCTCCGCCAGTCCGAGCGCGATCAGCTTTTCGATCATATGCGCCCTGGTGGCAGGCGTTCCAATTCCCCTGCGCTCAGCTTCTTGCGGTATCTCCCCGGCTCCTGCCGTTTCCATCGCTTCAAGCAGCGTGTCCTCTGTATAGGACG
>LFTR01000255.1 GCA_001513425.1 Clostridiales bacterium DTU024
CCGTCCTCGCGCGTGGGCGAGAACGTCAGCGTGCTGTTGCGCGGGCTGAACGTCGCATGGCCCGAGGCGGACTGCGCGGAGCCGATCGTCGTGTGCCACTTCGAGAACGGGTAGGGCCCGTCGTGGAGACGTTCGAGATCCACGGGCTGATCCCGCATGCGGACGGCGGCGGCGGCGATGGCGGCGGCGTCGCCGGCGACGACCCGGCCGATTTCGTATTCGGGAGCGGACATAGAGATTCAGGAAACTTGAAATTGGAAATTGGAAATTTGTGTCTGGAGAACTTTGTCGTCAACTTTGTCGCAAACTTTGTCGAGCCGAGGAGTTGGTCCCTGCCTCACGCGCCGCTGGCCTGGCGGAGCATGTCGACGAGCTGGCCTTCCTCGGCGAGCTGGGCCTTGATCATGTCGGCGGTGACGAGCATCTTGGAGCCGGCCTTGCCGCCGACGGCGGAGACGTCGTACATCACGTCGACCATCAGCTCCTCCAGGATCGCGCGCAGGCCGCGGGCGCCGGTCTTGCGCTTGAGCGCCTCGTGGGCGAGCGAGCGCAGCGCGGCGTCCTCGAACTGCAGATCCACGCCGTCGTAGGCGAAGAGCTTGCGGTACTGGCGGACGAGGCAGTTCTTGGGCTGGGTCAGGATGTGGACGAGGTCGTCTTCGGAAAGCTCGGAGAGGACGGAGACGATCGGAAGGCGGCCGACGAACTCGGGGATGAGGCCGTACTGGATCAGGTCCTCGGGCTCGGGGCGGAGCCGGTCCGCGACGGGTTTGCCGACGGGCGCCGCGGCGTCCCCGGAGACGAAGCCGAAGTGCTTCTTGAGGGAGCGCCGGCGCATGATCGTGTCGAGGCCGACGAAGGCGCCGCCGCAGATGAAGAGGATGTCCTTCGTGTCGATCTCGATGTAGCGCTGCTCCGGGTGCTTGCGGCCGCCGGCGGGCGGGACGTGCGCCACGGTGCCCTCGAGAATCTTGAGCAGCGCCTGCTGGACGCCCTCGCCGGAGACGTCGCGCGTGATGGAGACGTTGTCGGTGCGGCGGCCGATCTTGTCGATCTCGTCGATGAAGACGATCCCGTGCCTGGCCTTCTCGATGTCCATGCCGGCCGACTGGATGAGGTTGAGCAGGATGTTCTCGACATCCTCGCCGACGTAGCCCGCCTCGGTGAGCGTCGTGGCGTCGGCGATGGCGAAGGGCACGTCGAGGACGCGCGCGAGGGTCCGCGCGATGAGCGTCTTGCCGGAGCCGGTGGGGCCGAGCAGGAGGATGTTGCTCTTCTCGATCTCGACGTCCTCGAACGCGCGGTCGATCTCCGGCTTGCCGGAGAAGATGCGCTTGTAGTGGTTGTGGACGGCGACGGAGATGACGCGCTTGGTCTCCTCCTGGCCGACGACGAACTTGTCGAGGAAGGCCTTGATTTCGCGCGGCGAGGGGACCTTGCGCGGCGGCGGCGCCTTGGCGGGCTTGGCGGGGGGCGCGTCAGCGTCAAGGGGTTCCCCGAAGAGGTCTTCGGGGCTGCTGTTGCGGACGGAGCGCGCCCCCGTCCGGGCGGCGGTCTTGCGGGAGGCTTCGCCGCGGAGCAGCGCGATGTTCTCCATCGCGGACTTGAGCATCGTCTCCTGCTCCGCGAGGCAGTCCGGGCAGATCCACTCGCCCTGGAACTCGATCAGATCGGGCTCCAGCACGTTGGAGACGCCGCAAAACGTGCAGGTCTTGCCAGCCGGGGTGCGGGGTTTCTTGGGAGGTGCCATGACGTTACTTCGCCTTCGCGGCGCGGGGCTTGGGGACGAGGACTTCGTCGACGATGCCGTAGGCCTTGGCCTCGGCGGCGGACATGAAGAAGTCGCGGTCGGTGTCGCGCTCGATCGTGGCGAGGTCCTTGCCGGTCTTCTCGCAGAGGATGTTGTTGAGGGTCGCGCGCGTGCGGATGATCTCGTCCGCCTGGATGCGGATGTCCGTCGCCTGCCCTTCGGCGCCGCCATGGGGCTGGTGGATCATGACGCGGGCGTTGGGCAGCGCGAAGCGCTTGCCCTTGGCCCCGGCGGCGAGCAGCACGGCGCCCATGGAGGCGGCCTGCCCGATGCAGTACGTGGCGCAGTCGCACTTGAGGTACTGCATCGTGTCGTAGATGGCCATGCCGGCGGTGACGACGCCCCCGGGGGAGTTGATGTACACCGAGATGTCCTTCTCCGCGTCCTCCGACTGGAGGAAGAGGAGCTGGGCGATGATGACCGTGGCCATGGCGTCCTCGATCGGCGAGCCGATGAAGACGATGCGGTCCTTGAGCAGGCGCGAGTAGATGTCGTAGGAGCGCTCGCCGCGGCCGGTCTGCTCGATGACGAAGGGAACGTATTGTGCGTGCATGGGTTACCTTGGGATGACGGATTGCGGGGCGGGCGGGGCTCAGGCGTTGAGCGTGTCCGTGGGCTTCGCCTTTTCGAGCAGGGCCTCGAGAGTCTTGTGGACGACCGCCTCGCCGTAGAGGGCGCGGACGCGCTCGCGGTCCTTGAC
>LFTR01000078.1 GCA_001513425.1 Clostridiales bacterium DTU024
GGCACGCTGCGCAATATCCGTGAGAAGCTGTTCAGCCATATGCAGACCCTGCCGGTCGGCTATTTTGATACCCACCCGGCGGGTGATGTGATGAGCCGTTTCACCAACGACACCGATACACTCAGACAGGCCATATCCCAGAGCATCCCGCAGATGTTCGGGTCCCTGGTATCCACCCTGGCGGCCTTCTTTTCCATGCTCTATCTGAGCGTGGGGCTGACCGCGTTTGTGATCGCCTTCTCGGTCATACTCTACCTGGTGCTCAAAGTCATTGTCAGCCGCAGCAGCTCCTACTTTATCAGGCAGCAGGCGACCCTTGGCAAGCTCAATGCCTATGTGGAAGAGATGGTGAGCGGGCAGAAGGTGGTCAAGGTTTTTACCCGCGAGGAAAAGACCAAGGAAGGCTTTGATGAGCGCAATGAAGAGCTGTGCTACGCGTCCACGCAGGCCGGAAAACTCGGCAATATCACCATGCCTGTGGTGGGCAACTTCGGCTATCTCTTGTATGTATTGCTAGCGCTGGTCGGAGGCGCCGCGGGGATCGCCGGCCTGCCCAACCTGCGGCTGGGCGGGGTGGATACGCTGACCATCGGCACCATCGTCTCCTTTCTGACCCTGGCGCGCAGCTTCGTCAACCCCATCGGCCAGATCAGCATGCAGTTCAATATGATCACGATGGCGCTGGCCGGCGCTTCCCGCATTTTTTCCATGATGGATGAACGCTCTGAGGAGGATCAGGGCACGGTGACGCTGGTCAATGCCAGGGAAGAGGACGGCCGGATCACGGAATGCGAAACCTGTACGCAAATGTGGGCCTGGAAGCAGCCGCATTCGGACGGCACGGTCACCTATACCAGGCTGCAGGGTGACATCACCTTCAACCAGGTGGACTTTGAATACGTGAAGGATAAGCCCGTCCTGCATGATATCTCCCTGTACGCGAGGCCCGGAGAGAAGGTGGCCTTCGTTGGCGCGACAGGCGCCGGGAAAACCACCATCACCAACCTGATCAACCGCTTTTACGACATTGCAGACGGCAAGATCCGCTATGACGGCATCAATATCAATAAAATCAAAAAGGCGGACCTGCGGCGGTCGCTTGGCGT
>LFTR01000253.1:0-12802 GCA_001513425.1 Clostridiales bacterium DTU024
TGATGCACTACGAAGAAACGATTCAGCAAACAGCTTAAAACTGTTGACTTTTTATAGGAGATGAAAAGATGAAAATTCCCGTAGAAACATCCGCCCGCCACCTGCATGTGAGCCGGGAGGATTTGGACACGTTGTTCGGCAAGGGCTTTGAACTGACCAAAAAGAAGGACCTGTCGCAGCCCGATCAGTTCGCTTCCGGCGAAAAGGTCACTTTGGTGGGCCCGCGGGGAGAGTTCAAGATGACCATCCTGGGCCCCTGCCGCAAGAGCACGCAGGTCGAGGTGTCCTTGTCGGATGCGCGCAGCCTGGGCATTGCGCCGCCCGTGCGCGAAAGCGGCGATACCGCGGGTTCCGCCGCCGGCAAGCTGGTGGGCCCCGCCGGTGAAGTAATGCTGAAAGAAGGCGTCATCATCGCCAAGCGGCACATCCATGCCTCACCCCAGGAGGCCGAAAGGCTGGGCATCAAAAATGGCGAAGCAGTCTCCGTCAAGGTGGAATCGGGCGACCGTTCGCTCATCTTCGGCGATGTGGTCGTGCGCGTCAGCCCCGCTTACACGTTGACCATGCACATTGATACCGACGAAAGCAATGCTGCCGGCGCGTCCGGTGAAGTGTTCGGCACGATCATCAGGTAAAGCGCTCATTTTTGCCAATCAGGAAGCCCGCGCGGCTTCCTTTTTTGCTGCCCTCTTCGGCTTGACAGCTTCCCGCCGCTCAAGTATTCTGTTCCGTGATGAATAAAGGGGCAGAAAAATGAATCCGATCAAACAAACAAATCTCGATCTTGATGAAGCGTTCGGGCTTTACGAAAAGGGCTGCCTGGATGCCGCCGAGAAAAGATACGAAGAGTTGAGCCGTAACCTCAGGTTTTACCACCGCCGCGCCCAGCGCATGAACCTTCTGATGGGCATGAGCTATGTGAAAAGCGCCCTCAAAAAGCATGATGAGGCACGCGTGTGCTGCGAGCAGCTGCTGCAGCACTCCCGCCTGCGCAAGGGCATGTATATCGCGCTGCACCAATCGGCAACGGTGGAGGGTGAAGCCGGGGATCAGCGTAAAGCGCTGGAGTTTTTAAACCGAGAGATGGAATTGCTCGAAAAATACTATAAAAAGGACCCGCAAAAGCACGCCATTTGCCAGTATGAACGGGCAGGCGTGCTGTTGCTGCTGGGACGCAAGCAGGATGCCCTCTACGCCGTCACCGATGCGGCGCGGCGCGTGGACCAGTGCCGCGATGAAAACGTCGGCGGCCACATCTACCGCCGCTTTGGCGAGATCCAGAGGATGCTGGGCGATGAAGGAAACGCCGTCCCAAGCTTTAAGAAAGCCCTCGATTACTTCGAAGAAGCGGAAGATTCCGATGGAGCGAAGGAAGTCAAAATGCTGATCAAAGAAAAGCAGGCGGCGAGGGTTGAATAACAATTGGAGGGACAATATATGAAGAAGTCTTTGGCGGCACTTATCTCTCTGATAATCCTGGCGGTACCCTTCGCGGGGGCGATGGCGCTCACCATCACCCTCCCCGAAAACCCCGGCACGGGGTTCACTTGGACGTATGAGCAGTCTGATGATGCCCTGCTCACCGAAAAAGAAAACGTGTACACACCGGACGCCGGCGCGCAGGACCTGGTCGGCGCGGGCGGCAGCCGCACGTGGGAATTCCGCCCCGATGGCAGGGGGGACGCGGTGCTCAGCTTCGCCCTTGCGCGTTCCGGGGACGCCAAACCATCCGTGCGCCTTGATCTTCTTTACCGCGTGGCGGACGGCGCAGCCACATTGCGCGGCAAGGTCGAAATGATGCTGGGCAACGTGTTCATCTCCCTCCCCGAAAACCCCACCACCGGCTATACCTGGCAGACTGACGGCGGTTTGGGCGACGTTCTTATGCTCAAAGAAGACAGCTACGTTCCCGATGCCAATCCCGGTGGCCCGCTGGGCGGGGGCGGAACACACCGTTGGCATTATGTGGCAAAAGCCCCGGGCGATACCGCCATCACATTCACCTATGCGCGCCCGTGGGAAAGTGACGCCGCGGAGACGGTTGAGTTTTCGTTTAGTGTTGAGGAAGATTACAACATAGCACCCATAAAACCATAGAAACGCAAAAAAGAAGAGGTCCCGCTTGAAGCAGGGCCTCTTTTTTTGTACGATCGGGACAAAGGCAAATTGTACGTCATTTTCCGGAAAGGCACCGTATCGCCGCAAGAAGCGCTTCGCCATTTTGCTTAGGCCCTTTGGGTACGCTTGGGCTTTGCTCAAACGTACCGAGGGGGCGCGTACCCCCTCGGTACCCGCATTTGAGTGGTATGTATCAATCCGCCTTATTTCTTTTGCATCTTCTCAAGCGTATCCAGCAGCGCCTGCGGAAAGGGCACGCCCAGGAGGGCGGCGTTTTCCACAATGCTGAGGCCCTCGTTGGCGCAGTAAAAGCCGATCACGGCGGCGCGGCTGACGCCGTCCAGCGTCAGCAGGGTATCCAGAGCCGTTGCCAATACCACCAGCGCCAGCATCATCATTTTGCGGGACAGCCCCTGGAACATCTCCCGGCTTAGGAACCGTCCGCCCTCCGTTGCTTTACTTTTGCCCATCAGCGCGCACAGGACGCCGGTAAACAGATCGATCCCCATCATCAGGAACATCATCTGCAGTGCCGCGTCCCATCCCCCAAGGCGTGCCACCAGCCACGCCGTTACCGATGCCGCGAACGGCGGCAGGATTTTGAGCACATTCTTCATTATTATGCCTCCTCCAGTATTTGCATACGCGCTTCCAGCGCGTCCATGCGCTGCAGCAGCGGCAGCTCTTTTGTGAGCGCCGCGACGGTCTTGTCATCCAGCGCGCCGGTCAAGTCAAGCGCCCTTGACGCCTGATACCCCAATACCGCCTGGCGCGTTTCGCTTCCCCATTTGCCGTCCGCGCCAAAGCGCGGCAGGGGGAACCCCAAAGTGAGCAATTTGTTCTGCGCTTCCCTTACATCCATCGTTTTCTCCCCTTCCCCTGCCCACAGGGCGTAGTGCGTCCACGGATAATCGTCAAACCGCGACAGGATAACGCCCGTGCGGTGCCCCCGTGCGTCCACCGTGCGGCCGTCGCCCAGGCTTAAGCCCACATGTTTCATAGGGCTGCCGCCATGGCGGAACAGCACGCACACGGTGGCTTTGGCACGGTCGTCCACGTCGCCCCGATACGCCCAGGCGCCCTTGAGCCATTGGCTGCTGGCACCGCTGGGCAGGGTGATCCCCGCGGCCCCCAGCGCGCGGCGCACCAGCTGCGCACAGTCGTAGCAGCGTTTGCCAAGGTTTTTGCAGCCGCGGCAGTCCGGCGCCTTGCCCGAAAGCTTGGGGCAATTGCTGCTGATCAGCGACGCGTACTCCGGATACTGGCGCATGCGCGCCTCGCGGTAGGCGGGCGTGCAGGGCTGCCCCGTTCCGCCGTAAACGTAGGGATTGCCTACCTGGTTTAGGGCATACTCCCTGACAACATCTTCTTTAGACACCGGGCAGCTCCCTGATGGTCACCACCGCATCGTGCCAACCGTCGTACCTCTTCTTAAGGGACGCCTGCTGCAGCCGTGCCGCGAACGTCCTCTCTTCTCCCGTAGCGGGGTCCGTTACCGCCAAAGTGCACTGCCCCAGGGCGGTGCGCAGTACATCCTCCACTTCTTCGTCCATCAGCACCCCCCAAGCGGCCTCTATCACCAGAAGGCTGGCGGTGGCAGGCGTCAGATCGCCCGGCGGCAACTCGTACTTAAACGTCATCGTATCCGGCGTGGGCACCGGGGTCCCGTTAATCCTGAGCATCAAAATCCTCCTTGATCGCCTCAAAGGCCTCGTCCCGCTCCCTGAGGGCTTCTTTTTTGAGCTGATACAGCGCAATCACCGCTTTTTTCAGCACCGGATGCAAACTTTCCATCCTGTTTCCTCCTTTTATGGTCTTTGCGGATAATCCTGGTGTGTGCCCAGCGCGCGCGCCACGTACCAGCCCGTGCGCCAGGCAGTGTATTCGTCTTGGCGCCGCTTTTGCGCCGCGCGCTCCATTTTGAGGGCCCTTAGCGTTGCGTCCCGCAGGGCGCTGAAAAGCGCCTCCCTGTCCTTGATCTTTTCCCCTGCCAGTTTCTCTGCCGCCGCTTCGCCCACACCGCCGCCCTTGAGCGCCAGCTTGAACAGGGTTAGGGGCAGTTCGTCCGCCGACAGCCCGTGGAAATCAAGGCTCATCACGTCGTCTTTCCTGAAGCGCAAAGGCAGATCTTTTCCGTTAAACAGCATGTCTTCTCCTTTCTATTCCAGTGTTATGTCGGCAGTCAGCCCGTCGTGCCGGCGATGGACGGTGCCGCAGTATCCCGTGCAGGGCGTGCCGTCCAGCGTGAACGCGATCCTCTCCCGGCCCGCGGCCTTTTGCAGCAGCAATAGCTGCCCGGCATCCGCATCCAAGCGCCGCGCGTTAAGCGTCAGCGTGGCAGAAGGACTTCCGGGCACCCGCCTCTGCACGCCCGCCACGTCCCGTACCAGTGTGTTTTCCGTGTGCAGCGCCCACTCATACCCCGTGACGCCGCCGATAGGCGTGCCGTCCGCCAAGACCTGTATATCCCCGACACGAAGGATAAACGCCATGGACTTGGTGAAGATGCCCGTGTCTTTTTCCGTACCGTCCTCACACTTGTCCGGATGGAAGTAAAGGGTGCCCAGCGCCTGCGCGCCGGCGTCCAGCATGTCGTCGCACATCTCCATCAGGTACGCGCGGGCGAAAAGCGTTACATGCCATACGCCGGACATGAGTCTCAGGTCGTACCCCAACGTGGGTGGGGACGCGCCCTTGTCCTTGCCCCGCACCACCTGCCAGGGCAATGGCTGCAGCAGGTCAAATATCTCTTGCGGCCTCACGGCATCGCCTCCACTTCTATCTCCATATGCAGGGGATAGCTGCGCGCTTCCGTGCAGCGAAAGCACCGTGCATCCGTCCCCATGTAGAGATGGTCGCCCTGCGCGATATCCGGGAAGCCCTGCGGCAGTACCAGCCGCCTTTCCAGGGTGCGCAGTGAAACGGGATCGCGCCAGGCACGCTGGTCAATAGGGCGCACCTGCGCCCGGAATGATTGCTCCGTTTCGGGGCTTTCCACCTGCGACAGGGCGCCGGTCCGGGACACCAGCATGCGCACTTTGACCGCGCGCACCGGCACCTGCCCGCGTACCAGCCGTCTCATGAGGGCACCATGGCAATGCGCCACGCGCGGATCTCGTCCATCATGTCCTTTGGGATGCCCTCCGCACGGATGGTGACACTGCCCTCCTTGCGCGCGCTTTCGCCCTCCATGCCCATGCGGTTGTAGCGGATCACCGCCAGCCGCACCTGCAGGCTGCTCATGTAATGGGGCAGCAGAAGCCTGTTGGTCAGCGCCAGCAGCGTTGCTTCCGCCCCTTCCAGCAAGATGGTGGCAAGCTCGTCGCTGACCGTTTCCCCCGGCAGCATGCTGCGCAGCACCGAGCACTTGATTTCTATCGGCCACATGCCGCTTGCCACCCCGCTTTCCCCGCAGTGGATTTTTTGATGCTCATTTGATCCCCTCCCAATTGATATAAATATTGCGTTTGCCCCAAACCGTGCCGCATTCCACGCCGCTCCTTTCCTGACCATCGGAATAATTACCGAACATTTGTTCTCCTCCTTTCGTGCACAGCATACCTAATCCTTGCCTGACATTCACTGACATCCTCTCCAATAGGAAAAACCGGCGCCTTTCGGCCCGGTCAACGTCCCTTGGAGTATCTTTTGCACGGAGTGCTTCATGTTTGCCCCGTACCCGCGCGGGGTATTCTATTGTATGAAAGGGCGGTGAAAACTATGGAAAACCATCCTGAGAATGAACACACGAAACACAGAAAACATGGCCGCGCGCGGCACGACCAAACGGACCACACGCAGAACCAATTTGAGGAACACGCGGACCACGCGGAGCATCAGCATGAAGAACACGTAAGCCACGCCCGGGAACACGATGCGGGGCATGAACACATGGACCACGGAACCGCGCAGCAGCACCATGAAGCGCCTGCGGGGCAAGAACACGGACACACTGCGCATGAAAAACATAAGGGGCATGAAGACCACCACGATCACCACGCCATGATGGTGGAAGATTTCAAGCGCCGATTCTTCATATCGCTCATCATCACCATCCCCATCCTGGCGCTGTCGCCCATGATCCAGACGTTCCTTGGCGTTGATTGGCGTTTCCCCGGGGATTCGTACATCCTGTTTGGGCTGTCTACTCTCCTTCTGATCATCGGCGGCAAGCCATTCATAACGGGCGCCGGGGATGAACTCAAGGCAAGATCCCCCGCCATGATGACACTGATCGCCTTTGCCGTGCTGGTCTCCTACATTTACAGCACGCTGACCATCTTTGTACTGGAGGGGCACGACTTTTTCTGGGAGCTGGCGACATTGATCGTCGTTATGCTGCTGGGCCACTGGATCGAGATGCGAAGCGTGATGGGCGCATCGCGCGCGCTGGATGAACTGGTCAAGCTGATGCCCGAAACAGCGCACCGTTTGACAGAAAACGGCGAAACGGAAGATATCCCCGTAAAGCAGCTCAAGACCGGAGACCGGGTGCTGGTGAAGCCCGGCGAAAAGATCCCCATCGACGGCATCGTCTATGAGGGCCTCTCCGCCGTCAATGAAGCCGTGATAACGGGTGAATCGGTGCCCGTGGAAAAGCAAAACGGCGATGAGGTCATCGGCGGCGCCATCAACGGCGACGGGATACTGAAATTTGCCGTCAGCCGTGTGGGCGACGCAACCTTCCTGTCGCAAGTGGTCATTATGGTGCGCCGGGCGCAGGCGTCAAAATCCCATACGCAGCGGCTGGCGGACGTGGCGGCGAAATGGCTGTTCTACATCGCCGTCATCGCGGGCACGGTGACCTTTGCCGCTTGGATCTTTCTGGGACGGGGGCTCAATTTTGCCATCGAACGCGCGGTGACGGTGATCATCATCGCCTGCCCGCACGCGCTGGGGCTGGCAACGCCGCTGGTGACCGCGGTGTCCACCGGCATCGGCGCCAAAAAGGGACTGCTGATCCGCAACCGTGCGGCGTTTGAAAACGCGCGCAAAATAACCGCGGTGGTGTTTGACAAGACCGGCACGCTGACGCAAGGCGCGTTTGGCGTAACGGACGTGTATGAAGAGGACATATCCCGCGAAGCGCTGCTCACCCTCGCCTACGCGGTGGAATCACACTCGGAACACCCCCTCGCCCAAGGCATCGTCAACGAGGGCAAACGGCTGAACCTCCTTCTTCAGGATGTGCAAAATTACCAAACCCTTCCCGGAAGGGGTCTGCAGGCGCAGGTGAATGGCAGAGACATCATGATAATCAGCCCCGGCAGCATGAAAACCGACGGCATCGCCTTTGACGCGGGCAAATATGAAGCCCTGGCACAACAGGGCAAAACGGTTGTATTTGTAGTGGAAGACAAGCGCCTGCTGGGAATGATCGCGCTGTCCGACATCGTGCGGGAAAGCGCCGGGGAAGCCGTGGCGGCGCTTAAAGAAATGAACGTGGAATCCATCATGATGACCGGGGACAACCGGCGCGTGGCGGACCATGTGGGCGAAAAACTGAGCCTGAAAACTATCTTTGCGGAAGTGCTGCCCCACCAGAAAGCATCCAAAGTGGACGATCTTCGCGCGCAGGGCTACATCGTCGGCATGGCAGGCGACGGCATTAACGACGCCCCGGCGCTTGCCAAAGCGGATCTGGGCATCGCCGTGGGCGCGGGCACAGACGTCGCCATCGAAACGGCGGATGTGATCCTCGTCAAAAGCGATCCCCTGGATGTGGTCAGCATCCTGAAGCTGTCCAAAGCCACTTACAGGAAAATGCTGCAAAACCTGTTCTGGGCGACCGCCTATAACCTTATCGCGCTGCCCCTGGCGGCGGGCGTGCTGTACGATCAAGGCATCGTCATCAGCCCCGCCCTGGGCGCAGTGCTGATGTCACTGAGCACCATCATCGTCGCCATCAACGCAAGGACACTGCGTATCGACTGATCCAAGCAAAAAAAAGCCCCGGAGCCCTTTCATATCAAGGGTTTCGGGGCTATTTGCTAAGGGAAATCGTCCTTGGCCTCGGCGAAAATCCATAGCCGTCTGAGGGCTTGTCCGGTTGCCACGGGTTGCTGCTTCGTCGGTTAGTTGAGTTTACGAAAGTGCCCCCGGGGGCCGTTCCTTTGCCAAAACCGGGAACCTGTCGCACCCGTTGGTTATCTGAAGCGATCAAAGATCATCCCTGCTTCGGGAGACTGCGGAAATTAAGTATGTTGCCGTCCGGGTCCTTAAACTGAAAGGACCGCGCTCCCCACGCATGCGTGGTCGGCTCATTCAGCATTTCCGCGCCCAGCGGCAGCAGCCTTTGATATTCGAAATCCACATCGTCCACATTGAAACCGACGATAACATTGTTCGCCCCGCGGCTCGTCACATATCGAAATTCCGGGTTCTGCCGTAAAGGATCAATGCAGTCAAAGGTAAATGTCAACGCGTCCAGCGCCAAAGAGGAATGGACTTCGTCACCCTCTGCCCTGCCGCCAAATACGGTTTCGTAAAATGCCCGCAGCCGCATAACGTCTTCGGTGATGATGCAGATATCCGCAAACCTCATGTCTTGTCCCCGACTGACACTTTCTTATTTTCAAAATCCACGTCGTATCGCGTTCCGTGGCTGAACAGCACACCGTCGGTCAACCGAACACGCAGGATGACCGTGTTCGGGTCGCTATCGTCCGTGTGTCCGTTGTCGTACCATTCGGCAAAGATTGCATGCAGTTTGGCGGCGATGTCGGCGTTCTGCGGAGCGCGGATATGGCCCAAGTCTTCGCCGATACCATGGGCGGTAAACCACTCGCCGCAGAGGGCGACGGCAGGATCCGCCTTGATTTGCCGCATTTTGCCCGACAGCGCATGGGTGACAGTGAAAAACGCGCCGTCCTCATAGTAGCCGTCCACCGTGCGGACGGCGGGACGCCCTCCATCAATGGTCGCCACGGAGATCAGCGTATCGTGGCCGAAACGCTCGTCCATAATATTGAGTACTCCTTCATACTTCGCCATACGCGGATCCTCCTTAAGTAATTGATGCATCCCGGTCATGCCGTCATGCCCGGCAGCGTTTCCCCGTGCAGATCCCGGCAGGTGCCTCTCCAAATGTGGATCAGTTCCTTTACCGGCGAGCGTTCACTTACGTCCTGTCCGTTCCTTCCACCCCGGCCGGGTACGTTCCCCTCTTTCTATCGGTCGGCATCCCGAAAGACGACCACCTGATTACGCCCGCTGTTTTTTCCGCGCAGCAGCGCCATGTCCGCCCGTCTGATGGTCCCCGGCACGCCTTGATCCTTATCATATTGCGCAACGCCGAATGTCATCGTGACATTCAGTTCAAAAAGATCGCACGCGTACGTTTTACCCTCCAGTCCCGCCCGCACCCGTTCGGCAAAAACGCCGGCGCCTTCAAGGCCGGTATCAGGCAGCAAAAACATAAACTCCTCGCCGCCCCATCTGGCGACAATATCCTTTTCGCGGCAATGGGAAGACAGCTGCTCTGCAATATGGGTCAGCACCCTGTCGCCGCACTCGTGCCCGTGTTTGTCGTTGAAGGACTTGAAATTGTCGATGTCACACATGACAAGCGAAAAGACGCTGCCATGGCTCATGGACAGTATGGCATACTCCTCAAGGCGTCCGGTCAAATATCGCCTGTTGTAAAGGCCCGTCAAGGCGTCCCTTATTGAAAAGCCCTCCAGCTGCAGCATGGTCTGCGCCGCTTCCTGCTTGAGCGCCTGCTCCTTGATAACGCTGTTTTTCAGCATATCCGCGCCGTGGGCAAGCATGCCGATCTCATCAGTTCTTTTAACATGCGGGACCGGGCTGCCCACGTCCCCCTCGCTGATATCACCCAGCACCCGGATAATGTCGTTTAGGGGCTGGACAAATCTCCGCCTGAAGTAAATGGGCACAAAGACAGCCATCAACAGGCTGACCAGCATTTGGCCAAGGCCGGTCAAAAAGCTTTGAAGGCCCGCAGCAAGGATCTGCCGGTTTTCCGACTCGATCCCCCGGACCGCCGCATCGCTCAGGAGCAATACGGAATCCAGCGCCGGTACGGACAGATCCGCCATTATTTTGTCGGCGCCTTCATACAATTGGTCATTACCGGCCATTTCCATGATCTTTTCCTGCTCAGGCTTAAACAACCCGTAATACTTTTCCCGCACATTCTCAAGCGCCAGGGTCAATTCGTCCGAGCCCAGCATCGCGACAGTGCCTTCCAGGTCAGACCAGACTTCCGCTTCTTCGCCCATCAAAAACAGCAGCGTCGCGTTGTTCGCGTTGCTGAGGCGGCCGCCGGCCGCAATGGACGATGTAATGATGGAGGATTCATTTCCCACAACGCTTCTGAAGTGCAGGCTGTCGACCACCACGTCAAAGTAGTATGAGACGTCCCCGTTATCCAGAAAAAGCTGTCGAATGACATTGATCCTGGTTATGACGGTATCGATAAAATCGGTGCAGCTCCTAAACCACAAGAGCCTGGCACTTACATCCCTGTCGCCAAGCGGCCTTTGGGACTGCGCATCGGTCGCCACGCGCAATGCCTCGATATTCCGGTATTCCTGCCTTAGTTCTGCCGTTTCCTTTGGAAAAGACTTTTCCATGGCGGAAAAGCCGGCCTCAAACGCTTCATCGGCTGCCGCGCGCCGATCACTGAGGAATGCACTGTTCTCATCGGAGATCGGCTGCTCTTTGGACAAAACGACATTCATCCGGCCTCTTTCGAACATGAAGTTCTTCAGCCCGTCCAGAAAATTCTGCGTCATATCGCGCACAACGCTCAATTCGGACGCCTGCTGATAGCTTGTCCACCCCAGATACAGCCCGTAGGAGGAAAACACCATGACGATCAGGCACAACGCGATGATCAGCGCGGATATCTTCAGCAGTATGGAATGCCGGATACGCCCAATCATGCTGTAGTCTCCCGTGCCGTTCTGTGGGAATCGTCAGCGGCTGTCTTTGGGGAAACCATCCATTTGGAAAGCAAAGTTCTGCTCCTTTTTGTCTGTATTGCCCGGCAATATTGTTCACATACCATAAGTGCGCGCAACTCTTCCGCCAACGGCGTCCGGTGCGCCCGCAAGCCCCGGCGCGGGATTCCTTAGTTTTGCAGTGCGCCGGCGGATGATCCCATCGCCTTGGCGACAAACTGCGCGCGGGTTTTTACCTGCGACTTGTCAAAAATACCGGCGACGTGCTTTTTGACCGTAGAGAGGCCGACAAACAGCGTCTGCGCCATTTCCAGGTTGGACTTGCCGGCAAGGAGGAGCGCGGCGACCTCCCACTCCCGGACGGTAAAGGCGCTGTCCGGAAACGCTTTTTGCAGCAGGGCGGCCTTTTCTCCAAGCGCCCTGTCTTCAAAAGGATAGAATATGTTGCGCCGCGCGGCGGATATCAGTTTTTCGGGGGTCATGTTTTGCCCTCGGGTTATGTAAAACCCAATGGTAAACACGGCATTGGTGCCGCACCCCTTGGGCAGCCTTATTTTCCGCAGCCTGTCGTGGAGGCGTCTGCACGCATGCAAGGCGCGGGTCTCATCGGGATCAAATGTGACTGTTACGAATTCACTCCCGGTGTACCGCGCCGACCAGGCTTCGGGTTTTTTGCAGATTATCTTCAAAACGCCCGCGCATTCTTTTAGGACATGGTCGCCGGTCTCCGTCCCGCACTTCTCGTTGATCTCTTTCAGGTTCTGAATGCTGACAAGGAACAGAGCCATTGTTCTACCTTCAGAATGCACGCGGTAAAGATCGTGCGGAAGGCGCGTGTCAATGAAGTTTTCCCGGTAGATCCTGGTCAGTGTGTCCCTGAACAGCATGCTGTTTCTGCGTTCCAGCAGGCGGTTCATGGCAACCGCTTCCTCGCCCTCCATGCCCATTATTCCGCTGGCAGTGATATCCTTGAGGATCTCCACTACGTACCATTTCTTTTTGTATTCAACGGGCTCCGCCAAAGCGATAAAAATACCGGGGTCGGCATAATCCACTTTAACCACCTGTTCCCGTCGCCCGACAGCCAGCATCGACGTGCAGTTTTCGCAGGCCGTCGAACGGCCAAAAAACGCGTGGCATTTTTGAGAGATGTCCACCGCTTCTTTGGTACGGTTATTGATATGTGCCAGCACCTTCTTTGATACCGGGTCAACCAGGCGTATGTGATCAAATACCTTCTCCGCAAAGCCTTGCCCGATCATTATGCTTTTTAACAGATCTTCAAAGACCATAGACCCTCCTTACAAAAAAGTATACTTCTGGCCCATTCGCTTCCCCGCGACTTCATTATACAATGGGCGTTGGGAAAAACCAACCACTTCGTGGAAACGTATCCACAGGGGGGATTTGCTTGAACCAAGGCCCGGCCTGATAATGCCAGACGGAAAACGCCGGGAACGAAGGTGTCTGTTGAGAAAATGCCAAGTGTTTTCCACGGCACAGGGACAAAAAGGAGCAGAAAAATGACAACGGCATTATCAACTGAAAGTAAGGCGGTCATGACAGATTCTCACAGGGAGCGGCGCGGGCGGCACAAGATAGGAGCAATCATCGGCATTATCCTGTGCATCGTGCTTATCCCCCTGCTGGTGGTCAACGTGACCCTCATCGTCAAGTCCTTCGTGTATCCCGACAAGATACCGGACTTTATGGGGTACAAACCCTTTATCGTCCTGTCCGGCTCCATGGAGCCCGCCATC
>LFTR01000253.1:12873-16036 GCA_001513425.1 Clostridiales bacterium DTU024
GCGATGCCAACAACGTGGAAGACAACGTGATGCCCACGGAAGACCTGGTGGAAGGCAAGCTGCGCTGGATCGTGCCGGGTGTGGGCAACGTGGCGATGTTCCTGCAGACGCCCTACGGCCTTTTGGCGGCGGCGGGCGTACCGCTCCTTATCTACCTCCTGTATGACCTGCTGCGCAGGCGGCAGCTGGAAAAGACGGAGAAAGCCAAGTCCCTCCAGCTTCAGGAAGAGCTGGACCGGATGAAGCAGCAGCTGGCGGAGGGCAATGCCCAGGAGACCCCCGAAGCCAACAAAAACGACGGCGATCCCCCCGCGTGATCTGCTGCAAAACCAAGGGTATTCTGGGCGAGAGCCCTCAATTAATACGTTAGGAAGTAAAAACATGAAAAAGAACAAGATCCTCCGACTCGGCCTGCTGGCGCTGGCCCTCACCCTGGTTACCGGTTCCCTGGTTTCGGGAACGTTCGCGAAGTATGTGACCACCGTGACCGGCACGGGCACTGTGACTGTTGCGAAGTGGGCCATTAAGGTTGGCGAGACTGCAGCCACTGCCGGCACGGTTAAATTCAAATTGGCCAGCACCATTACAGATGCAACAGGTGTGGCAGCCGATCTTATCGCGCCCGGTACTGCGGGCAAATTCAGCCTCGTTTACAGCACCACCGATACGCAGGTTGCCCACAAAGTCACATTGGCACTTGACACGGCAAACTCATCCATCGAAGATCTGGAGCACCTTCAGTTCAAAACGGATACCAATACCACTTGGAGGAGTTTTGCTGAACTTGGCACTACTGATCTGCAAGTTGATACCTATGCTGCGGGTCTTACTGCCACAGACAAACCTGTTTACGTTTATTGGCAATGGCCTTTTGTAAACGCTGACCACATTGACTACGACAAGGATGACACCGCCAAAGGCATTGCAGGCGGAGACTACGAGTTGTTGGCCACTTTCACTGCAGAACAGCTGGATACAAATCCATAATCAACATCTCGATAGAGGTGCTTGCTTCGATACTAAGGCAACACGCAAGCAGCCGGATTGCTCTAAGATGTCTCACCGGCAAATGTTAAAAACTCTAACCAAAATTCTTTGTTAGGAGAAAACACAACACATGAAAAAGAACAAGATCCTCAGACTCGGCCTGCTGGCGCTGGCCCTCACCCTGGTCACCGCGTCCCTGGTTTCGGGAACGTTTGCGAAGTATGTGACGCAAGCAACAGGCACGGGAACTGTGACGGTTGCACAGTGGGAAGCGACATTGACACAAGGCACAACTACCTTGGGATCCGCATCGTCTACTGAATCTGTCACATTCGATTTGTTCCATAACGGCAATGATACTGGCGTATCAGCGGACACACTGATTGCGCCAGGCACTAGCGGAACTTTTTCGTTTTCTTATAAAACGAACAATTCTCAGGTCGCAAGGAGTATCAACGTTACGATGGACGTCAGTAGCTTGATAACAGCAACCAACCCTTTGGGATACCTGAAGTTTTATACAAGCAGCGCGAAAACTACTGAGCTCGTACCGGCATCCGGCGTTATTACACTTGTTAATAAGAGTGTGGGACCAAGTTCTACTGATGGAGACGGAGAAATTCCGGTTTATTGGGAATGGCCTGAGGGAAATACATCTGCGGCGGATGATCCCCAGAATTTAGCCGATACTGCAGATGGAATTACACCTATAAAAAACGCAAACGTAATATTGACATTTACCGCTACACAACTTAACACCTACACGGCGCCGTAATAGATTTTTCAATCTTTTTCGGCTCCAACACTGGATGCTACCAACAACCAGAGTCCACTGAATCCCGAAAGGAGGCACCCCCCCATGACCCCTAATACCAACCCGCACCCCACGGGGCGCGCCTCCCATTCCGCAGGCGGGGCATGGTNNTTGCCCCGCCTGCGTTCCCTCGCTTACGGCCTGCTGATGCTGGTGGTGATCACGTCCGGCATACTGGGTTACCGGATCGGCCGGGGCGAATCCCTGCGCCTGAGTGAGGCGACACCCGACAACCGTTTTGTCTCTTTCTCCCTCAAGCCTGTGGAAGCTGAGACGACCTCGTTTGACCGCTTCAGCCTGTCCCTGCGTCCCATGCAGGACGGGGAACTGCTGTTTGATGCGGAAGTGGCGCTGACCCTGGACGGCGCTGCGGTATCCCCCGCTGAAGACGCTCCCCTGCTGTTTACAGAACTGGCCCAGGGCAGTTACACCCTGCGGGTGACCCTGCCCGCCATCAGGCGGGCGTTTGAGTCTGATCCCCCGCAAACTGCCGAGGGCGTCCTGCGCGTACACAAAAGCCAGGAGTACAAGCAGCTCACTTTGACCCGCGATAAGGACGGCGTATACCTGCTTCAGGCGCCGCCGGAAACCGGCGTTATCGCGCTGATGGTCAGGATCGATCAAGGAAATCTGGTAGCCGGGCTTTCGCGCGAGCAGCCCATCGGCCTGGAAGCGTATCAGCTGTGGCAGGAAGAGAAAGAAGTGCACGTCTTCACCGAGCGGCTGGACAATTACGGCGTTACCACGGGCAAAGACGGGCAGACCATCATCGCCCCCGGCTCAGGCGGCCAGTTCATCTTCGCGGTGAGAAACCCGGACCTCTTTGCCAAGCAATACAGCCTGAGCTTTGACGAAGAAGAAAACAGCATGCTCGGCCTGCCCCTGCGCTACCGCATCCGGGAGGATGTGTTGGAGCAGGATACGCGTGAATGGGGCGAATGGAAGACCGCGCAGGCTTTAAGTACGCAGGCGGAATCGATCGCCCCCGGCGAAGTGCACTACTACACCCTGCAATGGCAATGGGCTTCCGGCGACGATAAGCTCGACACCGCCATCGGTTCGCAGCAGGGCGGGGCGCATTACCAGCTGCGCATCGGCGTGAGCGAGGTCGTGCCCGAAACCCTTGGACGCGGCAACCCATGAAGGTGCTGCGTTCCCTGGGCCGCCTGATCTACCGTACCGCCTACGCTCTTTTCGCCCTGCTGCTGGCGCTGTCGCTCATCACGGCGGGACTGCAGCTTTTGTCCAAAGAAAAGCTGCCGAGCGTCCTGGGCTACAGCCATCTGGTGGTCATTTCCGGCAGCATGCAGCCCGCGGTGGACGTGGGCGACCTGCTGGTGATCCACAAGGAAGAGGGTTACC
>LFTR01000087.1:0-1555 GCA_001513425.1 Clostridiales bacterium DTU024
AATGCCCTGGGACTTGAATTGATGGACTTGTATATAGTCCCAACCTAATCCAACGTTGAATAAGGGCTCTCCTGCAGGAACTGTTAACGGCCCGTATTGGGGTTTGGTATATTCGCCAAGCATGGCTTGATTCAGTACAGCTTCTGATTGAAGGATCTCCCCGAATTTGCACAAATCTATCGCTGTGGAAGACAATCCACCGGATCCAAGGATATTGACATATTCAATTGGTAAGGGTACCAAACCGTCCCCCTGATACACTCTTGCGATGTTTTGATTGCCCTCCCTGTAATACGTGCTTGTGTTGTCAAGGCCAAGCTTGCTAAAAACCTTTTCCTGAAGGAAATCTGAGAAGCTTTTGCCTGAAACACGCTCGATAACCGCTTCAGCAACCGTGAATCCGTCGTTGCAGTAAATACTGATTTCCCCGGGTTCATTCATCAGGTTGCCGGTTTTTAGCCTCTCCAGAGTTTCTGAGATGTAGTCTCTATTTTTGACCGATGTAAAACCATCTTTGGCATTTGTCCCTTGAAAGCCTGAGGTATGATTGAGCAGCATGCGGACAGTGATGTCTTTGTATCTGGGATCATTCATTGTAAAGTCGGGAAGATAGTCTGTGACAGGCTTGTCCAGTGAAAGCATTTCTTCCTGCACAAGCACAAGAATGGAGGCGGCTGTAAAGATTTTGCTTATGGAACCCATGTTAAACTGTGTTTGTGTATCCACCTGAAGGTTATTGCTCCGGTCCCTGAGTCCAAACCCTTCAGCGTAAACGATCTTACCGTCCACCATCACGGCTGCTGTTGCGCTTGATGGGATACCGCTGCTCAGCTCTTTTGCCACTGCTTCTCTTGCCGCTTTGATTGTGGCCTCATAGCCTTGTGCCATATTGGCTGCAGCGGCCTGAGCAGATGAATAGATCAACCCTTGTATCAGGATACAAGTCAATGAGAGAACAAGAACCACCACTCTGGTCAAGAACAGACGCAATGCTTTCATCTGAATCTCCATTCTGCCGTTATTGCAAACGGCTTTACAGTTTTATGGACGACGTGCAACTATCGGCGTTTCGCTGCAACAATGCTCTCATTGACGGATTATGATGTAATACTGCCGTATTGTCAATAAATGTTCTTGCGTAAAACACAAAAGAGCGTTTCCCGCAGTTCCTACATTATTTGAACGGATGCTGGCTATGGTGTAAGAGAGGCCTGCTCTGAATTGCAACACAAAAAGAGAAATCAAGAGACAAGCGAAATAGCTAATCAAGTTGAACAATGTCCGGATTTATCACCTTTAATAGAAATTGAGAAGAGCATAGAATTAATCGATTCGCTTCTCAATAATGAGTTGGAAATAGTGAGCACAAAATATTCTTCATATATCGAATTTGAACCTCTTGCTGCCGATGATGAGACCGAGAATAGAATAAGGACTCTGCATGTGATGGGGGCAATATCTTGCAAAAGCATCAAATCACAATGTGTTTACTACGTGGCCCTATCGGAATTTGCCGCAGTTTCTGCGCCTTCGGTACTGATACTTCATGTGTTAG
>LFTR01000087.1:1692-2123 GCA_001513425.1 Clostridiales bacterium DTU024
GAGGTCGTATGCGAAAACCTTTCATCTTTTTATTCTGCGCGTTTTTGGCCTTTTTGGTGCCGCATGCCTTTGCGGAGCCCTATATCGCTTTGGTTAAGGGTGGTGCCCTGCACTTGCGAGAAAGGGCAGACATACTGTCCCCCTCACTTGGGCGTTACCCTAGCGGCACGCAAGTGGAGATACGCAATAATGGGGAAGAGTTCTGCCAGGTCAAAACACCTGATGGAAAAGAAGGGCACATGATGAAGGCATTCCTCACCTTTAAAAACGGATTGCCTCCCCTGGAAGCCGCAGTACCCACGCCGCTTCCTACACCGGACCTGACTTGGCAGAAAGCTCTGGATCGCGGGATCGACCCCGGCAAGCCGCTGCTGGCCCTCACTTTTGACGACGGCCCACAACCGGAAACACTCAAGGTGCTCGACTCTCTG
>LFTR01000180.1 GCA_001513425.1 Clostridiales bacterium DTU024
GCACCAAAAAGGCCAAAAACGCGCAGAATAAAAAGATGAAAGGTTTTCGCATACGACCTCCGGAAGCTTTTGTCCATTTTAGCCAAAGAAGAGGCAAGCGTCAACAAAGGCGACGTTGTGACCCTACTGGTCGCTTCAGGAGTAATACACAAATTGGACAAAAGTCAGGAAATACTCAGGAGATGGAAGGCAGAGAAAGGGGCTTTTTCGTTTAGCGTGTTGTTGCTCACTAACTTCCACGAATGGACATATTCTCATTATGATTAACATAAGCTAACACATGAAGTATCAGTACCGAAGGCGCAGAAACTGCGGCAAATTCCGATAGGGCCACGCAGTAAACACATTGTGATTTGATGCTTATGCAAGATATTGCCCCCATCACATGCAGAGTCCTTATTCTATTCTCAGTCTCATCATCGGCAGCAAGAGGTTCAAATTCGATATATGAAGAATATTTTGTGCTCACTATTTCCAACTCATTATTGAGAAGCGAATCGATTAATTCTATGCTCTTCTCGATTTCTATTAGAGGTGATAAATCCGGACATTGTTCAACTTGATTATCTATTCCGCTTGTCTCTTGATTTCTCTTTTTGTGCTGCAATTCAGAGCAGTCCTTTCTTACACTATAGCCGGCATCCATTCAAATAAAGTAGGAACTGCGGGAAACGCCTTTTGTTTTTTACGCAAGAACATATATTGACAATATGGCAATATTACATCATAATTCGTCAATGAGAGCATTGTTGCAGCGAAACGCCGATAGTTTCACGTCGTCCCTAAAACTGTATAGCCGTTTGCAATAACGGCAGAATGGAGATTCAGATGAAAGCATGGCGTCTGTTCTTGACCAGAATGGTGGTTTTTGTCCTCTCATTAAATTGTATCATGATACGAGGGTTGATCTATTCACCTGCTCAGGCCGCTGCAGCCAATATGGCACAAGGCTATGAGGCCACGATCAAAGCGGCAAGAGAAGCAGTGGCAAAAGAGCTGAGCAGCGGTATCCCATCAAGCGCAACAGCAGCCGTGATGGTGGATGGTAAGATCGTTTACGCTGAAGGGTTTGGACTCAGGGACCGCAGCAATAGCCTTCAGGTGGATACACAAACACAGTTTAACATGGGTTCCATAAGCAAAATCTTTACAGCCGCCTCCATTCTTGTGCTTGTGCAGGAAGAAATGCTTTCACTGGACAAGCCTGTCACAGACTATCTTCCCGACTTTACAATGAATGATCCCAGATACAAGGACATCACTGTCCGCATGCTGCTCAATCATACCTCAGGCTTTCAAGGGACAAATGCCAAAGATGGTTTTACATCGGTTAAAAATAGAGACTACGTCTCAGAAACTCTGGAGAGGCTAAAAACCGGCAACCTGATGAATGAACCCGGGGAAATCAGTATTTACTGCAACGACGGATTCACGGTCGCTGAAGCGGTAATCGAGCGTGTTTCAGGCAAAAGCTTCTCAGATTTCCTTCAGGAAAAGGTTTTTAGCAAGCTTGGCCTTGACAACACAAGCACGTATTACAGGGAGGGCAATCAAAACATCGCAAGAGTGTATCAGGGGGACGGTTTGGTACCCTTACCAATTGAATATGTCAATATCCTTGGATCCGGCGGCTTGTCTTCCACAGCGATAGATTTGTGCAAATTCGGGGAGATCCTTCAATCAGAAGCTGTATTGAATCAAGCCATGCTTTTCGAATATACCAAACCCCAATACGGGCCGTTAACAGTTCCTGCAGGAGAGCCCTTATTCAACGTTGGATTAGGTTGGGACTATATACAAGTCCATCAATTCAAGTCCCAGGGCATTAACGTGCTGGCAAAGAATGGCGGAACCCTTCAATATAACTCGCAGCTCTACGTGCTTCCCAAAGAGCGCATAAATATTGCAGTTATATTCGCGGGATCCGCAAAACCTGCTGCTGTTACTGATGCCATTCTGTGGGCATTACTGGAGGAAAAGGGCATTGCACAAAAACCGATACCCGCTGCGCTTCCTGAGGATGCCAGGGTACCGGACAGCATGAAGGGCTTCGAAGGTTTTTACGCATCAGGTGATGGCATTGCGAAAATGGAGATTTCCGGTGATCAGAAGGGAGTTGTGCTCTCAACCTGGAACGGTAAAGTTTTTGAATCCAAAGTTGTTCTTGTTTGCAAAGATGACGGCAGATTTTATTCGCCTGAGGGCAGCAGCTATTCCCTTGCAGAACACTCAAGGGGAAAGGTGCTGATAGTTCATCCTGACAACGCAAACACCGGGTTTGTAAGCCATGAAAAACTCAATATCCGCAATAGTGTGGACGCTGACGCGTTTTCAGGAAAGGTTTGGGTTCCTGTTAACATGAGCCCCTATGATTTTCCATCGGTAATGCTTCACATTGCAGCCATTCCCGAATTACCGGGATATATCCTTGTCAATGACGGGGAGACATATACTCCCTTGGCTTTGAAGAGCCCGACTGATACCTGTATGTCCTTCAACTATTTGAGAGATCAACCCGAATTCCATATTCAAAACGTTCAGGGAGAGACGCTGCTGTATAATTATGGCTATTACTACGCTGAGGCCTCAGCGCTTCCAATTGTTGCAATGGGTGACACTATCCGTATTGATTCGGACGGGCGAAACAAGGCATGCGTGATAGGGGCTGACACTTTTATCCACTTTTCTATTCCCGAGGATGGAAGGATTATCGTATTCACTCCCGGGCTCAGTTTGCTCTTGGACAGCCTGACATCGGGCAGCCATGAAGTTCATGCGAAAGCAGGGTCCTATATCCTGGCCATCGGTGAACCGGGAGATGCATTTGAATTAATACAGGCAGAATGATTTTTCGATTTGTTAGTGATTTTTGGACACCTGGGCCCTTCGTATTCAAGTCGTCAAAGATGCGCGCGGATGATATTTGCTTCAGCGGAAAAATCGGCGTTATTCCGCCACAACTTCAGTAGCAGCTGATATAATGAAACCCGCTTCGAACCGAGGCGGGTTTTGCAGATTTATCGTCGATATTGCTCACTTTTGAAGGTAATAGCATGCTGCTGAAGCACCGCATTTCCAGTCTTCGGGATCGATATAAACACTCACACGTTCAACCTTAGAATTTGCTTGCATAAAATGCAAACCCCTCGGCTGTCGCGTCCAGGAATGTAGGGTTTGCTGTGTGGGAGTTTTCTTTCGTTTTGAACTTCACCCGAATTAACGAACAAACTGAGAAGAGCAGTACAGACAGAAGCCTGCCGCCCATGACACCTCCGCAAACAGCAGGAATAGGTTGAGTGCAGCGGGTGTTTCTGCCGGATTTCTGAACGGACACGCATTTCGCGTTCCTTTAGCGAATTGACTGACATCAACTTTACACAATGCTTCTGCAAAGGAAGCAGTTCTCATTAGTCAGACAGGTCGCCCCCATTGTTTCCGCGAAGGGAAAAGATGTGCTATAATGCAGCCAGAACTTGATAGCAATGCTTGGGTAAGGTGGGCTTTGAACGCACCTGTGTATAGCTCGGGACCATGAGCCCCCCACAAATCCATTGCTCATAAAGTGAGAGGAAGGAACACCACATGAAAAGAATCATCAGCCTCCTGACCGCCCTTTTTCTGATGGCAGCCATGCTGCCTGCCACTGCGTCCATCTATGACCCGGACGCCATCCTCATGTATGTGATAACCCCCGATGGCAACAAGCTGAATATGCGTGAGGAACCTGACCCGAACGCCAAGGTGCTCACCAAGATCCCCTACGGCGCCGAGGTCACCGTGTATTCGGATATCCTTGGCATGGTTTGGTACCATATTCAATACGGCATGTTCAATGGCTACGTGAAAACCGAATTTCTCACCGATCGTCAGCCCAGACCCTTCATTACGCCCACACCAAAACCCACCGCAAAGCCCACACCAAAGCCCACCGCCACGCCCTCCCCGGCGGAGCTGATTGCCCGAGAGATCGAGGCAGCTCGCAGCCTGGGCATTGTGCCACAGGGCATGCTGTCTGAAGGCAATGTCACCTGGCAGGAGCTGGATGGCCTGCTCACCAATGCCGTCCGCCTGAAATCAAAGAATCCTGCCGCCAACAGAAGCCATCTCTACCTCACCCTGGAGGAATACCAGGCGGCCAACGCCGGTGCCCAGTTCAGCATTGTGCTGCGTGGTTTAGCGGCGGCAGAAATGTACGGTGCATTGATTGATATGGGTGAGGAAGACCCCAGGCTGAATCACTCCCACGATCCTTACATCGCCGATGCCGCTGACATTACTATGGCCCAGGAGTACGCGGGGGTGGTGACCACTGCCGACAGCTCGGACTGGCGCCAACTTCCCCTGCTGGATATGGTGATCACCGTGCTTGACCATGCGGACACTGCTTCCGGAAAACCTGTGCTGAGCATTGACGCGGAGCATCTTTTCTCCCCCACCCACCCCCTGACCCGCACAGATGCCATTTTGGGCGTATACCGTCTCTACGGTTCCTTTCACACTGGTATAGGCACCGTCCTGGTGACCCACATCCGCCAGGCCAACCTACGGGCGGAGCCCTCCATGAAGGCGGCCATCGTCGGCAAAGCCGATCCCGGTAATGTCTATGAGGTGGTGGGCATCCCGGCCGATGGCTGGTACCAGATTATGCTGCCAAACGGCACTACCGCTTGTATCGCTGCCGGCATGGTCTCGTTTACAATGAACTGATGCGGCGCGCGTCTGATCAATGAAGGTGAGAGTATCGCGGAATTGTATCGTTTTTTGGTGGAATGGGCCTTATTCGAATTTGGTAATGCAGACGTACCTTAAAGGTACTGTGGTCACTGGGCAGATGTCGACCTGTTTGGACGGGTTTAATCCCTATACCTCGACCACTTCATCAGCTCAGGATGATACCACAAAACCCGCTTCGTCTAGAGGCGGGTTTTGTGGTCGATTCGTTGATATTCCCCGCTTTTGGGGATAGTGTTACGCTGCAGAAGGCTCATGTTCTTCGTCCATGAGATCATTTTCGGCCACTCAGACGCTCGATCCGGAAATCGCTTGCACAAGATGCAACCCCCTCCCCTCAGGCATGCGGGCGTATAGGAGTCCCGTGCGCGGGTATTGGAGATGCGTGAACCGGGCGTCAAAAAGAGGACAATTCGAAAGATACGGATCTCAGCAAATGGACATACAGAAATATGGTATTTCCATCTGTTATGGAGACTCTCCTCAGTACCATTAATGGTTTTCTAAACCCGATGAAACCTGAGACGAGCGCTTGGCTCACTCGAATTCAAACCAACAGCCTAGCTGCGTAGCCTTCTGGTTGAGGTGAACCTATCACCAAGGCCTTATTGATTAAGCAGCGCTTTTGCGATAGGGGAATCTGCGCCGATGATCAGCGTCTTGTCCGGACCTGTCATGGTCGCCTTGATTGCATCCAGCGCCAGGGTGAAGTTGTAGAACTCCTGTTTCTCAGGCGTATTGAAGGCTTCTGCCAGCCGTTTCATATACTCCTGTTCACCATCGGCAACCAGCTGGGCTGCTTTCGCAGTTGC
>LFTR01000107.1 GCA_001513425.1 Clostridiales bacterium DTU024
GGGCATGCATCCATTTCCGGTCAAGACCAGCCTTCTTCCTTGCGCAAAATAGGTAGTCTCCTTAAGGCAATGCATATCAATGATAACAACGCCCTGCCGCGAAGGGACGAGCACTTGATACCGTACTTTGGCAAGGTGCAATGGCTGCCTATACTGCACGCACTGAAAGATATCAGCTATGACGGCAATTTTTCTTTCGAGCTCAAGTCGGCCACGCGCACATTGCCACCCGGACCTTCCGAAGATATGCTATGTTTCTTGCATGCCTTGGGAGTATACATGCTGTCTGAAGCGGAGCAGTTTGCCTGACGCCGCCGAAAAGCCGCAATCGCAAGAACAAGGGAAAAGGAGATATGGCGAATGCCCAGCCCCAAAAAAAGAAACGCACCAGCACTTCCTCGGGATGTGCTGGCGCGCAGGCGCAAAAACCGCCTGAAAAGCGCGCTGATAAATCCTTACAATATTATTACGCTGATTGCTGTTTTGTTGCTTGTATACCTCATCGTTGTGCCGTTAATTGAAATGATTCGTACCACGTTTACCGTGGCGCGCGCAGACCTTCGGCGTATGAAGGGTGCATCAGTGGGTGAAGCAACACTTTATTATTGGGAAAGACTACTTTTTAGCGATGTATCCCGAAATCTCTTCTGGCTTCCGCTTAAAAATTCTCTTGTGATTGCGTTTTCCACCAGTGCCATTTCGATTTCTCTGGGGGCGATGATCGCCTGGCTGATGGTGAGAACCGACTTGCCGTACAAAAAGTTCTTTTCGCTGGCAGTAATTATTCCCTACATGTTGCCATCTTGGTGCAAATCAATGGCATGGCTGGCAGTGTTTCGCAATGACACGATTGGCGGAGCGGCAGGGTTTCTGAGCTATCTTGGCATCCAGTCGCCTGACTGGCTGGCTTATGGCCCTGTCGCCATTATCATTGTGCTATCCATCCACTATTACGCTTATGCTTACCTCTTGGTGTCAGCCGCCCTTCGTTCCGTTAATTCCGAACTGGAAGAGATGGGTGAGATCGTCGGCGCGGGCAAAAGTCTTATTTTGCGCAAAATTACTTTCCCCCTTATTCTGCCTGCGTTGTTATCCAGCCTCATCCTGACTTTTTCCAAATCGATGGGTACATTTGGCGTTCCATCATTCTTGGGATTAAAGGTTAATTACTACACTATTTCTACGTCACTTCATGCCACTATACAGCGTGAAAAAGGTACGGGCTTCGCCATCAGTTTGGTGCTCATAGCCATAGCATCCATCAACATATTTATCAACCAGCGCCTTATCGGTTCGCGAAAGTCCTATGCAACCATCGGCGGCAAGGGCGGTCGCTCCACACTAATGTCTCTTGGAAAGTGGAAAGTACCCCTTGTGATTCTTCTGTGCCTTTTCCTTATGGTGTCAGTAGTACTGCCGCTGGGTATTTTGCTGTACCAGACATTTATGTTGCGGGCGGGCGATTACGGGATCAGTAATTTCACACTTCATTACTGGTTTGGCGCTGCGGACCCTACAATTGCAGACGGGCTGCCCGGTGTTTTCAAATCTTCGCAGTTCTGGATGTTCGTACTAAATACGCTCAAGTTGGTGGGGCTGACTTCCTTGATTGCTACGCTCTGTGGCCAAATGTTGGGGTATATCAACTCCCGCGGGAGGCATCTGCGCAGCGGAAAACTAGTGGAACAGATGGTTTTTATCCCCTACCTGATCCCATCGATCGCTTTTGGCGCGATGTACTTAGCCATGTTTGCCAACGCCACAAGAGTGAATGTGCTGGGTATGAATGTCACTCTCATACCATCTCTTTACGGAACATTCACCGTTCTTGTGCTTGTATCCATTGTCAAGCATCTACCGTTTGCATCCCGTGCGGGCACATCTAACATGCTTCAAATCAGCAATGAGCTGGAAGAGGCGGGGCAGCTGGCGGGGGCCAATTTCGTCTCACGTTTTATGCGCATTGTGTTCCCCCTCGCCAAGAACGGCTTCATGAGCGGTTTGATGCTTATCCTCATCAGTATTATGAAAGAATTGGATTTGATCATTATCCTAATGACACCGACGCAGGCAACATTGCCCTACATGGCGTATACCTACTCCACCAGCGGCTTTCAGCAGCCTGCCAGCGCGGTAGCCATTGTCATGTTTGCGATGGTGTTCTTCTTCTATTGGATTGCAAATAAGTTTTTCCATGCCGATATCGCCGGCGGGCTGGGAGGGTAAGATGAGCCGCATTGTGCTGAAGGAAATTAACAAGTACTACGGGACAAACCATGTCCTTAGAAACGTCGATCTCACTATAGAGGATGGCGAATTCATGACGCTCTTGGGGCCCTCAGGCTGTGGTAAGACGACTACACTCCGTGTTGTCGCCGGCCTGGAAAAGCCGCAAGGCGGAACCATTACCATGGATGATCGGCTGATCGTAAATGCCGACGAGCTGTTTTTCGAGCCCCCCGCAAACCGTGGCCTCAACCTAGTGTTTCAGTCTTACGCGCTGTGGCCACATATGACAGTGTTTGAAAACGTGGCCTTTGCGCTTAAGGTAAAGCGTACATCTCGGGAAGAAATACGAAACCTTGTTGATAACGCTTTGACACGTATGCAGATACTGGAGTTTTCGGGGCGCTATCCATCCGAGTTGTCGGGCGGTCAGCAGCAGCGTGTCGCCATTGCGCGTGCCATTGCTTCTTCACCTAAACTTTTGTTGCTTGATGAACCGCTGAGCAACCTGGATGCCAAGCTGCGCATCGATATGCGGAGCGAACTAAAACGCTTGCATCAAGAGATGGGGACAACCATCATTTATGTTACTCACGACCAAGTGGAGGCGCTGACTCTTTCAACACGCATCGCCATCTTTTTTGATGGGCATATCGAGCAGGTGGCGACACCCATGGAGTTGTATCAAAACCCGGTTTCCTTGAACGTGGCGGCATTTATCGGCAATCCTCGTATCAATCTGATAGATGGTGAGGCGCGTGTGGATAACGGACTGATGATTGTGCATAGCGCATTTGGGATACATACATTTCCGAAGGAACAGTTTACGCCGGCTGCGCCAGCTGCGGGCGAATTTAGCTGTAGGCTGGGTTTTCGTCCGGAGCAGTTGACCGTTTCTCATCATGAAACGGCAGGCGCAGTACATGCTAG
>LFTR01000212.1:0-235 GCA_001513425.1 Clostridiales bacterium DTU024
ACTACCTGGCTTCCCTTCAGAAGGCCGCAGAAAAAGCGAAATAGTGCCGGCTGAAAACGCTGTAACATAATTGCCGCGGGATGATCTCCCAACTGCTGCGAAGGAGATCATCCCGCGGTTTTTATGAAAAAAATGTTCTGGTCCGCATAAGCACAGATGCGCTCACAAAGCTGAGCGTTGGCGCGCCAAACCGGGGCTCCAACGCTTGCCTTGATCCTTGATCCGTCAATGAGCC
>LFTR01000212.1:394-790 GCA_001513425.1 Clostridiales bacterium DTU024
CTTCATGACCTGCTTGTCCCCTGCTTTTGGCGTGCAATTCCCTAACCATTTTCATTTTTTCGTCATTCTGTGGCAATCAAGATGCACTCCCTGTATGCAGTTCTATCTTGCCACTTCATTAGCGTAATTCGATAGGGTAGAACAGGCCCTTGCGACGCGGGAAAAGGCCTCACCATTTCCACCGAACAATCTTGGACATACCAACGGGCATGAGCCGGCATAACGCACGCGAAAACCGTCCATCGTCACAATGCGTCGCATCAATTATGGTTGACCTGACAGCGCTGTGTCACCAGAGATAATGAACCGGATTGCGGATGTATTTTTCGTACATGGATCTCACTGCGTCCATTTGTTCCTGTGTCAGTGCTGTTTTTTGGGAAGCCTTGACATTCT
>LFTR01000052.1:0-12013 GCA_001513425.1 Clostridiales bacterium DTU024
CTTTGAACGGAGGTGATCAAAGTGGACTATAAGCACTTGAAGAGCGGGACTGACTTAAGGGGGAAAGCAATCGGGTCGGACGCTGTCCTGACAAGCGAAACAGCATCGCGCCTTGGTTTTGCCTTTGCCGCGTGGTTAGCACGGCGCTATGCTCCCGTGGATTTGCGTATTGCCATTGGCAGAGATTCGCGCTTGAGCGGCCAGCAACTGCTCCATGCTTTCGCCCAAGGCGCGGTATCAGCCGGCGCAACTGTGTTGGACTTTGGACTTTGCACGACTCCCGCTATGTACCAAAGCCTAAAGGATGAGCAACTGGATTTGACTGCTTCGATCATGGTGACGGCAAGTCATCATCCGGCGGACAGGAATGGTCTTAAATTTTTCACCCAAAGAGACGGCGGATTTACTTCACAAATGTTGTCGGAGTTCATACTTTATGCAGAACAATCGCCCGGTATTCAACAGGATGCAGGTAATAGGGGAAAAGTTGCGGCGTTTGACTACCTGGAGATCTATTGTGCTAATCTCAAAGCCAAGGTGCGCAAAGAATTGAACACTGATGTTGCGCGGCCGCTGCTGGGACTGCATGTGGTAGTCGATGCGGGCAACGGTGCCGGCGGCTTTTATGCACAGATGTTGGATGAACTGGGCGCGTGGACGGAGGGCAGCCAGTTTCTCAAACCCGATGGAAGCTTTCCAAATCACCCGCCAAACCCGGAAAACGAAACGGCGATGCAGTCGGTTTCACGAGCAGTCATCGCGGCAGAGGCAGATCTCGGCGTCATTTTTGACGCGGATTGCGACCGTGCGGCCATCGTGGATAGTCAAGGTAAGGTCATCAACCGAAACCGGCTGATTGCTCTGGTGTCCGCTATGTTGTTGGATAAGCAGCCCGGCATCACTATCGTAACAGACTCGGTCACTTCATCCGGCCTTGCGCGATTTATCGGCGAATGGGGCGGAGAACACTACCGCTACAAACGCGGCTATCGCAATGTAATCGATGAGGCCATACGCCTTAACCGCTCAGGCGTCAATTGCCCTTTGGCGATTGAAACAAGCGGACACGCGGCGTTCCGCGAAAATGATTTTGTCGATGACGGAATGTATCTGAGCACTGTGCTTATTTGTGAAGCCATGCGGCTCAAGCAGGAAGGTAAGAGCCTGTTTTCACTCATCAATGGGCTTCAGGAACCACTTGAGAGTGTGGAAATACGATTGTCCATCACTGCCAAGGATTATCATCAGACGGGGCTGAGGCTCATAGAAATGGTCATGGAACACGCGACTTTCGATGCCGCATGGGAAATCGCGTCTGACAATCGAGAAGGCATTCGCATTGGTTTTGATCTTGGGGAAGAAATGGACAGCGGCTGGTTTTTGCTGCGTATGTCTGTCCACGATCCAGTACTGGCACTGAACGTCGAAAGCGATGTAGAAAGCGGCGTAAAGCATATGATAAACGCGCTGTATGATGTGATCCGCGATGCGAAGGGTGTCGACTTATCAAGTCTGGCAGCCTACGAAGACTAACACAGAAATCAACTGCAAGGAGTGAACACAATGACAATTGAGCAACAGACGATCAATACGATCAGGATGCTGGCGGCAGATATGGTACAGAAGGCCAACAGCGGCCACCCCGGTGCGCCAATGGGTATGGCGCCATTGGCTTACGCGCTGTGGTTGGGAAAACTGAAACACGATGCCAATAATCCGCTGTGGAACAACCGCGACCGCGTTGTACTCTCCAATGGCCATGCAAGCGCCCTGCTATACTCGATGCTTCATCTATGCAAGTATGATGTGACTATGGACGACCTCAAACAGTTCAGGCAATGGGGAAGCAAAACACCGGGACATCCGGATTACAATCCGAGGATCGGTATTGAAAGTACAACAGGACCTTTGGGGCAAGGCATTGCCAACGCAGTTGGAATGGCCATCGCCGAGACTATGCTTGCTGCCAAGTTCAACCGGACTGGATTCAACGTGGTCGATCACAGGACATATGCAATTTGCGGTGACGGTTGTATGATGGAAGGCATCAGCAGCGAAGCCTGTTCCCTGGCCGGTACGCTGAAACTGTCAAAGCTGACGGTTCTGTATGATGATAATGGGATTTCAATCGAAGGAGAAACGGATCTGGCATTCCGTGAAAACGTTGGCGCCCGATTTGAAGCTTATGGTTGGCAAGTAGTACGCGTTGAAGATGGCAACGATTATGCACAGGTTGTCGAAGGGATAGCCAAGACATTTGGAGATGAGCGCCCCAGCCTGGTAATTTGTCCAACGGTCATAGGTTACGGCTCCGTGGCCAAACAGGGCAAAGCCTCCGCACATGGCGAACCTCTGGGCGCGGACGAAATTGCGCTGGTCAAGAAAGCATTTGGATTGTCTGACAAGTTGTTCCAGGTTTCGCAGGAAATATACCAACACACTGCTGACATTATGAAAGACAAAAGCAAGGATCATGAAGCATGGCAAACCCTCTTTTCATCATACGCGCAACAGTATCCTGAACTGGCTGAGGAATGGCAGCAGTGGCATGATACCGATGCGCACAAAGACGCTCTTATCGGCGATGAAAAGCTGTGGCAGCACGAAGCATCAGCCGCCACGCGTGCGACAAGCGGTGCAATGATCAACCGCTTGGCTGCCATCTTTCCCAATCTCGTCGGAGGTTCGGCGGACCTGGCGCCTTCCAATAAAACAATAATCAAGGATGCGGGGCACTACAGTGCTGAGAATTGCGCCGGCCGCAACCTTCATTTTGGTGTTCGCGAACACGCCATGGGCGCCATCTGCAATGGAATTGCTGAACACGGCGGATTGAAAGTATATTGCAGTACTTTCCTTGTGTTCATCGATTACATGCGGGCAGCCATCAGAATGTCCAGCATCATCAAAATGCCGGTCGTCTATGTCTTCACGCATGATTCCATTGGCGTGGGTGAAGATGGCGAAACGCATCAGCCGATTGAGCATTTGGCGGGACTTCGTGCGATGCCCGGGTTGCAGGTAATCAGGCCCGCTGACGGCAGGGAGACGACCGCAGCGTGGATTGCAGCAACAACGGCCAGCCGGCCGACCTGCTTGGCGCTGACAAGGCAAAACTTACCGGAACTGGACGGCACAGGAGCGAAAGCCCTTAAGGGGGGCTACACTCTAAATCACGCAGAAAATCCCGACATTATCCTCATGGCAAGCGGCAGCGAGGTACAATGTATCGTGGATGCGGCAGAGAAACTTAGTGAAGTAGGCATCCAGGCGAAGGTTGTCTCCATGCCTTCCATGGAATTATTCCTGGAACAGCCAAAAGAGTATCAGGATACTGTATTGAATCCAAATGTGCGCAAACGCTTGGCAATCGAAGCAGGCGCTACTATGCCTTGGAGACGTTTTGTGGGGCTGGACGGCACAGTAATCGGGCTCGACCACTTTGGCGCATCCGCACCTGCAAAAATACTGTTTGAAGAATACGGCATCACGGCAGACAACGTGATCAAAGAAGCACGTAAACTGATGGGCAGATGAAAACTTTCAGCGCGCGCAGTGCCGATGAAACAATTGGATTGATTGCGTGAACAAAGCATGAGCATGATTCCGAATGAACCGCGGTGTAGGGCCAAGATATTGTGAATCCATTTGTTAATGAGTCCATTTCTCGTTTCATAACTCAATGGATTGCTGGCTGCAGTGTACCTTAATGTCTTGCGGACAACAGGCCAATTGCAGCTTCAATAATGTGCACTGGAGGCCGGTATCATAAGTACCTGCCGGAAAGTCGCGACAATGCATATCCTGTTGTTGTGAGATAGACACTTTTTGCATTTATGATTTGCTGCGGCTATCGGATGTGAGTTTGCCTTTATCGGGATGGTGACTATTGATGTCATTATCCCATTTTCACGCAGCGGTATTCATAAATAAACCGGTAAAAAATACGACGGTATGTTACATTGATAGCGTACCTGATTATGTTTGAATAGAGAAGAAAAAGCCGCTCCCGGAACAGTGAGACGGCTTCTAACGCATGCTTTAGGATAAGACTACTTTAGAACGCGAAAGACCGAAACGACCTTGCCCAAGACATCAACGGAAGGCGTATAGATGGGCGCCATCGCCGGGTTTTCCGGTTGCAGGCGGAAATGACCATTTTCCTTATAAAAGCGTTTGACGGTAGCATCCCCCTGCACCATAGCGACAACAATTTCGCCATTGTTGGCAGTGGATTGCTTATGCACAACGATGTAGTCTCCGTTCAGTATGCCGGCATTCATCATACTGTCGCCGCGGACTGCCAATGCGAAATGATCGCCGCTCCCCACCATGAACGCCGGAAGCGAGATTTGGTCGTCCCGATCTTCTTCCGCCAAAATGGGTGAACCTGCAGCGACAGGACCAAGCAATGGTACAGAAATCAAATCCTGCCCGCCGGATGACATGCCATCGAGTATTTCCATGGCACGGGGTTTCATGGCGTCTCTTCGCAACAGACCTTTGGATTCAAGACGTTTTAAGTGGCCATGAACAGTTGATGTGGACTTGAGGCCCACTGCATCGCATATCTCCCGAACAGACGGGGGATAACCTCTCATCGCGATCTGATCGCGTATGAATTCGAGGATAATTTTTTGCGTTTCTCCCCGAGACCTTCTTTGTTTTCCAAGTTCTGTATTGCTGGGCATGGGGGAAACCTCCTTTGTATGGTTTGGAACGATTATAACACGCAAACACATGTTTGCAAAGCACGAATTCCGTTACTATTCGTTCAGGTTCCTGTTCTGCGTTGCATCGGGCAGTATGATCCGCTTGGCTGCTTCACGCTTACGTGAATCCGTCATGGCGGCGTAATGCCTTCTTGTAGTATTGACATCAGCATGACCCAAAGCATCAGCAACGAGATAAATATCGCCCGTTTCTTGGTATAAATTGGTACCGAAAGTGCTTCTGAGTTTGTGCGGGCTGATTTTCTTTTTGAGCGGAGCGGCTATAGAGGCATACTTTTTTACCATATTCTCCACCGCCCTGACTGTCATTCTGCGTTTTTGAAGCGACAAAAAGAAAGCGTTTTCGTGTCCCGTCAGCGGCGTGGTTTTTTCCCTTTCGCTTAAGTACTCCAGCAGCGCGATCTTCACTTGGTTAGAATAGTACAAAATGGTTTGATTACCGCCTTTTCTGACCACCATGAATGCATTGTTTGCAAAATCCACATCGCTTAAATCAATGCCCACCAATTCGCTTACACGAACGCCTGTACCTAAGAATAGCATCAAAATAGCCAAATCGCGCTTTCGCGTTGTATGAAGATAGGATTGCTGCTTTCCGCTAAGGCCTTCACCGGTCAAGACTGCGTCGATCATCTCCTGGGCTTCTCTTTGCTCAAGAAAGAGGATGGGTTTTTCTTTACGTTTCGGGAGTGATACGAGCGTCGAGATGTTCGCAGAGATCATCTCGTTTTTAAAAAGGTATTCAAAAAGCGACCGAATGGAACACAATTTGCGCATGATGCCCGCTTCTTTGTTTTGAACAAAGGTGGGGGAGTTGTCTTCGGAACCAATTGCATGATTGGATCTTGCATACTGCAGGAGATACTCCTGAAAACCCTCGATATCACGCGCGGTAATGCTGCCAAACTCCTCGACAGCCATCAGTTCCGGCTTACTATTCGCAAAAGTAATACGCTCGTCACACAAGTATTGAAAAAAGAGCCGGAGATCATATGCGTAGGCAAGGCGGGTAAGCGAACTGGTCGTCTGTGAAATGCTGCGGAAGTAGTCAGAGCAGACGGGTGGCAATTCACGCAAAAGCGCTTTGATGCGTTGCGTGTTCTTCACCGACTGCTCCATGTGATAGTTTTTCGCTGTCATGTGAGGAATCCTCCAAATGTCGAGATGAAAATCGCTTAGAATCGATCCTATGGAACTTCAGTTGCATAAGGTTGAGGTGTGTCGTGGCTGTTGGTGTTACTTAACCACTAATAACACGTCTGGATACTCATCACAAATTAAACTGAGAAAAGGCTTTGCCGCCTTCGGATCAGCAACATGACATCAGCCTGAAAAGACAATTAAGGTTCGAATATAAACTCACCATTGATAGTATAGCATTGTCGCCCAAAATGCACAATACTATTCGCAAAAGATGCCTTTTGCGAATAGTAGAGATTCATTACTAACAGCTTCTTCATGGTAGGCAGTATGCTCTGGGTGTCTCCCCCTGCCGATGCAAAAAGTAACTGGAATCGTCCTCAACCGTCATCCGGGACAGGCGTTGTGGTAAATGTATCGTCTTTCAGTTCGGCGGTATATGGCGGCGAAACAATCTCCCAAGGTTGTCACTGTCGAAGCAGCTCTGCTGACTACTGCTGTTCCCCCGGCGTCCTTCATCAAAAGGGAATTCTTGCCGGCTATTTGCGGGTTACCTGCTTCTTCTCCACCGTCTGCGATGGCTGCGCGGGCGCGTTTTGCTGGATTGCCTTTTGCACTTCAGCTTTCGCCAATTCATCACAGCGGTTATTCTCGGGATGCTCCGCATGCCCGGGTACCTTATGGAAGGTAATCGATTCGTGCCGACGTATTGTCATTATCAGTAATTTCCAAAGATCCTGGTTTTCCACCGGCTTTTTGTCTGATGTCAGCCATCCGTTCTTTAGCCATGTGTCTACCCAATTCTTTTCAAACGCGTTGACCACGTAGGCAGAGTCAGAATGGACGCGCACAATGCACTTTTCCTTCAGTGCGCCCAATGCGCCAATTACCGCGAACAGCTCCATGCGATTATTGGTCGTTAGCGGCATGTTGCCGCTTATTTCTTTGGTGTGCGGACCGAATTTGAGAATGGCTGCCCACCCCCCGGGCCCCGGATTCCCTGAACAGGCCCCGTCTGTATAAATATCAACCGTTCTAACAGCATTTGCCTCTTGGGTCATTTTGCCAATGCCGCTTCGCTTACCAGGCGCACGGTATCGCGGGCAATGACGATTTCTTCATTAGTCGGGATGATAAGTACTTTTACCTTGCTGTCAGATGCGGAAATATCCCTTTCCACGCCTTTAACCTTGTTCTTCTCTTTATCAATTTTGGCACCCAGAAATTCCATGTTTTCCATAACACGCGCACGCAATTCGATGCCATTTTCACCGATACCTGCTGTAAACACGATTACGTCTACCCCACCCATAACGGCTGCGTAGGCAGCAATATACTTTTTGATGCCCATATCCAACATTTGGCGTGCCACCAGTGCGTTCGGATCGCCTTCGTCCGCTGCGCGGTCTACGTCGCGCATGTCGCTGCTGATGCCGCTCACACCAAGAAGTCCGCTCTTCTTGTTGAGAATATCCAGCATTTCATCTGCGGTGAGGTTATCATTGTTCATGATATACTGCATAACGGCAGGATCCAGATTTCCGCTGCGCGTGCCCATGATGACGCCTTCCAGCGGGGTCAAACCCATGCTCGTGTCGACGCATTTGCCGTGATCTACTGCCGCCATGGAAGATCCGTTGCCCAAGTGGCACGTGATTATGCGCAGGTCTTCCTTTTTTTTGCCAAGGAACTCAGCTGCTCTGGCGCTGACATACAGGTGGCTGGTGCCGTGAAATCCATAGCGACGAACTCGCAAGCGGTGATAGTAATCCATAGGCACGCCATAAAGATACGCCTTAGGTGGCATAGTCTGGTGAAAAGCTGTATCAAAAACGGCCACCATGGGCGTTTTGGGCATAACTTCCCGGCAGGCAATAACGCCCATAAGATTGGCGGGATTGTGAAGCGGTCCCAGCGGGATATTGTCTTTGATCGCTTGGATGACTTCTTCGTTGATAATGGCGGAGGAAGTGAACTTTTCTCCCCCGTGCAGTACGCGGTGACCAACAGCACTGATTTCATCCATACTGCCAAGGACGCCGTGTTCGCTGTTCGTCAAGGCCTCTATCATAAACTTGCATGCCTCAACATGGTTCTTCATGTTTTTCTGCTGCACGTAGTTTTCCTCATTGACACATTGTGTCAGTTTGCTGCCATCAATGCCTATCCTCTCGACCAGTCCTTTGGCCAGGGTGCTTTCGCTCGCCGTATCCATGAGTTGGTACTTGAGGGATGACGATCCGGCGTTCACTATCAAAATCTTCATGCTGTATCTCCTTGTAACTTATCTATCCAGCCAATTATAGCGTACTTGGCCGCAAATGAAAAGGAGGCAGTAACTTTTGCCTCCTTTTTCTGATGACTATTCCGCTTGTCAGTCCTCGATCATGCTGGCAACAGCACCTGCGCCCACGGTGTGGCCGCCTTCGCGAATGGCGAAGCGCAGACCGGGCTCGATGGCGATGGGGGTGATAAGCTTGACTTCCATCTGGACGTTGTCGCCCGGCATGACCATTTCGATGCCCTCGGGCAGCTGGATGGAACCGGTCACGTCCGTCGTGCGGAAGTAGAACTGCGGACGATAGCCGTTGAAGAACGGCGTATGGCGGCCGCCTTCGTCCTTGGTCAATACGTACACTTCGCCGTAGAAGTGGACGTGCGGTTTGATGGTGCCGGGCTTGGCCAATACCTGGCCGCGCTCGATCTCAGCACGCTGTACACCGCGCAGCAGGGCGCCGATATTGTCGCCCGCTTCCGCCTGGTCCAGCAGTTTATGGAACATTTCCACACCGGTCACGACGACCGGGCGCGCTTTTTCCATCAGGCCGACGATTTCCACGGTGTCCGATACTTTGACGACGCCGCGCTCCACACGGCCGGTAGCGACGGTGCCGCGTCCGGTGATGGAGAATACGTCTTCAACGGGCATCAGGAAGGGCTTATCCACCGCGCGCTCGGGCGTGGGGATATAGGTATCAACTGCTTCCATGAGTTCATAGATGCACTTGGTTTCCGGCGCGTTCTTGGGATCGGTGCCGCCGCCGACCATGTACTCCAGGGCTTTGAGGGCAGAACCTTTGATGATCGGAATATCGTCCCCCGGGAAATTGTAGCTGCTGAGCAGCTCACGGATCTCCATTTCGACCAGTTCCTGCAATTCGGGGTCGTCCATGAGGTCCGTCTTGTTCATAAAAACAACGATGTAGGGCACACCCACCTGGCGTGCCAACAGGATATGTTCACGCGTCTGGGGCATCGGGCCATCCGGCGCGGACACCAGCAGGATCGCGCCGTCCATCTGCGCGGCACCGGTAATCATGTTCTTGACATAGTCGGCATGGCCGGGGCAGTCCACGTGCGCATAGTGACGCTTGATCGTTTCATACTCCACGTGCGAAGTGTTGATAGTGATCCCGCGGGCTTTCTCCTCCGGCGCCTTATCAATTTCGTCATACTTCATCGCGTGCGCCGTGCCGCCTGCTGCCAATACCATGGTGATGGCCGCGGTCAGCGTTGTCTTGCCGTGGTCTACGTGACCGATCGTTCCGACGTTTACGTGCGGTTTGATCCGCTCATACTTTGCTTTTGCCATTGTAGCTTCTCCTCCGATTTTTTAACGGTTTTACCCGGCAGTATGACCGGCGACTGCGCCGATGAAAGCCGGATGCTGCCAATGCGGTTTAGCCGCAATGGTCAAGTGGAGCGGGTGATGGGAATCGAACCCACGTAGCCAGCTTGGGAAGCTGGAACTCTACCATTGAGTTACACCCGCGGAAGACTTTTCACATTCTATCCAAAACCATGTAAAATGTCAACTATTTTCACGGTTTGACGACGCGGCGATTGGCGATGGGTAATGTGAACATAGAGACTATCTTCGGTTTTCTGTCAGGTACTTGTTCATTTTTTTCTTGATCCTCTGCAGGGCGTTGTCCACCGCTTTGACGTGCTTGTCAAGCACGCGCGCGATTTCCTGATAAGATTTGCCATCCAGAAACAAGTTGAGTACCTGTGTTTCAAAGGGTGAAAGCACTTTGCTGATATGAAGCTCCATGTTGATGAGCTCTTCGCGGCTTATCAGCAGGTCCTGCGGATCTCCGGCATTTCCCTCCAGCATATCCAGCAACGTTTTGTCATTTTCTTCATCAAAGAGTGGCTTATTAAGCGAGACATAGCTGTTGAGCGGAATATGTTTCTGGCGTGTAGCCGCTTTGATGGCGGAGATGATTTGCCGCTTAATACACAATTCAGAAAACACATAGAACGATGCTTGCCTGTCAGGACGATAGTCGCGGATCGCCTTATAAAGTCCGATCATGCCTTCTTGTACCAGATCCTCATGATCAGCCCCGATGAGAAAATAGCTGCGCGCCTTCAGACGTACCATGCGCTTATATTTGTCCAAGAGGTAAAGCATCGCATCGCCATCCCCCCCCTGTGCCAACGCAGCCGCTTCTTCATCTGTAATTAGTTCGTTTGATGCGTTGCAACGTTCTTCATTTTCGTGTTCACCCTCGTCCATCCGTCTGTCCACCCTATCTGTTTCTTGAGCCATATACCCCGTACATCAAAATGCCCGCCGCAACCGATGCGTTGAGTGAAGCAATTTTGCCCGTGGTTGGAATACTGATGACTTCATCGCACTGTTCCTTCACCAATTTACTGATGCCTTCCCCTTCGCTGCCAATAACCAGCGCGGCACCTCCGGAAAAGTCGATCGTCCTGAAATCCTTGCCCTCCATATCCGCAGCGTACACCCAGATATGCAATTTCTTTAGGTCTTGTATAGTGCGGCTGATGTTCACAACCCGGGCAACCTTAACATATTCAACACCGCCGGAAGACGTTTTGACGGCCACAGCCGTGAGTCCTACTGCGCGATGCAACGGGATGATCACACCGTGGACACCCATCGTAGCAGCGGAGCGGATAACGGCACCCAGATTATGCGGATCCGTCACCTGATCAAGGATGATGATAAAAGGCTTTTCATTCTTGTCTTTCGCTTCCTTGAGAATATCGTCGACCGAAGAATACTGATAGGCCGAAGCAAACGCCACCATTCCCTGATGGTTACGGGTAATACTGTCCAGTTGCATTTTAGGTACTGTCTGCACATTGATGCCCGCTTTCCGGGCAATGGCCACAATTTCACGCGCGGAACCCGACAAGTCGCCTTCAGCAATCAGCATTTTTTCGATATCACGCCCAGCCTTAAGCGCCTCACGAATAGGGTTGCGGCCAAAGAGAAGGTTGTTGTCTTCTTCCGTTACCAGCGGCTGCATGATGGGGCCCGGCACAGGCATCGCAACGGGAGGCGCAGCCGGGCGACCATAGGGCTTAAACGCGGGACGCGGCACGCCGGATGGCTGCCCTTGGGGTGCCATTTGTCCGTAAGGCTTGGCAGGTCTTCCAAAACCGCTTTTTCTATTTCTATCCGCGAGCGGAGCAGGTCTGTCGCCGGGAACAAAATTGCGGGTAGGTCTATTGTCCGGTGTGCCTGAAGACTGCCGTCCTTGGGCCGTCATTTGCCCGTAAGGCTTGGCGGGGCTGCCAAAGCTGCCCTTTCTGGTCTTATCTCCGTGCGTAACCGGCCTATCGCCGGGAACAAAATCCCGTGTCGGTCTGTTGTCCGGAGCATCTGATGAGGTCCGTCCCCCCGGAATGTGACGATCCTGTTTTACTGTAGTGTATCGGTTTGTTTTGGCGTAGCGGTAGTCCGTACTCTTGTCCGGTGCGCGAAATCCGGGCTTCCTTTTCTTCTTCGCGTCTTGTTTTTCATAATATGCCATACTAATTATACCATTCCTTCATGATTGAGGTATTTGTTCCTTACCTCGATTTGTTTCCCGCATGATTTCGTGCCCTCCGGGCACTTGCCGCTTACGCATCCGGGTCCTGCTTCAGCGAAAAGCGCGGGTGCTTCTTTCTTGCATATTTGCAGCATTTTATCGGCCATCGCGTGTATTTCCCATTGTGCGCGATTACAGCATCTGAGACTGAAAAAGTGCAGTAGTTCCCTTGCATTCATGGTTAGAACCAGTTTAGTCTCACAAGCGTTCGGAAGCACAAAACGCGCGTCCTCATTGCCCTGTTCCCCCGTGCCGAGTCTGTTTTGCCAGTCTTTGTACCATTGATGC
>LFTR01000052.1:12037-12179 GCA_001513425.1 Clostridiales bacterium DTU024
CATCGCCATAAGATACATAACGCTGGCTCTGAACACTGAAGGATGCTATGCGGTGTCGCGTCAGCTGCGCCAGCAGTACGCGGCTTACTCCCTCAATGCCAAATGTGAAGGAAACATGCTCGATGACCGACAGATGACCGGA
>LFTR01000030.1 GCA_001513425.1 Clostridiales bacterium DTU024
GCGACGCTGCTTTTCCTGGTGATGATCCTCACCAACAAGGCGATCCAGAGCATGCTCAGGAGGATCGGCACATGACAGGCAGAAAAATGAAGGGAGAACAGCAGAGAGTCCAGCATATCGCGCGCCGGCGCAAGCCCAACCGTTCCAGGGGCGGAGACGCCATGATCTACCTGATGCTGGGCATCACCGCCCTCATCATGGTTTATCCCCTGGTGTTTGCCCTGGCCGCTTCCCTAAAGCCGCTGGATGAGCTGTTCCGCTTTCCGCCGCGCCTGCTGCCCGCCAACCCGACCTTTGATAACTTTGCCGACCTGGTGGTCACCATGGGCCAGTCCTGGGTTCCCTTCGGGCGCTACCTGGCCAACACCGCGCTGATCACCATCGCCGGGACGGCCGGGCATCTGCTGATCGCCTCCATGGCGGCCTTCGTGCTGGCAAAGTATGATTTTCCGGGCGGCAAAGCCTTCTTCCGCCTGGTCATCGTGGCCCTGATGTTTTCGGGCTATGTCACGGGCATCCCCAACTATCTGGTGCTGACCCGCCTGGGCCTGGTCAACACCTCCTGGGCGGTGATCCTGCCGGCTTTCGCGGCGCCCATCGGCCTGTTTTTGATGAAGCAGTTCATGGAAGGCATCCCGATGGCCTTGATCGAGTCGGCCAAGATGGA
>LFTR01000063.1 GCA_001513425.1 Clostridiales bacterium DTU024
AGCGACAGATCCGGCTTGAGCAGGTAGTAGCTTTCGCGCGCGTCCATCTCTCCGTACCAGATGACGGAATAATCAAACAGTTCCACCTCTTCGCGCGTTGTGAAGCGCGCCGCGTCACGCAGGGGGATAAAGCCCTGCGCCAGGCCGCTGTCCAGCGCGAAGGATGTGACGCCGTGCAGGTACAGCCTGGCCCCCGCCTCCTTGACAGAAGCCGTCAGATACCTGAAGTCTTCCTCGCTGCCAAGCTGGGACACCAGGCGGTCGCGGCGGAGCAGCTGCTGGCGCACGCCGCCGTTCATCCAGCCGTTGAGGCGCACATGCAGGCGGCTGCCGCTCCAGGAGGCGATCTCCCCCACCATGTCTGCCGCTTCCCTGTAGCCGGTCACCCGCACTGGCGCTGATACGGGCAAGCCTCCCCGCTGCTGCACCTTGTCGATCGCTCCGATGATCTCAACCGCCAGCGGCAGGCCCGGCATCGGCTGTGTTTTCATCAGCGGATACTGATCCAGGAGGTATCCGCGGTAGGCTTTAGCCAGTTCGACATAATCATCAGTCGGCAGGAAACGGTAACGCTGACGGATGGTGCCCCGCGGCAGCTCATTCTCATACATATAGATGGTTTCGATCGTACGGTCTGTCACGTTGAACGCGTCAGAATGCAGCAGGGTGTAGCTGGCGCTGGCGGTGTTGTAGCTGTTGGAGCGCCCGGCGACATCCGCGCTGATCGAGGAGCTGGCGGCTCTTTCCTCCATCATGCACAGGAAGGCGCTGCCCCCGGTGGCCACGGCAAACATCGGGAAGCGGGCATTGGTCTCATGCACGACCGCTTCGCGCCAGGTCGCGTAATCCCAGCCGTACATGTCCGCGTAATAGCCGTTTTGCGCGATCTTGCCGTTGTTGAAGCGTATCAGGCCGCCGCCGCCTTCCGGCACCAGCATATAGCCCTGATCCGCCGTGCCCCCCGCGCCGAAATTGGGCAGGAGGTTGATCTTGATGGGCGGAAACTCCTCAGCGTAGCGGATGCTGTCCATGGGCACTTCAACCAGCAGGTCGCGCCCCTCCAGGCGGTAGATGACGCTGAGGTTGAAGACAGCGGTATCGCTGCCCACGCTGCGCCCGCTGTCCTTCTGGTCCAGGAGGTAGTCATCGTAGCTGTACCCGGCCTGTTCAAACAGCCCTTCGAATTCCTCCTGCAAAAACTCCTTCACGTTGTCACGGATGACATAAATGGCCCCGCTCTCAAGCATAGGGTACTGCGCCGTCAGCTCGGTTATCTGGTCAGCCTTCAGCTTCTGGGGATCATACTTGCGGTAGGAGTCGAGCACCTTGCGGCTCTTTGACTTCTCAAGTGAGGACAGGAAACTTTCCATCCTTTCAACGCTGATGACGGAAGGGATGATATAGGCCCGCTGCACCCGCCCGAGGGTATAGTCCACCCGGATCCGGTCTTTATCCGCCTGGATCCGGTACACCTTGTTTTTGATGGAGTACTCATAGTTGTCATACAGCATCCGCACGCCGTTTTGCGTGGAATAGGTCAGCGTCAGCGTGGATTGAAGCTGGTTCTTGTTGCCGGCCAGGGCGATCGGATCCTGGGCTGCCCCGTCCGGCACAGCCTTCCACACACGCCCGTCTTCTTTGCCGGTCAGTGAAAACCAGGTCGTATCCCCGTCCATATCAAGCGACAGGTAATCGTTCTCCAGCGTATAGTGAAGCCCTTCCTCTTCATAAAAAGCAGGCACGGCTTTACGCTGATCGTCATCGCCTGATTCCGGCCCGTACAAAGCGAAGCCCAAAAACACCGCGCCAGCGACAGCCAGCAGCAGCAGCGAGACCTTGAGGATCGTTTTGAGCGCAGAGTGTTTCTTCACAGCGTCTCCTAATAAAGCCGGAATGAGATTTCTTTATAGAGGGATACAATGTAGGCGATGCCGTCGGAAATCAGGGAGAAAAACAGCAGCATCACAAAGATAATGACCAGCATGCCAAACAGCGACATCAGGATAAAGGCGAGCGTCTTGCCGAGGGTATAGTCATGGATCATCATCATCGCGAACACGATCAGCGATCCCGACCAGAGGAGCGAAACGCCCGACAGCACCATGTGAAAGGCGCCTTCCTCAACGGTGATGACATTGCTCAGGAAAATCAGCGGCAGCTGGATCAATACATAGGGCGTGATCGCGTAGGCCGTCCCCATATAGATGTCGCGCATCCTGCCCTTGCCTTCAAAAAGCGTCGTCAGGCTCCAGTTGGCAACGCACCAGATCAGCAGGGGCAGCAGGACGGTGAGGAACTCCGTAAATACATTGATACGTGACCAATTGACCCGCATAAACAGGAAAGAGGTATACTGCAGGCTGAGGATTCGGATGATCAGGGCCAAGAACACGATGCAGTTGGCCGCGGCCATGCTGCCTCGATGCTCCCTGGTCAGATCCCAGAAACCGTCAAAGGGATGGACAATGACATGCAGGGCATAGCGCAGCGTCTGCAAAAAACGCTGCCACCAGGTACGGCTGGTCAGCCTGCGGATCAGGGGTATGCCGGCGTATCCGTTCATATGTCCCGCAGCTCCTCTCTGACGCGCTTCAGGCGGCCCAGGGCAAGGGGCAGGGCAAGGGCTGCCGCGAAAACCGCGAAGATCCACCCGATGTTCTCCTCGACCCAGATTTTCCGCTGTTCCTGAAAGGCTTTGGAATAGTTGACCTCATCATTGGCCAGCTTGAAATAGCGCATGGCCTGTTCGTAGTTCCCCTCACGCAGCAGGGCCCTGCCGATGCCGATGTAAGCCAGCTCGAAGTTGCCGTTGAGCCGCAGGACCCTTTGCCAGCTGTCCGCTGACAGGGCATACTCGCCGCGCTGGTACTGCTCCGTGGCCAGGTAGATCATGCGGCCGTACTCCGTGGGCTCAAAGACGGTGACCGAGGCTTCCAGAGAGTCCAGGACCAGCAGATCATATCCGCTGTGCTCGATAGAAGCCGCGTTTCTGAAATACGCGCTCATGTTGCCCGAGCCGCCGAATATCCACAGGTTTCTCCCCTGGTCGTCATAGCCGAACAGCCGTCCGCGCACCTTATCCAGCGCCACATAGACCTCATTGTGGAGCACGGTGATATCCGAAAACTTGGACGGGCCGCTGTAGCCGCCAGCGGTTCCCCAGTCAATATCCCCGATCGGCGGGAATTCCCCGTTTTTCACCAGGATGTCCGATCCCACGGCATTGAGCTTTCGGATAGGCCTGGCTTTGTCCCACATCAGGTCATATTCGGAAAAGGTGGTTGTCACGGAGTAAATGAAGCCTTTGGCGTCTATGTAGACATTGTCAAACTCCGTCGGCACAAAGGAGGCTTGCTGCTCCCGCTGCGCGCGGGTGGACAATACCCGCCAGATCTGATCCGTGATGGAATAGCTGACAGGCATGGCCCCGATAAAGCCCGTGAAGCGCCCGTCCCGCTCAAACTTGGCAAGGCCTTTGTTCACATTGCGGATCAGCACAAACGCGCGGCCCGTGACATCCGCGACGACCCTGGTCGGCAAAAAGGAAACGCGCTGGTCAAAGGTCTCATCCAGGGGTTTGCGGATGGTCAGCAGCAGATTGAGCCCGCTGTCCAGCTTCAGCACCCGTTCATTGCCGGTATCGCAGATGAACATGTCTCCCTCATCCGTCACGAAGATATCTCCGGGGGACTTGAAGGTATCCGCGGTGCCGCCGTCCGTGAAGCTGTCAATCGTCCGCTCGGGGATATAGCTGTCCCCGTCGCGCTTGAGCTGCAGGATGCGGTTGTTGCCGCTGTCGGCAATGTACAGACGGTCTCCCTTGACAAACAGGCTGCCGGGCGCCGCCATGCTGATATCAAGCCCCAGGCTGCTGCTGTTCATCACCGAGCGGACACGATAGGCGTCAGGGGCATAGCGGACATCCCCCCAGTAGTCATAGGTGTAGGAATACTGGTTTTGATAGCCTACCTGCGCGCGGGCGGGAAGAACGGTCAGGATCATCAAAACAGCAAAAAGCAGCGCGGCCAAAGCGGCCCGCGTCCCCCGGCCCCGACGGTTTGTCCTTGCTGTCTTCATGCAACGCATCCCTTACTCCTTGATGCCGGAGGAGGCCATGGTCTCCAGTATTTGTGTCTGGGAGAGGATAAAAATGGTGATGGGCACCAGCATCATGATCACCGTCACCGCCGCGGCCTGCCCGGCGCGCGCGATGCCGCCCGCCTGGATCTGCTGCAGGGCGTAGGTCAGCGTCTTTTTCGCTTCGGAATAGATNNACGGTGGAGGCCTTGGCATTCCAAAGACCCTGCACCGAGAAGATGATGAGCGTCAGCCAGGCAGGCTTGACGTTGGGCATGACGATCTGCCAGAAAATACGCAGCTCGCTCGCCCCGTCCATCTTGGCCGACTCGATCAAGGCCATCGGGATGCCTTCCATGAACTGCTTCATCAAAAA
>LFTR01000205.1:0-12678 GCA_001513425.1 Clostridiales bacterium DTU024
ACATAGAGGTGTGGGCATGCAGATTGCCTTTGTAAAAGTTCTTACCTTCATCAAACAAAAACATGGGTGTCCGCCTTTCTTGCGGCTGAACCGCATGCATGCATGATACCATCGGCCGGACCTTGTCCGCAAGAGCTTTGCAGTGACACGGCTTACGCATGAACGAATAAATGGGATAGTTTTCAGAGATAATGTCAAATCGCCAAAAGGAGTATAGAGTTTCACGTCGAATAATCAGGCATCACGAAGAAAGCACGGTGATTGCCATGGATCGACCGCCCCTAATGAGTTTGCATACTAACTTGAAGAGTGTCACTGACAGGCGGCAGAGCGCAAAAGTGATGCATAAACTGGAGGATCTCCTTTTCATCTCCGTTGTAGCGACCATTGCCAACGCAGGGTGCTGGGAAGAGATCGCGGACTTTGGATCAGGTCATGTCGACTGGTTCAGGCGGTTTATAGAACTGCCAAACGGAGCGCCATCACACGATACCTTTGAAAGGGCCTTCAAATGGATTGACGGGAAAGAGTTCGAGCGCGTGTTCATCCTGTGGATGAAGGAGATCTGTCACAGTGGGGAATTCCGCGTCATCGCACTGGATGGTAAAACGATGCGCGGCAGCGGGGACAAACAGACAGGCAGCAAGCCACTTCACATCGTCAGCGCATGGACAAGTGAGAACAACATGGTTCTGGGACAAGTGAAGACGAATGAAAAGAGTAATGAGATCACGGCAATTCCGGAGCTGTTGGAATTGCTGGATGTCCAAGGCGCGGTAGTGACCATCGATGCGATGGGGACACAAAAGCAGATAGCGGACATGATCATTCGAAAGAAAGCAGATTATGTTCTCAGTGTCAAAGGTAATCAACAAACCATGTACGACGATATCCGGACATACTTTGAAGAGGGATTGAGAACAGATTTCAAGGACATGTCGTACGAGAGTTACAGAACGATCGAAAAGGGCCACGGTCGCATCGAGAAACGGGAATACTTCTTGTGCAATGAGATTGACTGGGTCGATTGGCGCAAGGATTGGAGGGGACTGGGTGGCATCGGCATGGTCCGGCGCAGCGTAACAAAAGACGGACAGATGAGTCAGGAGATATCCTATTTCATCACGAGCCTGGCGAGGAACGCGGAGATGTTTGGTAAGGCGGTGCGCGGACACTGGGGCGTGGAGAGTATGCACTGGTCATTGGATGTCGTGCTCAATGAAGACAAGCGGATCGTAAGGAAGGACAATGGCGCTCGGAACCTTGCCGTCTTGAAGCGAATGTCTCTGAACATCATCAGGGCAGATGAGAAGTTCGAGAAGGCCTCAGGCCCCAGAAAGCGCTTCCGGGCCAGCTGGGACTCGCCTTATCTGGAGCAAGTCCTCCAGAACATGTGACTCGAAAATGCCATTTGTGCTTATGCATTCAGTGGAGACGAGGTTCATGCGTAAGCCGTGCCCTGCTGCCGCTCCCCTTGCACTGATTGGGATGAAAAGATATAATGATGCTAAAATCCACATGTGGAGGTAATATGGACAGATTTCAGGTGTTTGATTACATGCAGAAGCATCAGTATGAGCAGGTGATCTACTTCTACGACAAATCCACGCTACTGAAGGGCATTACCGTAATCCATAACACCACGCTGGGCCCGGCGCTGGGCGGTACGCGCATCTGGAATTACGGCACCGAAGAGGAAGCGCTGGTAGACTGCCTGCGCCTTGCGCGCGGCATGACCTACAAATCAGCGGCGGCGGGGCTTAACCTGGGCGGCGGCAAGACGGTGCTGATCGGTGACGCGGCAACCATCAAATCCGAAGCCTACTTCCGCGCGCTGGGGCGTTATGTGCAAAGCCTCAACGGACGGTACATCACGGCGGAAGATGTCAACACCTCCACCAAGGACATGAGCTATGTGGCGATGGAGACGGAGCATGTGGTGGGCCTTGAAGGCAAGTCCGGCAATCCCTCGCCCATTACGGCGCTGGGCGTCTTCCATGGCGTGAAGGCCGCCTTGCAGTACAAGTTCGGCGATTCGGGGATCGACAAGTACACTTTTGCGGTCCAGGGCGCAGGCCAGACCGGGTATTACCTGATCTGTCACTTGGTGGAGGCCGGCGCCAAAAAAATCTTCTTTACGGAGATCAACCCCAAGCACATCGAGCGCATGAAGCAGGAGTTTCCGCAGGTCGAGTACGTGAAGCCTGAAGATATTTTTGCCATGGATGTGGACGTGTTCTGTCCCTGCGCGATGGGCGGCGTACTCAATGAGCAGACTATCGCGCAGTTGAAAGCGCCCGTGATCGCCGGCTCTGCCAACAATGTACTGCTGGACGAGATTGCCGACGGGAATAGGATCAAAGACCGCGGAATCATATATTGCCCGGATTTTGTCATCAACGCCGGCGGCATCATCAACGTCTATCACGAGCTGCATGGTTACGTGAAGGAGCGCGTCATGGCGGATACCCAAAAGATATACGACCGCCTGCTGGAGATACTTGCCATCGCTGACAATCAGGGCATCACATCCCAGGAGGCCGCCAAAGTTTTTGCCAAACAGCGCATAGAAGCCGTGCGCCAGCTGCACAGCAACTACATCCCGCGCTGAGGAGCTGACCGACAAATAAATACACCCTCATTAAGCGATATGCACCTCCGGGTTTGATGAAGACCCGACCGTAAAGGTGCATATCAACTTTTGTTGCACTTCTTTAATTTTCCTTTTCTCCTTTTTGGGGACAATGTGCAGACCGCATGGGAGATGGAGGCGGCAATACTCTAGCTAAAATCATCGCTAAACCGATATTCCAGGCAAAGATTGTAACAATTGATACACAAGAGCGAGAATCTATGCGATAATCATTAATGAGAAGTGTTGGTTGAGTAATGCTCGATTGAGCGATATTTGAATATTCAAATCAAAACGCATCTTGTCGCAAGGCGCTTATTCCTACTGCTGACACCCGCGGGCGGGGAGACGCGGATGGAAGAAGCAGTATGCATTCCTGATTCCGCCAGGAACAATGACCTTTGGGAGGTGTCTTTGTATTGCCAAATAACCAAGATTCGGTTTGGTATGCAGCAACAAAAATGTATCCGCCGCTTGTTCGTACAGACACAATAGGGCGGACACATTTGGAGGAAATGCTTTGTCATTTTGTCCATACGCTTCCCCTGACCCTTCTGTCTGCACCCGCAGGATATGGGAAAACCACTCTATTGTCCTCGTTGCCCACGTTGCTGCCCAATCACGCTTTGGCTTGGATCACCTTGGACGCAGAGGATAATGACCCAATTCGCTTCATCGGACTGCTGGTTGCCTCTCTGCAGCGCTTACATCCCGACTGTGGCCGTTCGCTATGGCCGCTCATTTCCGGCGGTGAAGCAGGGGAGGTGGGCCTGAAGCATGCTGTGGATATCCTGATGAATGACGTTTTGCGCTTTTTGCCCAAGCCCGTCATCCTGGTACTGGACGATCTGCACTATATAACGGAACCGGTTATCCACTCCACGCTGGATTATTTAATTGAGAAACTGCCGCTTACATTGCACATGGTGATGAGCACGCGATATGATCCGCCGCTTCGGTTGGCGCGGTTGGCCGTACGCAGGCAATTGGGGGAACTGCGTCGAGCGGACCTTAGTTTTAGCACCAATGAAGCCTATCGATTGCTCAATGATGCTTTAGACCTTAGCCTCTCCACAGCGGAAGTGGATGCTTTGCACGCACGGACGGAGGGATGGCCCGGCATTCTGTGCCTGCTTTCCGGCCCTTTGCGACGTTTGGGAAGCCCTGAAAATCGCACGCAATTGATGGCTGCCATAACAAATACGGAGCGGCAGGTCCTTGATTTTTTGACGGAGGAAATGCTGCTTGACATGCCTGAGGACATCCGTCGGTTCCTCCTGCAGACATCCATTCTTGCAGAAATGACGCCTACCTCTTGCCAAGCGGTAACAGGGAGGAAGGACGCAGTCCAGGTGCTGGAGGGATTGTACAAGCATAATCTCGCCATTGCCTCCATTAAGATCGATGAGGGTCAAGAGCCGGTTTATCGCTACCATGCCCTATTTGCCCGATTGCTGAGTGCGCGGATGGAACGTGAATTCGGTTCAGACGCGATTATTGACCTGCACCGTAAGGCGGCGCTGGTTCAAACGACGCCCGGCCGCGCCATTTCCCATTATTTTTCGGCAGGTCTATGGGCTGAGGCCGCCCAGCTGATGGTCAAATCCGGGACGGATTTTCTTTATCGTGGTATGGCCGAAACCGTCCGGCAATGGTATGGCAGTATTCCTGCTACTATACGCAGCGGCTACACGCACCTGCACATATTGTTGGCCCGGTGTGAAATTCATCGCGGCGGCTATGCCGCGGCCGGGAGACTGTTGGAGCAAGCCAGGCAGACCTTTGTCATCGAAGAAAATGCCGATGGAGAGGGGGATGCACTCACTTCACTCATTACGCTAAGCTATCACAACAACGACAGGCAAGCTGTGGCTTCCTATGTGGAGCGCGCCCTGAGACTGCCATTGCGCCCGATGGGTCAAGTGGCGACCCGGCTTGCCCAAGCATGGTTGAATATATGCAATGGCGATTGGGATGCCGCCTGTACGAACTTGCGGAAAGGCTTAGCCATTCCGGGTGCTACCGGAGACCGGCGAGCGGACATTGTGGGAATAACCTATATGACTGCCCCTATGATTGTCATGCCAGGATGTATGCAGGCAGCTGATGATTATTTCAGCGAAGTGGTTAGCTTGGCTATGCCGGAAACTGCATGGAGTTTGGGTGCGCAGGAACTGGGAACCTGGCCTTTACTTCTGCGAGGAAAGACAGATGAGGCCTTGAAAAGGGCTAAGGCTGCCGCAGGTTTTCGGCAGCGACTAGGCGGGTTCCCCTTTGTAGGCAACGATTTGCCACTGTTACTGTCAGTGCTCTATCTGGCCGTTGGTGATACAGAGGCGGCGGGGAAGGTTACTGATCAATTGGTCCAGCATACAGGAAGAGATGGATTAAGTAGCAAGGGCATTGATATGCTCTATCTGCACGCAGCTGGACGCTCTTTGGCATTGCTGGGACGGTATGATGAAGCATTGATTATGCGGCAAAGGCTTGCGACTTTGGAGGACAGTCATCCGTTGACGGAGTATTTGCTTCATCATTTACATGGACTGATTGCACTATTGACCGGTCAGTATGCTGATGCTTCTGTGGCCCTTGAGAAAGCTGTCAAGCTGGAGATCCGGATTCCCATCGCCCATATCGGTGGGAGCGCCAGGATTTTGCAGGCAAAACTGCTATTGGATCAAGGGGATACCGATAACGCATTTGCGGTTGCCGATCCCGTAATTAAGAAGTGGATGTTCGCGTCTACACCCGGATATGCTCTTTTTGACGGGCCGATTGTCAAACCGGTTCTCAGGATGCTTGCTCAGCGCAAGAGTGCGGGTGCAAGTACGGCGTTGCGTCTTTTTTCGCATGACCTTCACAGTGTGGATGATCCTAATGGCGTTAATGCAGTTGGACTGGCATTGGCAGATCTATTGCCAGAGCCTCTCACGCCCCGCGAACACGATGTGCTGAAGTTGCTTGTCGCTGGACACACAAACATTCAGATTAGCGGTGAGTTGTTCATTTCCAGAGAAACGGTTAAGAGTCACGTCGCACATTTGCTGCGCAAGCTTGATGTCAATACCCGGGGCCAGGCTTCGATTCGCGCACGAGAACTGGGTTTCTAGTACTCCAAACGCAAAGCGGCTGACTGCGTATCTTCATAGCTTGATTGTTACCTGACCCATACTATAACAATCACCTCCTATTCCCCAAGAAAATCACTCTTTTGGGGGAGAGTATTTACGCGCATTTGTGCTATTTTGGCCTTGATGAAGGGGGTGTCTTGGTATGTTCGGAACCAGACCGATTTGTTATACAAAGACTTCACTCAATGGAGGTGATATATGACAGCATATGTAGCAAATGCGCAAAAGGAAATGAGATTGCATAAGATACCATGTATGATCTTTTTACCTTCTTCTATATTAGCTGGCGTGTACATTATCGCAGGAAGTCTGAGTCAAGCAATTTCTTTAGAAAGCAAATTGTTTGCTCCGATTGTAACTAGGTTTTAACAGAGTGTTCCTGCATATTTTTATTGGAGTAATTTTGAATACTCATACAGTATCCAAAGGACATTTTACTATTAACCTGTACTAGTTGCCTTATTCTTAGTGTTTTCGTTGGTCCCATTGTAGAAGAACTGTTTTTTGGAGGATACCTTACTTCCAGAATAAACAGATATGGCAATTTTGCACCGCTCATAATTATGATACTGTTTTCGTTATATCATTTCTGGCTTCCATTGGGTGACTTGTTTCGAATGTCTGCGTTTCTTCCTGCCGCATTGATTGGATGGAGGAAGAAAAATCTATACATTTCAATCGTCTTTCATTGTCTGTGTAATCTTTTGTCAAAGGTCAGCTTCATAATTTATGCATATTCGGGTTAAGGTGATGAGAATAATATGAAGCTGAAAACTTCAATTTACAGAGTGACCAGTACATGACAGGACTGCAGCCAATGCCGGAATGATGAGCCCCTAACATAAGTAATCCATTAATCAATGATAGGAGAAGTACAATGAAAAGGATCAGAGGGAAAAGGTTTATGATTGTTGCAGGTGTTGCAATTTTGTTGCTCGTACTTCAGACTTTACCGGTGTTTTTTGCAGCACCGATAGGAAGCCGCCAGATGAGCGGGGAAGTGGTCCGAATGCATTACCAGGAAGCCGATGCCCAGGGCGCCCGGGAAGTGTTTGACCTGCTGGAGAGGGAATGCGCCAGTCTGCGTGCCTCGATGAAGGCTGCTGACACAGGGCTTACAGATGTCTACATCTATCACACACAGCGGCAGTTGGCCATCCGCGAAGCAGGCTTCATCACGGTTGCCATCGCACCCAAATGGCATATCGGCGACAGCCACAACGGGAATGTCATGCTTGTCTCGCCATATACGCCTGTCTCAGTGCATACGCATGAAACCATTATGCAGGCGGCGCTCCATGAGTATGTTCACGCTCTGGTCCATCAGGTCAACCCCGGGTTGTCCTACTTCTGGGACAACGGGCTGGCAACCTACCTGGCCGGCCAGAAGCCAGACGAAGCCGAATTTTTACAGATTAGGGCGCCGACCATGGCAGACATGCACACGGAGAATGGCCTGAAATTTGGAAACATGGGCGGTTATGCATTCTCATACAAGTATATAGAGTACCTTGACAAGACCTATGGATGGGATAAGGTATTGGACTACGCCTCTGGAAAAGGCTCCTATGAAACTGTGTTTGGCAAGTCGGAAAAGACTCTCTATGATGACTGGTGTTTATCAATCAATGAATTAAGAAGCTGAGCGTTTGAACTTTATTATGGAGGAAATATGAAGAAGGTAATTCAAAAAACAGGCAAACTGCTGTTTATTTTGCTGTGCATCGTTGTGGCATTCCTATCTCTGACAACCATCTATCATCACATATCGCTTGGCCGCGAGGCAGACAGTATCGTTCCAAACGGGATTCTTATTGATGTTAATGGCTATCAAACACATGTATATGCCCAGGGCGAGAAGGGCAATAAGCCTACCTTGGTTTTTATGTCCGGTTCGGCTACCGTTGCACCGGTGTATGACTTCAAATCACTGTATGATGTGTTGTCGCATGAATACAGGATCGCTGTAGTTGAAAAAGCGGGGTATGGTTATTCCGAAATTTATGAAGAGGAACGGGATATTGATACCCTGTTGAGTGAGGTCAGACAAAGCCTATCTCTTGCAGGTGAAAGCGGACCTTATGTGTTGTTCCCGCATTCCATGTCAGGCCTGGAAGCCGTTTATTGGGCACAACAGTATCCTAAGGAAATCACGGCCATTATCGGGCTTGATATGGCTGTGCCGGAAAGTTATGAATACTTTGATTTTGTGGCCGGCAACCAAATGATGTCCACCGGGCGCGCAGCTGTATGGTTGGGGCTGCATAGAATACCTGGCTTTTACGCCCTTGATACGGCTTCGCTTACTGAGCAAGAGATCAGACAGCAAAAACTGTTGATGTACAGGAATGCCGTCAATATCGATTATGTACTGGAAGGGAAGGCGGTATACAGTAATGCTATGGAAGTCAAATCTGGCGAGATATTGAGTTTGCCAATATTGATGTTTGTATCCGACGGTCAGGATTTTGGGGAGTATTGGCTGCCTTGCCAGATGAAATTTGCAGCCCAGCATGGCGCACAGATGATACGGCTCAATTGTGGTCACTATGTTCATCACACTCAGTTCGAATACATCGCAGAAGAATCATTAAAGTTTCTTTCGGCATTGCAGTAAGCGCAAATAGTCAAGTATGTTCCGGCAGGACCGTCATCAAATGGCTTTCACTGCCGGGTTCGGAATAATGAATCACCCATTCCCTTCCCCGAAATCACTACTTTGGGGGAGGGAATATCTTTATCCTTGTGCTACTTTTACCATAGCAGAAGGAGGTGTTTTCCCGTGCCTGGTATTCCCGGCCTCGATCTCAAGGATCCTGGATAAAGGGATGCCGGAGCTTGTGAGAGGTCACCTGACTAGTGTGACAAGAGATATTGCGAGGAGAATAGAGTATGGGAATCATCATTCTGATTATCATTTTCATCATTGAGGCAGCCTTGGCAGCCTACTGCATCAAAACCAAATCGAACCATCCGCGTAGCAGAAACATCGTCCGCATCAGTGCACTTATTGCGCTGGCATTGTTCTTGGCACTATCGGTCATTGAGTGGGGTGTACGCTATTGGATACTGGGAGCCGTCCTGCTCATTTACGCAGTGATTGGCGTGATAGGGTTGGTCAGGAAATACGAAGAGAAACAGGAGTATAAGACAGGACGTATCGTCAGGAAGGCCATTGTGACAACATTGATACTCAGCCTTGCGACAGCGCCTGCTATCCTGCTGCCGCAGTATAAGTTGCCTGAGGCGACAGGCAGCTACAAGGTCGCTACTGCTGAATATAGCTATGTTGATGGTACGAGGATCGAAACCTATACGGATTCTGGAATTGGCAGGGAAGTTAATGTGGCATTCTGGTTTCCGGAAAATGGAGAACGGACCTATCCATTAATTGTATTTTCCCATGGGATGTTTGGCGTAAAAATGAGCAATGAGCTCCTTTTCCGGGAATTGGCCAGCCATGGTTATGTAGTTTGCTCCATTGATCATCCGTTCCAGTCCTTCTATACGAGGAATGGAAATGGGGACATTACCCTTGTGGATGCGGGATATATGAATGAATACAATGAGTTGAGCCTTACGCAAGACTACGCGCGGATGTATGAAATCATTGATAATGTTATGGAGATACGTACATCAGACATGGATTTTGTGCTTGATACGATCATTCATCAAAAAACCAAGGGGTCAGAAGGACCCTATCACTTGGTAGACAGGGAAAGGATCGGCGTTAGCGGGCACTCAATGGGCGGATCGGCAGCTCTTGAACTGGGCAGACATCGGCAGGATGTCTCAGCAGTCATGGCACTCGAATCGCCCTTCTTTGGAGACATTTTGGAGGTTGCATCGCAAGGATTTGTCTTTGAAGATGAGACGTACCCTATCCCGATGCTGAATGTGTATACCGATAGTACATGGCAATATATTGTTTCGGGGCTGGATCCGGTGTATGCGCAAAATACAAGCTACTTGTCAGCTGATGGCTCAAATGCATACAACGTTTGTTTTAGAGGCGCCAAACACCTAAACCTCACAGATTTGGTGCTATTCATGCCTTTCATGGCCAACATGCTTGATGATGGCGCAGGCTCGATCGACAAGTACGACTGCCTGGAAACCTTGAACGCCCTTTCCCTTGAATTTTTCGATTGCCATCTAAAGGGCAAAGGTGTGTTTGCCCCGGAAGCGATGTACTGACACAATTTGGGAGGAGGCGAAAAGCTAGAATGGCATTGCTGTTGAATCTTGTCCGTAAGGACTTTCTGAGAAACAAGGTTATCACAAGTGCCCTGGCGGTATTTCTGATCATAGCGGCTCTTTTTATGGCAAGCGGCTTAAGGGTGGCTGGCACAATGATCTCTTCGCTGAAAGGTCTTAATGAGCTTGCTGCGATGACTGATTACCTTCAGATGCATAACGGAAGGTATGATGAGGACGCTTTTGAGCGCTTTGTAGGTGAACACGACTATATCGAAGCTTCTCTGGTCGTTGATATGCTTAACATCAAAAACGCCAGCATCATCTACCAAGGTGAAACACTCGAAAAATATCTGATGGATAATGGATTTGTGGTTCAAAATGACAAGTTTGATTTCCTCCTGAACTTGGAGAATGAAATCGCCGTTGTTGCAGAGGGTGAAATCGGTGTCCCTGTTTATTATGCGCAGGAGCTGGACATTCAAGCGGGAGACGTAATTTCACTGCAGGAGGGTGACTACAGCAAGAACCTGAGCGTATCAACAATTATCCGAGACTCATCGATGAACCCGGCCCTCACATCATCAAAGCGTTTCCTGGTCAGTCAGGCGGATCTCGATGATATGGTCATTCATATGGGCGATAGGGAGTACCTGTTTGAATTCCTACTGAAAGATGGCACCTCCGCTGCTGAATTGGAAAAGGATTACATGAATGCGGGCATGCCTTCCAATGGCGTAGCTCTGTCGGGGAGTGCCTTGATTATGCTTAATGCCCTCTCGTATGGTGTTATTGCGTTTATCATCATTGCTATCAGCTTCATTCTGATACTTATATCAATGCTGTGCTTATCCTACATTATCCGCGCTACCATGGCAGATGAGAATGTCACCATTGGTGAGATGAAAGCTATAGGCTTCCCGGGGAAAGAAATCGGAAAGCTCTACCAGATGAAATACCTGATACTTGCCTTGGCAGCCGGAGTGATAGGTTATCTGTCTGCCATACCGCTGGGAGACTTCTTCGCATCTTCAGTTGTCATGTACTGCGGACGGGGCACAGACCAATGGATGGCGTGGGGGTTCCCTCTTGTCGGGGTCGTATTACTTAGTCTTAGTGTAATCTATAGATGCCGAAAGATTATTCAAAAGAATCTGAAAAACTCGGTCGTGGAGTTGATGCGCGGTGAAGAGATGAAGAAGAACGAAGGTCACTTTTCTCTGCCGCACGCAGGGCTGAAGCATCACAATCTCGCAATCGCTCTTGGTGAATTGAAGTGTAAGTGGAAAGAATACGTAGTCATCTTTCTTATCTTTGCAGTTTCATCATTCTTGATCCTACTGCCGATGAACATGAAGCACACAATCGAAAATCCATCGTTCATGACCTATATGGGAGTGGGAGAAAGCGATTTTCGCATCGACATTCAGCACAGCGAGACAATGGCGGAGCAAAAAGCCTTGGTTCAGTCTTATCTGGTAAACGATCCGCAAATCACAAAGCATGCGATATACCATACCGGCTATGTGCAGTTTCAAAATGCGGCAGATGATTGGGAATACCTACGTGTGGGCAGTGGCGATGAATCTGTTTTCCCGCTGTCTTATCTCGAGGGGAATTCACCGGATCACAGCCGCGAAATTGCTCTCTCCTATCTGCTTGCATCGCAATCAGAAAAAGAAGTTGGCGAAACCCTGACAGTCATGTACCAAGGTGAAAAGCGGATCTTGACAATTTCCGGCATATATCAGGACATCACTTACGGTGGCAAGACGGCAAAAGCTGCCATCGATTTTGAAGAGGGCGATATTGAAGTTTTCATCATCTACGCAGATGTCAGCGTTGGTGCCAAAATTGAAGACAAGACAGATGAACTCAGAAAAATCCTGACAAACAGCAAAGTCACACCAATCAATGAATTCGTATCGCAGACGCTTGGCGGCATTATGGACGATATGACCCTGGTGGAACGCGCTGCCATTGTGCTTTCCTTTTTCTTAATCATTCTGATCACAGTGATGTTCTTGCAGCTGGTCACAGCGCGGGAGCGGGAGGCCATTGCCATCAAGAAAGCAATTGGTTTCACAAGCCGTGACATCAGGATACAGTTGGGGATAAGGACATTGATAATCCAAATCGGCGCCATCATTGTCGGAACTGTTCTCTCAAACACATTAGGAGAAAGGATCTTCGGCTTGATGCTTTCATCCATGGGTGCATCAAGAATTATTATGTTGGTGGATCCGATCAAAGCCTACCTAATTTACCCGTCGGCACAAGTGCTTACGGTCTTCATCACGGTTATTGTGGGAACCGAGGTTGTCAGAAAATACCACATCAAAAATCAAATAAAGGAATAAGGAGCTGAATCATGATAATAATTGAACGAATCAGTAAAACTTTCAAGAATGTACAAGTTTTGCGCTACATTTCCTTGGAAATCAAAAAAAGGGATTTTGTTGCAGTGATGGGGCCTTCAGGCTCAGGTAAGTCAACGCTTCTCTACAGTATCAGCGGAATGGATAGCATTGATGAGGGCAACGTATTGTTTGAGGGGGTAAGCATATCCCGGATGAATGAAGAGGAACTGTCCGATTTCCGATTGACCAAAATGGGATTTGTGTTCCAGAACCCGCATATGCTCGAGAACCTCTCTGTATTTGACAACATAACGCTACCAGGCTTCGTGGCAAAAAGTGAACAGCCGGATGTCAT
>LFTR01000205.1:12694-17105 GCA_001513425.1 Clostridiales bacterium DTU024
GAAGTATCTGGCGGACAGCTGCAGCGGGCGTCAATATGCCGTGCCATGATCAATAATCCTGACATTCTGTTTTTGGACGAACCGACTGGTGCTCTTAATTCAGCTGCCACAGAACAGGTGATGGCAATTTTGGATGATTTGAATCGTGAAGGCATGACAATTATGACGATTACCCATAATGCGCAAGTTGCTGCCCGTGCCAGAAAAGTGGTCTATATCATTGACGGTCAGATCGCCGCCATTAAGGAATTCTGCGAAGGTGCGCAACGCGAAACCCAGATGAGTGAATGGTTAAGGGGTTTGCAGCCCAAGGCTGACAAATGAACAGCGCGCTTACAAGGAAGGAGACGAAGCATCTGCGGATCTTCTTTCTGGCAACGCTCCTTTGGACATGGGTCGTGGGCATGATGCCTGTCATGCTTGGCATCAACAACACTGCGTTGGGAGATTACATTTTCGTATTTACAGCAGGGATAGCGCCTTCCTGCGTTGGCATCATCATGGTTTTAAAGACATACACCAAAGAGGCACGCAGCGACTATTTCAAGCGGTTTAGGCCGACGTGGCGTGGATTGTGGTTCGTAATTTTGTATGCCATTCTCCTGATATCAACCATGACCGTTTCTTTGGTTTTATTCCTGGGTGAGTTTCCTGATTTCACTTTGATCAGGAGCTTTGGCAAGAATCCCCTGATGATACTTGGCTTTCTATTCTTCATGTACCTATATGGACCGGCTAATGAGGAATTTGGCTGGCGCGGATACGCGCTTGATAAAATGCTGGTGAAGCATGGTTTCCTGAAAGGCTCGCTTATCTTGGGGCTAATATGGGGGATCTGGCATTTGCCCTGGGTATTCTATGGGACGCAGTGGCAGAGCCAAGCCTATATGGTCTCCCATTTATGGTTCTTCGCCTTTGTCCTGCAGTGCATGGCGTCCAGCCTGGTCATTTCTATTGGCTATATTGTATCTAAACGCAATTGCTTTATATCCGCTACTATACACGGCGTCGGTAACGCTGCAATGGGCTTGATCTATTCTGTCGTTTCTCTATCGGGAAATAATATGGCACAAATAGTCATCATTGCGCTTGGCTTGTCCATCACTGCCGTGACATTGGGGGTTTTCGGTAAGCAATTTACCTTGAGATATGATCAGGCCATCAGGGAGATGCGCCATAACGAGGACATCAATGGAATGGAAGAAGTGTACAGGAGTGTTCCGGTTGTCGGAATGCTAACAAGTACTGCAGATTGATTTTCACCCCACTTGCAGCGAATTGATGATGAATGGAGCGTACCAAGTGAAAACAGTTGTTATACGGGAATTTGGTGATGTCGCAGTTCCTTGCCAATATGAACTTGACTTGCGCATCACGGCGCCAAGAGACTGTACCGGCTGCTGGTCTTGCTGGCTCAAAACCCCCGGGAGATGCATCCACAAAGATTTAGACGCCTTTTACAGAGCGTATCTGGCAGCTGACAAGGTCATCATTCTCGCAAATGTGTCCAAGGGGTTTGTCAGCGGAGATATGAAGACACTTTTTGACAGAATGATCCCGCTCTTTCTCCCTTACATAACCTACAAAAGCGGAGAATCTATGCATGTGCCAAGATATGACAAATACCCCGCCGTTGAGGCTTATTATCAAGGCGTTTTTTCGTCTGAACAGGAGAAGAAGCTTTATGAGGACTATATCCATCGGGTGTTTTACCAATTCCACAGTAAATGCGATGTGGTAGAGCCGATAGCGCAGTTTTCTTTGAAGGAGGCACTCAGATGAACATCCTCATCATTAACGGTTCACCAAGGGGCAAAAAAGGCAATACCGAAATATTCGTCAAGCATTTTGCTCTGGGAATCAAAGCGCCTTGCGAAATACGCTGCGCGGCAAACGAAGGCAGCAAGCAGCTCGCTGAGTATTCGCAGCTTTTTGATACGGTTATTATCGCAATGCCGATGTACTTACACGCAATGCCGGGCATCGTGATGAAAATCGTCGAACACATGGAACCGGCCGAGGACGGAAGCCAACGCATAGGGTTCATCGTTCAGTCCGGGTTTATGGAGTCTGCGCAGGCGCGATATCTGGAGAATTATCTGTCGGGACTCGCAAAACAATTGAATTACACTTACCTTGGAACGGTGATAAGGGGTGGATCCGCAGGTGTTTCCATGATGCCGGAAAATATGAACAAGAAATTGTTCGCGCAGCTAAAGACTTTAGGGGAGCAATTCGATTTGAACGGTTCCTTTGATAAAGAAGTCATAAAAACTATGGCGAGACCTGTCAACTTGTCAAAAGGCAAGTGCAGGATGCTGCAGTGCATGAATCGCTTCGGGATTGGCGATAGTATGTTCTGGAGATACATGCTGAAAACCAACAAGGCGTTTGACAAAAGGTTCGACAAGCCGTTTAGAAATAGCTCCGGAACCACTTGAACGATACGCCCGGAATGCAAGGATGAAATGCCATCGGTCCGCAGATTTACTGCGCTATCTGAATCATACTGCATTTTTCCGCAGGCCAAAGGAGAAATCGGAAAGCCGAACGATGTGCTTGATGGTATGGTACAATGTGAAAACCGCAGAGCCACCACAAGCGGATGGTGATCATGGGATATTCAGAGGGGCGAAACAACATGAGTGCCGCAAGAAGATAAGACGGGAGACATTTCATAATGAAACTTGTGCTGATTAAGGCAAGCAGCCAATACAGAGAACAGATTACCAATATGTTGGACGAATGGTACAGTTCCGGCGAAAAAATCGTCCCTTCCGCCATTTCCAGGACTGACTATCATGATTTTGAAATGTACTTGCAGAGTCTGGAAGTAAAGGAAGCCGGAAACGGTCTCGTTCCCGAATCTACCTTCTTTTGCCTGGATGAGGGGAGAGACAAAATCGTCGGAGCGGTCAATATCCGACATTATCTGAACGATGCGCTGCTCTTGAGCGGGGGCCACATTGGTGATGGCGTCAGACCGTCCGAAAGAAGAAAAGGCATTGCGACCCACATGATAGGCCTTGCCCTGTTGGCGTGCCGCAGACTGGGCATCTTCAGGGTGTTGATGGTATGTGACAAGGGAAACGTTGGTTCGGCCAGGAGCATCCTGAGTAACGGCGGTGTGTTGGAAGACGAACGGATCATTGACGGAAAAGCCGTGCAGCGCTACTGGATAGATTTGACCAGGAACCAAGCGGACATGTGCCAAGGGCAGCAGTGCAAGGTGTATCCGCACAATTCACTCGGTGATTACAAATATGCCGTGATATTCTCGAAACATAAAGGGGGTTGGCTGCTGAGCCGCCACAAAGCACGTGAAACGTGGGAAACGCAGGGAGGGCATATCGAGCCAAATGAATCCCCCCTGGAAGCAGCACGGCGAGAACTGTATGAAGAAAGCGGAGCGCGCGATGCAAAACTGCATCCCGTGTGCGATTATTGGGCAAGTGACGCGATTGGGACATCCCACGGCATCGTGTTTCTGGCAGACGTGCGTGAATTGGCAGAATTGCCGCAAAGTGAAATGCGCGAAGTGCGGTTGTTTGATACTTTCCCTGCCGAGTTGACGTATCCGTATCTGATGCGGATTTTGATCGCAGAAGCAGAAAAAACGGCGGAACAGTGTATCCGCAATAACTCAGGAGAGGCCGTGCACAGTGAAAAGGCGTAAGTGGACCAAAAAGAAAGTACTGGTACTCCTCATCATTGCCATGCTGGCGATCGTTGCCGGGATTGGCGGCTATGCCGTCTACGGCTCACAGATGATGAATAAACTGGCAGGCATGACATTTGAAGAAATGCTTGCTTATACGACCAAAGACAATAAAGACGCCCTCATCACCGTGGGCGTCATTTGGGACGGCAAGCTGTCATATGATGTCTATGGAGAGAATAGCCAAAAGCTGCCGCCGGCAGAACACGACTACGAAATAGGTTCCGTCACAAAAACGTTTACGGCGTCGCTGCTTTGCCGGGCCATCAGTGAAGGCAAAGTCGATCTTGACGATACGATCGATGAATATCTGGATCTTCCAAAGAAGGACCATTATCCCACAATACGCAGCCTGGTGACACATACATCAGGGTACAAAAGCTACTATTTTGAAACGCCGATGATCTCCAACTTCTTTAGCGGCGTAAATGACTTTAATGGTATCACCCGGGAAATGCTCATAAAAAGGCTGGGCAAGATCGATCTGGGCGAAAGGGACTATCCATTTTCGTATTCCAACTTTGGAACGGCAACGCTGGGGGCGGTGCTGGAACAGGTATATGGCGAAGATTTTACGGCGTTGATGAACAAGTTTGTTCTTAAGAACCTTGGGCTTACCCGCACAAGAGTCTCTGAGATGTCCGGTGATTTGAGCAATTACTGGAAATGGTCAGAGTCCGACGCCTATCTGCC
>LFTR01000205.1:17113-17435 GCA_001513425.1 Clostridiales bacterium DTU024
ATGCCTCCACGTCGATGAATGCAAAAATGGGTATTCGCATTGATTCCGTCGGCATCGGGTGGATGATCGATGACGAAAAGCAGATCGTGTGGCATAACGGCGCAACCGGAAACTTCAACAGCTACATTGGATTTGACAAAGACAACGGAATCGGCGTCGTGGTGTTATCCAATTTACCGCCCAGTTACAGAATTCCCGCAACAGTCATGGGCATTGCTATTTTGACAGGGTTGCAGAAGTGACATCTTTGCAGTGGTCGGCATCTTTCGACAGAAGTTGATTGCGCATCACAACAGCATAAGCTTCTCAAGGCAAAGCCAAG
>LFTR01000127.1:0-3904 GCA_001513425.1 Clostridiales bacterium DTU024
GGCTACGCCGGTGCTAGTGGCATCATTACAGTTACCGGCGGCACCGTAACGGCAACTGGCGGATACAGAGGAGCCGGCATCGGCGGCGGCCACTACGGTGACGGAGGCAGCATTACTGTTGATGGCGGCACCGTAACGGCAACCGGCGGAGACAATGGCGCAGGCATCGGCGGCGGCGACACCGGCGACGGAGGCAGCATTACTGTTGACGGCGGTACCGTAAACACAACCGGCGGACGGTACGCAGCCGGCATCGGCAGCGGATTCTCCGGCGGTGACGGCACCATTGCCATTTCCGGCGGCACTGTAACCGCAACAGGCGGAGACGAAGGAGCCGGCATCGGCGGCGGCGTTAGCGGCGGCGGCGGCACCATTACTGTATCCGGCGGCCTTGTTTACGCAAAGCATGGTCTCGGTGGTGGGAGGGACATCGGACCCGGTGCCTCTTCTTCCTTAGGCTCACTCACTATTAAAGGCTCGGCAGCGGTGTTCCTTGCGAACGATGCTTGCTTCCCGTCCCCACCTACGCTCCCCGGCGGGCATACCCATGCAGCCCCTTTGCTGTTTGACAACGACACAATCTATGGCCTAACCGTAGATAGCTCATGGACATTTGCGCAGGGCGGTTTCTTTTTGCTTCGCCGCCTTGAATACGATAAAAACGGCGGGTCCGGTACCGAGCCAAGCGCTGTCGAACAACAAACAGGAACGCCGGTAACCGTTGCGCAAGGCGACGGCCTTACAAGAAACGGCTATCGGTTTTCCCATTGGAACATGGCGGATGACGGCAGCGGAGCATCCTATGCTGCCGGTGCCAGCCTGACACTGAGCAAACCCATGAAATTGTATGCGCAGTGGACAATTGCACCTCCTACGCCTTCACCAACGCCGACGCCAACAGCAACGGTGAAGCCCACCGTTCCACCTTTCGAACCCCTTCCCCCCACGGGAGACCGCTCGGTTGGGTGGCCCTGGGTGCTGCTGCTTGCGGCGTCGGGCACAGGGGTATTTTATACCCTGCGCCATAGCCGTAAGCGACGCGGAACGGGGGAATGAGGTGCGCGGCACGGTTCGTGAACGCTTGAAAGCGATTGCCAAAGCACGTTTCAATTCCGCACGGCGACCGGTTCACACGAACCGCTTCCCGCCTCGCATCTTATCCGGGCTCTTTTACGCGCCAAAGGCGCTGTTCAATACTGCTTTTCAGAAGCTTCGCTGCCGTTTCACCCGTTGCCTTAAGCGCACAGATCCCCGCTTCTTCATGCGCCGAAGGCGTTCTTCACACGAAGCCCTTCATGGCAGCTTTGATGCCATTTCACCACGGCGTGTCAGCCCTTCCACCCGCGCGGGAGGCCATACGGCGTTTTCCGAGAAGTTCGCCCGTCGCGGCCGCCGCAGACCCGGCCGAACCCGGACCACAGTGCTGTGCGTTGCGATAGCGGGCGTCGTGCTTTCGTCTGCCGCGCTGGCGCAGCGTTCCGCACGGTACCGGGCTGCCCGGGGCGAATATGAAGCGCTGCGTACGGCGTACAGGGCGGACGCGGTTGTGGCTGAGCAAACTGTGCCAAGCAGCCAGCCGGCCGGATCCGGGGCGTTGGCGGACGATGGCGATAACGCGTCCCAAATCTCTCTTTTTGTGTCGGCCGCCTCACCGCGGGCGGCGATCCCTTCCGCGACGCAGATCCCCTATGCAAATGCGGCCATGGCCGCGTTGCGGGCGCGGAACCCCCGGGCGGAGGGCTGGATCACGATCCCCGGTACGCCCGTGGATTATCCCATTCTCCGCGGCGAAGACAACACGTGGTACCTGAACCATGACTTTGATGACAGCAAGGATCCCGGCGGCGCGATCTTTATGGATCACCGAAACACCGCGGACTGGGACGATTTTGTTACAGTGGTCTACGGCCACAACATGAAGGACGGCTCTATGTTCCGCTCGCTTCGCGAATACCTGAAGCCGGGCTATTTCCGGGCCCATCGGGAGATCCGGGTCACCGGCCTTTACCAAGAATGGCGCTACCGTGTGTTCGCCGTGTTCCGCTGCCCCGCCAGCCACGATATGGTCCCGTATAACGCGCTGGCAGACGACCACAGGCAGGAACTGTTGTACGATGTCCACGCCCGCAGCCAGGTCAACAAAGGTGCCCTGGGCTGGCCCAAGCCGGACGACCGTCTGTTGGCGCTGGTTACCTGCGACACGGGGAATGATGACAGCTTCATCGCGGTGCTGGCGGTGCGGCTGTAACCCCTCACGTCTTCATATTCAACCGTCAGCACCCTCCCCATACTGCCCTCGCCTTGACACGTCTGCCCGGCGGGGTATATTGTGTTGGCGAAATAAGTTGATCCCCCTTAAAGCAGCGGCCGGTGAACGCCGGGAATAAGCGAAAACCATAGAATGGAAGCGAGGTGGCACAATGCAGCCTGAAGTGATGACGATACTGCGAAACAGCGATCTGTGCGTTTTGTGTACGTGCAGGGACGATGTCCCCGACGCGTCCCTGATGCTGTACATCTGTGACGATCCGGGCACAAAGATGTACATGCTCACGCTTAAAGAAACCCGCAAATATGAAAATATCGCTGCCAACCCGCGCGTCAGCCTGCTGATCGATACCAGGGACGATCAGCCCGAGGGGAAGACCCGGACCAGGGCTTTGACCGTGGACGGCGAAGCGGGCATCATGGGGGATAACGACGCCAAAGCGAAGATCATTGCGCGGATGGCCCAAAAGCATGACAGGCTGGCGAATTTCGCCGCCAATAAGGACGTTTGCGTTATTGAGGTTTTGATCAAAAGCATCTTGTTCCTGGAAAACGCGGACAAGGGCCGCACTGTGGATCTGACCGGCAATTAGGCTTTCCGCGCCGTGTATCCACGATGTACTCACGCGCAGCAGCGCCACACACAGGGTGACAAAACACATCCTTCACAGCAATATACAAAACACATTGGATCCACCGCCGCCGGCAGGCCGCGCTGCGCCTATCTTAGGAGAAACGGTATGCAAAAATGGCTTAATCCATTTCATGATCACCGGAAAAACTACAAACAGCTGGCAAACGACAACAGCCGTGCCATCGCGGAGTACAATGAGAAAATACTGTCCGTCCTGGCGTTAATGGGCGGGGTGCTGACAGTGCTGCCGCTGCTGGCGATGCCCATCAGCGATACGAAGGCAGGCGCCGCGCCTGCCTATTTGCTGGCAGTGATCATGTACTTTGGGCTGTTCCTTTTGTCCCGGCTTCCTGCCATGAAAAAGCACACGCTGTACGGGTTGTACGGCAGTTTTTGCGTTTATTTTCTGCTGGCCATCTATCTGAGCGTCATCCATTCACCCCATATGCGGGCGACGATCCTGCTGGGCGGGTTCTGTCTCATGCCGCTGAGTTTTATTGACCGCCCCGCCCGTATGAACGTCTTTGCCGCCTTCTGGGTCGTTGTGCATACAGCGCTGGCGTTATTCCTGAAACCCCTTTACGCGTTGGACGATACCATCAACATTTTGTGCTTTGCCCTCTTTGGCGGCTTTCTTGGCAATATTATGGTGTGGGTCCGTCTGGAAAGCTATGAAGCGCGCCGCCTGCTGACCATCGAAAAAGAGACCGATGTATTGACGGGCCTTAATAACCGCCGCAAGCTGTTTGATACGCTGGCGGCCCCGGAAACGTCGCATGCGGAAGCGCCCACCGGCATCATGGTGGTCGATATCGACCACTTCAAGGATTTTAACGATCAGCACGGCCACGCCGCCGGGGATCGGTATTTGACCGCCCTTGGCGAGGTGCTGCTCAAATTTGCGCAGAATTTCAATCTGCAGTTTTTTCGCTACGGTGGTGAGGAGTTTGTCGCTATCGTCTATGGATACGGGGAGAAGGACCTGTTCTCCATCGCCGAGAG
>LFTR01000127.1:3918-18112 GCA_001513425.1 Clostridiales bacterium DTU024
GTGGCCTATTGCGGCGACGAAAAAACCGGAAATTACGAAAGTGTCATCATCCGTGCGGATAACGCCGTCTACGCCGCCAAACGCGCGGGACGCAACACAGTGCGCGCGGACACCGATGCTGCGCAGCAGGAGACAGATGAGGCGTTCCCCGTATCAGAGACAAATTGACAAGCCTAAACGCCCGCCCTTAGCGCTGTGACGTGATGGGCAGGCTTAGCGGCGGCACCGGCTGTCAGGTACCGGTTTCCTCGCGCGTATGCGATTTGGCCATGAGACAGGCATTTTTTCTTGAACATCTTTCTGTAGAAAGCGTCTTTCAGCGAAGCGACCGGCGGGGCCGTAATGATAATGGACAGGACTGCCACCGTTGGCACGATGTTTCCACACGCCGGGCCTGTCGCCGGGGCGATCCGCCGATCGCGGCCCGGACGGTCGTCTTGGGCAGATAAGCGATCCCGGCAGACTGAGAAATATCCCAAACAGGCGGAAAATCGGAACGATCAGGATGAGCAGTACTGCCGTCAGCCCCGCCCTAAGCGCATAAGCCGTATCCGCCGCGGACCCGACCGGCACAAACAAAATCAGGTCCGCGGCCGCGCATTATTTAGAGAACTTGGCCGACAGGCGTTTGGCAACGACGTGCTGATTGCGCTGCAACGCCCCCGCCGGGTTCAGGCAATTGCCCACAAGGAGGATAAAGGCTAACGCGGTTTGCCCGGTTTTTTATCGCACGGCCGGCGCACGGGTTCATGACACCCGATGCTTCTTGATCGCTTCAAAAGTGGCGACAGCGACAGCGACCGTGGCGCCGACCATAGGGTTGTTGCCCATGCCCAGGAAACCCATCATTTCAACGTGTGCGGGCACGGAGCTGGAGCCGGCGAACTGCGCGTCGGAGTGCATCCGGCCCATGGTGTCCGTCATGCCGTAGGAGGCGGGGCCGGCTGCCATGTTGTCGGGATGCAGCGTGCGCCCTGTGCCGCCGCCGGAAGCGACCGAAAAGTATTTCTTGCCCTGTTCCATGCACTCTTTTTTGTAAGTACCGGCCACGGGGTGCTGAAAGCGGGTGGGGTTGGTGGAGTTGCCCGTGATGGAGACGTCAACGCCCTCATGGTGCATAATGGCCACACCTTCGCGTACATCATCCGCGCCATAGCAGCGAACCTGACCTCTGTCACCCTTGGAATAAGCGCGCTCGCTGACTATCTTCAATTCGCCCGTAAAATAGTCAAACTCCGTTTCCACATGCGTGAAGCCGTTGATGCGGGAGATGATCTGCGCCGCGTCCTTGCCCAAACCGTTGAGGATGACCCGCAGAGGCTTTTGGCGCGCCTTGTTGGCGTTCTTGGCAATACCGATTGCGCCTTCCGCTGCCGCGAAGCTCTCGTGCCCGGCCAGGAAGGCGAAACAGTTTGTCTCATCCCGCAGCAGCATTGCGCCAAGATTGCCGTGACCCAGGCCGACCTTGCGGTCCTCGGCGACGGAGCCGGGGATGCAAAAGCTCTGCAGGCCGATACCGATCATTTCCGCGGCTTGCGCGGCGTTGGCGGCGCCTTGCCTGATAGCGATGGCAGAGCCCGCGATGTAGGCCCAGCCGGCGTTCTCAAAAGCGATGGCTTGTACCGATTTCACGATATCCGCGGGAAAGACGCCGGCGTTATCGCAGATGCTTTTTGCTTCTTCAAGGCATGAAATACCGTATTGTGTCAGAACACCGTTGATTTTGTCAATGCGGCGTTCATAACTTTCAAATAATGCCATGTTGTGCTCCTCCTTATTCGTGACGCGGATCAATGTATTTGGCAGCCTCAGAGAAACGTCCGTATGTGCCTTTGGATTTTTCCAGCGCCGCGTTGGCGTCTTCGCCTTTTTTGACCAGGTCCATCATCTTGCCAAGGCTTACGTACTCATAGCCGATGATCTCACCGTTTTCGTCCAGTGCGATACGGTTGACATATCCTTCAGTCAATTCAAGGTAGCGGGCTCCTTTTACCTTGGTGCCAAACATCGTGCCTACCTGGCTGCGCATCCCTTTGCCCAGGTCCTCAAGGCTCGCGCCCACAGGCAAGCCGCCCTCGGAGAAGGCTGTCTGGCTGCGCCCGTAGACGATCTGCAAAAACAGCTCGCGCATGGCCACATTGATGGCATCGCACACAAGATCGGTGTTCAGTGCTTCCAGGATGGTCTTGCCCGGGAGGATCTCGGACGCCATGGCCGCCGAATGGGTCATGCCGCTGCAGCCCAGCACCTCAACAAGGGCCTCTTCAATGATGCCCTCCTTGATATTGAGCGTCAGCTTGCAGGCGCCCTGCTGGGGGGCGCACCAGCCAATACCGTGGGTCAGACCCGAGATGTCTTTGACCTCTTTTGCCTGTACCCAACGGCCTTCCTGCGGTATGGGGGCCGGCCCGTGATGGGCGCCTTTGGTAACGGAGCACATGTGTTCGATTTCAGTTGAGTAGATCATTGGCTCACTCCTTAATAGAATTTTCCTGGGTTTCGGGGTATGTTCTTCTATGATCAAAAGCGTCTCCGGCGCGTTTTTGATATCTTGTGAATGCGCTTGCCTGCCCCAAAGCGCTTTGCACCGATGAATAGCGCCATGGCGGATCCAATTTACGCGTCAGCCGGCATCTTTTCCCGCGGTGCGTTGGCTGCGCCCCGGCGGCGCCGGCCTTTGCGCGTGAGACGCCCTTTTCCCAAAGCCGTTATCATGTTTCCCGATGGTGATACCGGCTCTGAAATCCGGACAGGCTTGGCTGGTCTTTCCGCAGGTCTTTCCTGAAGATCAGCCGACTTTCGGCCTCCCCGACCTGAAGGAAGCCCATTTTTTTATAGAGTTCCTTGTACCCGGGGAAGTTGTAGTACTGGTCCGCGTCGCCTTTTTCGGGATACGCTTCCACGCAGTCATACCCTTGGGCCGCGGCATCGCTGATGACGCGCTCCAGCAAGGCCGTGGCGATATGCCTGCGCCGCATTTTCGGGGCGACCGTGAAGCAGTAGACCGACTTGACCTTCCGCTCATCCTTCTGCGGCGCAGTGTCGCCGTAGATGAAGTAATTGCCAAAGCATTCCAGGCAGCTGTTTTTGTCGTTGGCGTTGCACCAGCCGGCAACCTGTCCGTCCATGTAGGCCAGATACCCCCGGAGGATACCTTTCCTGATATAGTCCGCTGCGTACTCGCGCCGCACATCGGGATCGCTGAAGATGGTTTTGGCTTCCCGGGTGTTGCTTGCGCTGCAGAAGTTGAGGCAATAGCAGCGATCCCATTCCGGGTTGTCCGTATGGGCAACATTCTCAAAGAAATTGAGGTAATCCGGGATGCTTTCAGGGGACAGTCTGACAATTTCCGGGGTGTTCGTAATCATTTCTACCTCCTCACAGATTTGGTCTTAAGAGACTATGGCGCGCAGGGACAAGGGTGACGGGTCCGGAATTCGGGGCGGGATCAGGGCTGTCGTTCCGCCGGGCAGTATGAAGGACTGACCGCATCCACAGCCGGGGCGTCTGCCATTGTTCCCAATGGAGCCGTGCTTACTTTGGCAGCTTGCCGCGCCACTGCGCCTCTTTGAAGCCTACCAAAACGACGCCCTCGCCGATAAGCAGCGGACGCTTCACCAGCATGCCGTCTGACGCGAGCAGCCTAAGCTTCTCATCCTCGCCCATCTTCGGCAAGCGGTCCTTCAGCTTAAGTTCCCTATACAAAATGCCGCTGGTGTTGAAGTATCTCTTGAGCGGAAGACCGCTTGAGCGGTACCGGTTTTTCAATTCCTCCGGGGTTGGATTGGTTTCCCTGATGTTTCTTTCTTCAAAAGCCACATTGTTGTCTGTGAGCCACTTTCTTGCTCTTTGGCATGTGCCGCATTTGGGATAACACACAAACAGCATTACGTTTTTCTCAAATCCATTCGTCGTTGGAATCACCGCCGTCTCAGATTTTTTTACGTGTTTCTACGGGGAAGGACTGCTCTTCGCCCGCCAAAGAACGCAGGAGCGTTTCCAGCTCCGCAACGCTGTCAAGGAGATAGTCGGGGCGCTCCCTCGCCAGCGCCGCGGCGTCGGTGCCGGGGCACCAGGCGGCGGCGCAGACCGGCATTCCCGCTTCCCGCGAGGCGGTAACGTCGCCGGGCATGTCGCCGATGTAGAGGGCTTCCGTTGGGCTGATCCCAAAGCCCTCCAGCACCTCACGCAGCCCGGTCAACTTATTGAGCCCCGTGGGTATGCCGGTACGGATCAGCTCAAAAGCGCCCTCAAGCCCCAGGTACTCCAGCGAAATGTCCAGGCTTACCGCGCCCTTTCCCGTGACCAGCGCGGTGCGCAGCCCTTTGGCTTTAAGGTACGCGATGATCCGGAGGATGCCCTCAAAGGGTGCCGGGCACATATAGTGCATCTCACGGTAACAGGCGTGGTAATCCCGGAGGCCCTGTTCAAAATGCTGCGGGACCAGCGCCATGATGGTGCCTTCCTCGCTGGGGCCAAACGTGGCCAAGACTTCCGCGTCGCTCACCACGCGGCCTGCCAGGGGTTCGATCGTCTTGCGGAAAGCCGCCACACACAGTGGCAGTGAATCCGCCAGCGTGCCGTCAAAATCAAAAATCACTGCCTTAAGCGCCATGAATGCCTCCAAAAAGTTATGATACGGCATTATAGCACACCTAAGCGCCCTGTTGAGCGCTCAGAAGCGGATCCGTCTTAGCAGCAGCGATTTGAGTGCGAAGGCTCCCAAAGCATACGCCCAGCACGCGATAAGGGTCTTCGCCAGGGCGGCAGGGTCAAAGGAAAGGGCCGCGTCAAACCGCGTGATGATGCCGTGCAGCGGCGGCAGCAGCCATGCCGCAAACCCAAACACCGGAATGCTGTTGGAAATGATACCGGAATAGGCACCCAGCAGGCATCCCAATAGCGCGATCAGCCAGGCGGCTCTGGTATCCCGGAAGATGCGGGGGTGGAACAGCGCGCCAAAGGCACCGCCCATCACAGACGCCGAGAAGAACAGCCCCAGCATGCCCCAAATGTCTGCACCCGTGACCGCCCGCGTGAAGAAGGCCCCTTCGCTTATCAGGTTTTTCCCCAGCGGCCACGCGGCGGAAAGCAGCGCGGCTATGAGGCTGAAGACCATCAGGAGGATCGCGCGGGAGGCAATCTCGCGTGCGGGGCTGTGCAGTTTCAGCTGCAGCAGCTGCGAAACGATGGGTTCCTCCGCGCGCGCGAAGCTGAGCCCCGCCCACGTCATGACCAGGGCAAGCGCCAGCGTAGTCAGTACGGTTGAGTCCACAAGGTCGACCGGCCCCACAGAATAGAAAGACACAAGGAAGATCAGCAGCGCCAGCCCGGGCATGACGACCTTGCCGGTCTTCAGGTACAGCACCGCCTGCAACCGGGCGGCTTCAGCCGTTCTTTTCATGCCGCATCTCCTTAAGACGCCATCCCGCGTCCAGCAGTGCCCTAAGCATATCGTTGCCTTTCCCGTGGCGGCAGTAGATGAGCGCTTGTGCGCCTTCCTGCTTGACCCTCAGGAAATCGTCAAAGCCCTTGGGGATAACGGATCCCTCACCGGGCAGATCAAAAACATAAAGGTCCTCATCGTTTTGCGGCGTCGCCGCGGCAGCGCGCAGCGTGCCGCCGCCTACTTCATAAACGGTATCCGCCAGGGCGCTCAGCAGGTACTTTTCGTGGCACGCCAGCAGTACGGCGGTGCCGGATGAAAGCAGCGACTTTGTCAAGCGGATGAACGTCTCCTGCGAGGCCGCGTCCTGCCCGGACAGGGGCTCATCCAGCAGCAGGATATCCGCCCTGCCAAGGAAGGCCTGGAGAACGCAGACCTTCTGCAGCATCCCCTTTGAATAGGTGTTCAGAGGGCTCCCGGCATCGTCCTGGAGGTTGAAAGCCTCAAGCAGTTTATTGATCCTTTCATCCAGCGCCGGAGGGGCCATCCCCTGGATCCTGCCAAAGCTGCGCAGGAGACTGCGCGCGCTGACGGCAGGCCGGGGAAAGCTTTCCGGGATGTAGCCCAACCTGATGCCGCCCGGTGTGCGCACCTCCCCGGAAGAGACCCGGGCCAGCCCCGCGGCAAGCTTGAGGAGTGTCGTCTTTCCGCTGCCGTTGAGGCCCGTCAGGGCGGCGCACTCTCCCTTTTTGAGCGAGATAGTAACGTCCTTCAATACCTCAAAGCTGCCAAATCGCTTGGATACATGGTCAAAGGAGAGAACCGTTTCTGTCATACAGCGCCTTCTTTTCTTTACAGCCTATGGAAACCGGGTACAGCCACTGCGCATTTTACACCCAACAGCGGCATTTGAAAAGGGTAAATGCAAACAAATGGGACAAATGACGCATTTGCGCAACGGCAGAGCGATCGGGGCACTTCCCGCTGCAAGGGCGACCCCCAAGCGGCGTTGACCGCTCATAAATGCTTGAAGCGGCTCAAAGTAAGTGCTATACTGCATTTGTCAAGGAAAGGGATCATACTGATGAAAGACAGCGATTGGAAGCAGCTGACCCACACCCTCTCGGGGCTGAATATCCGCGAGAAAGAGCCCCTGAGCAAACACACGACCCTCAATGTGGGCGGCCCTGCCAGGCTTTTTATAGAACCCCGCACCGAAAGTGAAGCTTTATCCGCCTTAAGGGCGATCCGCGATGCGGGCGCACCGCTGCTGGTGCTGGGCAACGGCTCCAACCTCCTGGTGTGCGACGCCGGTTTTGACGGCGTGGTCATGCATTTTGGCAAAGCCATGTCGGATATCACCGTATCGGGGACGCGCATCACCGCGCAATCCGGTGCGCCGCTGCCGACCGTTTGCCAGGTAGCGGGCGCTGCGGCGTTGGAGGGCCTGGAATTTGCCGCCGGCATCCCCGCGACGCTGGGCGGCGCCGCCTGCATGAATGCGGGTGCCTACGGCGCGCAGATGTGCGACACGCTTGTTTGCGTCAGGTGCGCCACGCCGGATGGCCAAGCGGTGGATATCCCGGCGGACCGGATGGATTACGGATACCGTTCGTCCCGCGCGCTTAAGGAGCACCTCATTGTTTTGTCCGCCTGTTTTTCCCTTAAGGAAGGGGACAGGGACACCATCTACGAGAAGATCGCGGATTATCGCAAGCGCCGCAAAGCGTGCCAGCCGCTTACCTATCCCTCCGCAGGTTCCTTTTTCAGGCGCCCGGAGGGCCATTTCGCCGGCGCGCTCATTGAGCAGGCGGGCCTGAAAGGCTTTAGCGTAGGCGCCGCGCAGGTGAGCGAACTGCACGCGGGCTTTCTGATCAATTTGGGCGGTGCGACCGCGCGGGATTTTATCGCTCTGGCGGAAAAGGTGCGGCAGATCGTACACGAAAAAAGCGGCATCTGGCTGGAAAGCGAAGTACGCATGGTGGGTGATGATCAGGCATGAGCTTTTCTTCCGAGATCAAGCAGGAACTGGCGCGGGTCTCGCCTGAAAAGGACTGCTGTGTCCTGGCGGAACTGAGCGCGCTGACGCAGACCCTGGGTTCTTTATCGCTGCAGGGCGCAGGCCGCGTGCAGCTTAAGTACACCACAGACAGCCCCACCGCGGCATGGCGCATTTTGTGGCTGCTGCGTCACCGGCTAAAAATGAAGGTAGACAGCGGGGTATCGCGCGAAAAACGCTTTGGCGGCCGTTTTGTGACCACCGTCACGCTATCAACTGCCGATTCGCACCGTTTGCTGCGCCGCATGAATGTGCTCAAGCCCGGCGACAGGGGTGTGGATGAGTATCAGGGCGCCCCGCGCCGCGTGGTGCGCCGTATCTGTTGCCGCCGCGCGTTTATCCGCGGGATGTTTCTTGGCTGCGGCTCGGCTGCGGCGCCCGAGAAAGGCTACCACGCCGAGTTTGTGGTGGGGGAAGACGGGCGGGCACGCTTTTTGCAAAGGGTGCTGGAAATGACAGACCTCCGCGCTTCCGTCACGCAGCGCAAAAATCGGGCTGTCGTCTACATGAAGGACAGCGAGATGATCTCCCGATTGTTGGTGTCCATGGGCGCGCCCAGGGCGCTGCTGCGGCTGGAGGACGTGCGCACGCTGGGCGTGGTCAAGCAGCAGGTGACACGCGCGCTTAATTGCGACCAAGCCAACATTTCAAAGCAGCTCTCCAGCGCCCGGCAGCAGGTGGCAGCCGTCACGCGTATTTCCACCCTGGCGGGGCTGACTTCGCTTAAGCCCGAACTGGAAGAACTGGCGCGGCTGCGGCTCGCCAATGCGTCAGCCTCAATGGAAACGCTGGCGGGAATGCTGAAGAAACCTTTGAGCAAGTCCGGCGTGCAGCACCGCATGCGGCGTCTGCAGGCGATCGCCGACGAACTGACGCACCAAACGCCGACTGTTTATGTTAAGGAGGAGACGCCATGATTCAGCGTGAAGTCGATCTGGATCCCGTCATTCCCATCCCGCGCGAGCAGGCCGCGCCGCTGGTGCTCCTGGCGGATAGCTTTTGGTCAAGCGTGACCCTGCGTGCCGAGGGTATCACCGTAAACGTCAAGTCCCTCTTGGGTTTAATGGCCATTCGCAAAGGCATCAGGCAGCCCATGCTGCTGGTTTGCGACGGAAAAGACGAAAAAGAAGCGGCGGAAGCGGTCTCAGCCCTGTTGGAATCATACAAAAATTTGACATCTCGTAATATTTCTGATATAAATTAAGCGGAAATTACCGCCAAAACTGCCAGGCGCATATCAAGTCCTGCGCAATGCGTGGAAAGGATAAAAAAATGGCAAAAGGTCATACAAGCGATCCGTACAGGAGACTCACCAAGTGGATGATCGCCTTTCTCATTCTGCTGGTATTGTTTGCCACGGGCTATGTTCTTTTGAATCAGTACCAAAAGGGCGAGCAGGCGCGTCTTCAGCAGCGAATCGAGGAAGAAAACGCCAAGCTGATCGCGGAACATGAGTCCGCGCAGGCTGCCTTGGACGAGGAGCTGTCGCAAAAGGAAGAAAAAGAAATGCCCCTGCCCGCCCAAAGCGGATGGGACATTGTCGACGCGAGCGCTTTCCCCGTGGGGGACGGTGAGATCGTTACGGCCACGCGTCTGGATGCGCTGTCAGGCGGCCTTATGCTGCTTAACCGTTGGCACGAATTGCCCGGGGACTTTGGCATGGCGGAACAGACGCTCAAGTCTGTGGGCGAAGAGACGGCTTTCCGCGTACCGGTCAGCAGCCGCAGCGTGTCGCTGTTTCCCGGTGCCATCGCGGCGCTGGATACCATGATCAAGGACGCGGGGGACCAGGGGCTGGAATTCTACATCGTCCGCCAAGGTTACCGCACCATGGCCACGCAGACCGAATATTGGAACAATGAGTTGGCGCGCCACCCCAATCGCGCGGGCACAGGTCTCATCGAAGCCGCGCGGCTGGCAGTGTCCTTCCCCGGCACCAGTGATTATCAATCCGGGTTCTCTTTTGAGATGGACGTCTACAGCCGCGATGACAGCGTTATCAACGCGATGGCGTTCCAGACCACCGAACAGGCCCGTTTTGTCAATGAGAACGGCTGGAAGTACGGCATCATTTTCCGCTTCCCCACCCAGGGCTATCCTTATCCGGATACGGTGGACAAGAGCTATGCCACGGGGATGAATCCCAGCCTCAAAATGGACGCTTACCGCTATGTCGGCATCCCGCATGCAACGGTCATGCACATTGAAAAACTGTGTCTGGAAGAATACTTGGATTACCTGGTGGAGCATCCGCATATCTTTGTATATGAGGATGGCGCCACCAAATATGAGATCTACCGCGTGCCGGAAACAGGTGTGGATCAGCCGCTGCAGATCCCGGCCGCCGCCGAGAGCTATATTGTTTCCACCGACAATATCGGCGGTTTGATCTGCGCGATCACGTATTAGGAATCCTCCATGACAGATGAAAACCCCGTCATATGGCGGGGTTTTCGCTTGTCACTTCTGCACGTTCTCCATTTCCCTCAGCACATTCATCGTGCCCTGGGTGGGAGATATTTCCCGCAGCCTTGCCAGCATATGCGGCCGCTCCTCTTCCAGTGCGTCGATCGCCGCCTTGAGCGAATCGACTAAGAGATCCTCCTGATACAGGATCGCGGCGATTCCCCGCTTAACGAAGCTTTCGGCGTTTTGTATCTGGTCGCCGCGGCTGGCGGACAGCGGCAGGGGAATGAGCAGCATAGGTATGTGAAGGGCCTCAAATTCGCTGAGCGCATTGGCGCCGGCGCGGGAGAGGACCATGTCCGCCGCGGCCAGGACATCAGGCAGAGCGCCCGAGAGAAACTCCGCCTGCCAATAACCCTTTGTGCCCTCAAGTGTCTCGTCCATATGGCCTTTTCCGCACAGGTGCATGATATCGTATCCCTTTGTCAGCTGCGGCAGCGCTTCGCGCAGGGCCATATTGATGGCGCGCGCACCCTGGCTGCCGCCCATGACCAGCAGTACCGGCTTGGCACCCGCAAACCCTGCCATGCTTAGCCCTTTATCGCGCGAGCCCTGGAACAGGGACGCCCTCAGCGGCGTGCCGGTCCATACGCCCTTGCTGCCCAGCGCATCCGCGCATTCCTTAAAGGTGGTACACACTTTTTGGGCATAGCGCGCGCAGATGCGGTTGGCGAGCCCGGGTGTGATGTCGCTCTCATGGCAAAGGATGGGCACCGCGCAGCGCGAGGCCGCCCAGACGACCGGAACGGACACAAATCCGCCCTTGCTAAAGAGCGCGTCCGGCTTGATCTTTCGCATAATGCCGAGGCTTTCCCCGGCGCCCAGCAGCACATTAAGGGGGTCGCTGAAATTCTTGACATCAAAATAGCGGCGCAGTTTGCCCGCATGGATCACGTGGTAGGTGACCCCGGGCAGTGTCATCATCTCCCGCTCAATGCCGTCTTTTGTACCGATATAGTGTACTTCGTACCCTTTTTCCAGCAGATGCGGCAGCAGCGCCAGATTGGGGGATACGTGGCCCGCCGTGCCGCCGCCTGTCAGGATGATCTTCTTCATGCTTGTACCTTTTTCGTTGTGTCCGCCCGGCGCTTTTCAGCCAAGGCGGATATCAGCTGCCCCACCGCCACAACAAGGAACGCCGCGCCCAGCATCACCGTGCACAGCGCGTTCACCTGAGGCGTTACGCCCACTTTGACGGACGAATAGACCTTCAGCGGCAGCGTAGTGGTCTGGGCCCCGTTGACAAAAAAACTGATAACGAAGTCATCCATCGACATGGCAAAGGCCAGGAGCGATCCGGACAGGATGGCGGGCGCCGCCAGGGGAAGGGTCACGGTGGCAAATGCCTTGGCGGGGCTGGCGCCCAGGTCGCGCGCGGCTTCCTGCAGCGTGGGTTCCAGGGTCGACAGGCGGCTTTTCACCGTGATAAGGATATAGGGCGTACAAAATGTGATGTGCGCAAAAATGAGCGTCATTTTGCCAAAGGGGAGTTTGAGCAGCGAAAACAGCGCCATCAGCGCGATGCCCAGGATCAGTTCCGGTATCATAATGGGCAGCATGGCCAGCTGTTCTCCGATGCCTGTCATTTTCATAACGGCACGCTCGGACGCCGCCTTGCGCATCTTTTGCCGCAGCATGCCCACCGCGCCAAGCGTCCCCAGGCACGCGGAGATCATTACGCTCCAGAACGCGACTTCCAGGCTGGTCAGCATTTGCGTGCCAAACCCACTGATGGGGTCGAACAGGCCCTTGTACCAATAGAATGAAAAGCCCGTAAAGTTCATGGCGGCGGTGCGGCCGGTGTTGCCGTTAAAGGACAGCACCACCACGACCATAATAGGCAGATACAGCGCCAGTATGATGACGGCGATGTAGAGACTGCTCCAAAATGAGTTCTTTTTCATCATATCCCCCTAAAACACGATGTCATCGGCTTTGCCGCCAACGCGCTTGTAAAGGAGGATGATGACGCCCGTCAATGCCAGCAGTACCACGCTGAGCGTAGCGGCAAAAGGCATATCGTGGCTTTTGAGCAGTTCATTTTGCACAAGATTGCCCCACAACATGGTGTTGGCGCCGCCCAGCAGATCGCTGATAAAGAATAGGCCTATGGAAGGAATGAATGTGAGCACCAGCCCCGCCATGATGCCGGGCAGCGTCATGGGTACCGTAATAGTAAAGAAAGTCTTAAGGGGCGTGGCGCCCAGGTCGCGGGATGCTTCAGCCATCGTCCAGTCCATGCGCTCCAAACTGGAATACACCGGCAGCACGAAAAACGGAAACATGGCGTACACCATGCCGACAAGAACGCTGAAGTCCGTATACAAAAGCTTGAGCGGCTTTTCGATCAGTCCCAAGGATCTCAGGACGCTGTTGATGGGGCCGTTGGCGTAAAAGAGGATCTTCCATCCGTAGATCCTGATCAGCGCGTTGGTCCAGAAAGGTGCGATCAAGAGGATCATCAGCCATGTGCGGGCGCGGGGGCGCGCTCTGGAGATGAAGTAGGCTAAGGGATACCCAAACAAAAGGGACATCAGCGCCGTGGTCGCGGCAAGGCGAAGGCTAAGCCACAGGCTTCTAAGGTACAGCCTGTCGCCAAGGCGCATGTAGTTGTCAAGCGTTACGGGAAGCTGCGCCCCAAACCCTTCGCCGCGGCTCAAAAGGCTCAGGCCAATGACGTACAAAAGGGATATGCCGACAAACAAGAACGCCCACAGGGACATGGGAAGGGCAGCCAGATACGTTCGTCCGCCCGCTGATCCGTCCGTTTTCATGTGGTTTCCTCCCGGTCGTCTATTACCAGGCCCGCGGTTTTTCTATCCCACCACAGGCAGACGGTTTCGCCGGGCAGGACGGTCTCTTCCTGCTCTGTTCTTTGGCGCGAGAAAAGCGTGTGCCCGGTATTGAGCTCAATTTCCGCCGTGCGCTCACTGCCCGCGTAATGGCTGCCTTTGAATGTGCCCCTGAGGAAAAAGCCTTCGGGACTTTTTTTGGCATAATGAAGCCGCTCCGCACGGATGCACAGGCATAGTGTTTGCCCGGGCACTACCCAGTCTTCCGTTGTGGCGGGGATGGCAATGCCGCTCATATCCAGCAGGACTTCCTCACCCGAGATACCTACGACCGTGCAGTCAAGGATATTGGTTTCACCGATGAACGTGGCGGCAAAGGCCGTAGCGGGACGCTCATACAAATTGTGCGGTGTATCCAGCTGCACAAAGCGCCCGTCACGCATCAGGGCGATGCGGTCGGACATGTTGAGCGCCTCTTCCTGGTCATGGGTGATATAGATAAACGTGATGCCAAGCTGTTGCTGCATCTTTTTCAGCTCGCTTTGCATCTGGCGTCTCAGCTGCAGATCCAGCGCGCCCAGCGGCTCATCCAGCAGCAACAGCTTGGGGGACAGTACCGCGCTGCGCGCGATGGCCACCCTCTGGCGCTGCCCGCCCGACAGTTGCGAGGGCATGCGCTTGCCGTAGCCTTCCAATTGCACAAGGCGCAGCATCTCGTCCACGCGCTTTAGGACGTCCGCTTTGGGTACTTTGCGCATCCTCAGGCCATAGCCTATGTTTGCCGCCACATTCATGTGCGGGAACAAAGCGTAATTCTGAAAAACCGTATTTACTTCGCGCTTTTCGGGCGGCAAAAGCGTAATATCCTTGCCCTCCAAAAAGACCTGGCCCTCTGTGGGCATTTCCAGCCCCGCGATGATGCGCAGCGTGGTGGTCTTGCCGCAGCCCGAAGGGCCAAGGAGCGTGAGAAACTCTCCCCTTATAACGTCCAAGTCAAGGCCGTTTAAGGCCTCCTGCGTGTCAAAGGTCTTGCGCAGGCCGCGCAAGGACAACAGTGTTGTATCTTCCGACATGGTTTTTCCTTTCAGGCCCGTGATTGGAACAAGTCCATCAGCGCGTCGAAGTGGTCTTTCTCTTCGCTGCTGATGTCCTGAAAGGTCTTTTTTGCCGCGTTCGTGCTCTTTTTGGCCAGGTCCAAATAAGTCTTTACCGCGGTATCTTCCTGTTCCATGGCATATTTCAGGATGCTTTGGGGCGAATCAAACGCGCCTTCGCGTGCGGCCTGCGTGAGACCGCCGGCAAAAAGAATATCGTTCGCGCGCGCCGACAACAACATCGCGTCTTCACCTGACACAGCTTCGCTGCTCATTTGCGTCTGAAATCGCTCAAGGTGTTCTATTTCGTCTTTCAGCAGGTGTTTGATGACTTCCGTGCTGGTTGCATCGTTTACCACCAACAGCATGCGCTCGTACATGCGTATCGCGCGTTTTT
>LFTR01000096.1 GCA_001513425.1 Clostridiales bacterium DTU024
GGGCATTACGGTTCTGTTTGAAGTTGCGGCAAGAAAAGAGATGGAAAGCGGAAGTCTTTGCGTTGCCAACATTCCCGGTCTTTCTGAACAGCGTGAATTCAGCTAAAAAGGCCTTCGAACCGGACGCTTGCCCGGCCGGAGGCCTCTCATGATTCATTATATGAAGTACCCGGGGAGTCAAGCGGGTTTCTAACTTAGTCTAAACCCTTCTCAGCCCATTGATCGAATTAATCGACGGTTTTGCCTGTCAAATTCCGCCAGCCATTGCGCAGGGCAACTTGGTTTGTGACACCGTAATCGGGATCATTTCTGGTGACTTCGTCCATATCGCGCAGGAAGTGAACACAGTTCTGGCCGTTGAAATCATTGTCCGCGATGCTTTGCCCCCCGTGCGCGACATTGTGCATTGTGGCTGCCGTCCATTCTCCGCCGGGAAGCCGAACGTAAACGAATTTGGGTGTCCAGGAGGCTTTGCCTCCAAAGGCGGCCATCATTTTTGCCGTATCTTCGGCTGTCTTTGGCTCCACGTCCGCGTGGTTCCCCAGAGAGTACAGGTGCAGTGTGAAACCGTAGCCGGATGCAGGGTCGTGAACGTAGATGGAGTTCTTTCCCCTGAGCGCGGGTTTGACTTCATAAAACCATTGCATGAGTTTGATCTGGCCGACGGAAGGAACACTGTAAGTGTCAGATTGAGCAGAGTACCTGACGGCATTGCCCGAATACACAAGCGTTTGTGTTTGTATCCCTGCCACACCATCCACCGCAAGTCTGTTGCGCGATTGGAAACTCTTGACCGCCTGAATCGTGTGACTGTCGTAGCTTCCTGTTACCTCGGCTTTGTAATCCAGCGAAGCCAATTGTTTTTGCAGCGTCCGGACGGCTTCTCCTGACGTCCCTGAACGCAAGGTCAGGTAAGTGCCGGGCGCATTGACTGTGTCCGTGGCTCCGCCTGCTTTTACAGCGGAATTGGACTGCAACGCCCTGAATGTTTTGGTTCCCGCAATTCCATCCACGGTCAGATTATTGCGGTTTTGAAATGCTTTTACCGCTGCGATTGTCCCCTGGTCATAAGTACCGCTTACGTTTTGGAGGTAGCCCAGTCCGATCAATTTCGTCTGCAGTAATTGGACATCGCTGCCGGTGTAGTTGAGACGCAGCGTACGCGACAGCGTGGCGGGTGAGTCTCCTGAGGAAGAGCTGCCTTCCGTACTGCCTGCGTTACCCGCAAGTGCGTACAGTTTCGTGAGGGTCACAGTGCCGGCCTTGCCGTCCGCGGTCAGACGATTGGCTCGCTGAAACGCTGTAACGGCATTGAGCGTTTTGTTACCAAACTTTCCATCGGTGCCCCCGGTACTGTATCCAAGGCCTGTCAGCGCAACCTGCATGCTTAGTACGGCACTTCCGCTGTTTCCATAAACCAGCGTGCCGTTCGTGCTTGCCGCAGTATTGCTGCTTGATCCTGTCACGCGGTAGAGGGCTGTCAATGTCTGATTTCCCGCCAGGCCATCGATCTTCAGGCTGTTTCCCCTTTGGAAGCTCTTGACAGCCTCAAACGTTTTTGGGCCAAACTTACCGTCCGCAATGTCCGAAAGATAGTCCTGCGTAATCAGCGCAGTCTGCATTCTTGTGACTTCGGTACCGGAATCTCCCATCTTCAAAGTCGCATAGCCTGCAGCCATTGCAGAAATCTGCGGCACTCCGGCCTGCAGCAGCAATACGAGTACAAATGCTGTTAACCGCCTTAAGAGTCGCATATCAAACCTCCCCATCATTCATGGGTAGTAATATAGCAGATAATTTCGAATCTGTAAAATTATATTACGAATTTGTTACAAGTAAGAACGATGATCGTATCGCAGCATGACCAGAAAACCTTTGCGAATCAAGGTCGTTAAACACTCCGCAATTGGGCGTATGCCGGGTCGCGGTCTTTTTTTGCTTTGGCTGTCCCAAATAGAAATCAGACGCCAACAAGCGTTATAATGCTTGATACATAATGTTGTGCAGAAAAGAAGAACATTATTTCATGGCTGAGTATTGCTGTGAAATCTTCTTATTTGACGTATTCACAGCTGCGGCGCTATTGGTGGACGATATTTATCGGCCCCGACAGTTCATCACATTGCGCCCAATATCTCACCGACTTTGCCTCTGAGGATGATGTCTGCCTGCCGGTCGATGCCCGAAATGTCCTTGTTGATCAGGATCAAGCGGTGGCCGGAGTAATAGTCTACCAGGCCTGCTGCAGGGTAAACGCTCATGGATGAGCCGGCAACAAGGAGGACGTCGGCCGTGCGGATATATTCTATGGCTTTGGCCATGACCTTTTCATCCAAGGCTTCCTCGAACAGGACGATGCCGGGATGGATGAGGCCGCCGCAAGTGCACCGGGCAGGGCCTTCCATTTTGAGCACTTCTTCCAGACTGTGTTCCCGCCAGCAGGTGAGGCATTGGTTGCGATAGACCGTTCCGTGCAGTTGCAGAACGTTCTGACTGCCCGCTTTCTGGTGCAGGTCGTCTATGTTCTGTGTGACGACTGCGCGCAGCCGTCCTTCCTTCTCCCACTGAGCAAGTTTCAAATGGGCGGGGTTGGGCAAGGAAGTGAGCATAGGCAATAGACATCTTTGCCGGTAAAAATCGTAGAAGACATCCGGATGACGAAGGAAAAAACTTCGGCTCAGCACGGTTTCCGGCAGATAGGCGAAGGATTGCGAGTAGATGCCGTCTTCTGATCGAAAATCCGGGATGCCGCTTTCAGTGGATACCCCGGCTCCGCCCAGAAAAACGATGTTGTTGCTTTGAAGCAGGATTTCCCGCGCTGCTTCAAGGGCCGAAGGATTTTTAGGTGGGGGAGACTGATTTCCTTTGCCGGTCATACCTGTTCCTTTCGTGACGATTCGTGTCTGTAATAATGCCCATTATCGCACATTCTTTTTTGTTTCGCATGATTTTCCGTGCAATCTGATGAAATTCGCTCTTAGCGGCTTCATAATGCCAAACGAATGCACACGCCATGGCGGGCTTGATTTAAGAACGGCGCGTCCTGCCGAACCGGTGATTTTCCTTTTTTCTCGCTTTATGTTATGCTCCAACCATAAGTGTTTCACCATGAACCTTTGGCCATTGGTGTCCCGTTTTCCTGACAATCCTGAGTTTGATTTAGGAATAACCGGCCACATTCGGGGAGATATGCAAGTCTGATTGGGAACACTCCCGGCGAGTATGCTTGGATCATGTCCCCGCGCACAGGACGATCTGTGATCGCGCGGTATGCCACTCCAATGGAAATGGTGAATACGAGGGCATAAAGCGAACTTGGAACAGACTGTCTTTCCGGGCCAAAGATGTTGACGAGTCACTCGGGTATTACTAAAAAAGGAGACGTGATTATTATGCCGGTGTCCATCAGTTATGACCAAAACAGCAGGTTAGAAATCAGCGGTATTGAATGTGATTGCCCGTGTGATCATTCGCTGCCATCGCAAGATATTTATGTCGGCACGGGATTGCTGCCAAAAATACCGGACTATATCAAGAAGCGTGATCTGGGGAAGCATTGCGTGCTGGTCGCGGACAATATCACCTACGAAATTGCCGGACGGGCAGTGGAAGATTCGCTTTTGCAGGCGGGATTTCACGTGATCCCCTGTGTCATCCATCGGGAGCAGCCTATGGATCCGGATGAGCGGGCCTGCGGTGAAGTGCTGCTGTCCATCCAGCCGGAAACGGAGTTTCTTATCAGTGTAGGCTCCGGTTCCATCACCGATACAACGCGTGTCAATGCCATGCGCACAAAGCTCCCCTTCGTATGCGTCGGCACCGCCGCTTCCATGGACGGATATACTTCGATCGTCGCTCCGTTGCTTTTGCGGGGGGTGAAGATCCATCGCGCGGCTGTTTGCCCGGAAATCATCGTTTGCGACATCGATATCTTGCGTACCGCGCCCCTTGATATGGTCCAATCAGGGGTAGGCGATGTGCTGGGCAAGTATATTGCCAAGGCGGATTGGATGATCGGAAATATCATTAACGACGAACCTTACTGCCCCGTCTGCGGAGAGATCGTGACCGATGCAGTCAACAAATTGGTTGACAACGTGGATGAGATCAGCGAAATAACCGAAAAAGGCATTCGCATCCTGATAGAAGCGTTGCTCCTGGCAGGAGCGACGATCATGATCATTGGGAACACCCGTGCGGTAGCGTCAGTCGAACACAATATCGCCCATTATTGGGAAATGATGCAGCTGCTGCATGGGAACCATCCGCCGGCCCACGGCGCTTCCGTCGGGGTCGCCACACTGCTGGCCTGGCCGCTATTTACCCGTTTTGCCCAAGAAGACCTGACCCGGCTGGATATGGCAAAGATTCGTGAAAGGCGCATCAGCCGTGAAGAACGCGTCAAATGGATGCTGCATGCCTTTGGTGAAGAGGCGGGGAAAGCGATCATGCATGATAACCAGGGCGACTTTCTCACCTGGGAAGAGCAGAAACGGCGTATCCTGAGGGCACAGGAAAGGTTCGTGGAGATCAAAAAGGTTATTGACGACCTGCCGGATCTCGCGCGCATTTTAGAAGCCATGAAGGCTTTGGGCGCATCTGAAACGACAAAAGAGCTGGGTGTGGATGAAAATCTGCTGAACCTCTCCATGCATTGCGCCAAGGACTACCGCACGCGTTACACGTTATTCAAATTGATCGATGAATGCGGGTTGCTTCAGGACTATTTGGAGGATTATCCGTTGGTGGAAAGGCCTTATTAAGCGGTCATTTGGTGCAAATGAGCCGCCCGATTTGGCGTCCGCATGAGGGCGACCATTCGAATGCAGTCCGCGCTTGACACCTGTTTCATAGGGGCATCCGGGCTTAAGAAGCCCGGACACTCATCCTCTCATTCTCGGGCGCCGTAAATACCAGTTCCTATGCGCACGACGGTGGCGCCTTCAAGGATAGCGGCTTCAAAGCTGGCGGTCATCCCCATGGAGAGCGTATCAAGAACCGTGTTTTCAAAGCGCCGTTCTTTGGCGATTTCCATTAGCCGGCGCATCATGGCAAAGTACCTTTGGCTCTCCAACCCGTTGTCATAGGCAGGCGGGATGGCCATCAGCCCCCGCACACGGACATTGCACATGCCGGCTGCGGCGTCAAAAAGCGGCCAGACTTCATCGGCTGCGACACCGTGCTTGCTGGGTTCCCCGCCGATGTTGACTTCAAATAATACGTCCTGGATCACTTTTTGCCGGGCAGCCGCCGCTTGGATGGCATCAAGCAGCCGCAGGCTGTCAACGCTGTGGATGAGAGCTGCCTTGCCGACCACTTTATTCACCTTATTGGTTTGCAGATGGCCGATGAAATGGCAGGGCTTGCCCAGATAGGCACCCGCGGTCAGATGGGCATCCAGTTCCTGCATGCGGTTTTCGCCGAAGACATCGACCGGCAATTCTGCGCTGAGCTTGACGGTTTCGTACGTGCGGCCCTTGCACGCGGCGCAGAGCAGTACCTCATCCGGACGCCTGCCGGCTGTCGCAGCCGCCTTCTCCATGCGGAAGCGGATCTTTGCCACATTGTCCGCCACATATCCGGAGTCAAACAACAGAGCCATTCTCACACTCCCTCATGCATACGCCTCTATGCCCACAGTATATCACAAGCCACGCTCGGCGCTCAGCCATGGCGCCCGCATGTGCGCATTGCCCGGCGGCGCTTCAATAATGCCTGCATTGGCGGTATCATTGTGCTCAGAGGTATCGCATGTGCTGACCGACCAACCGGAGGAGCATTCATAAATGAGTAAGAAAAGCGCAACCATAACCAACGACTTTTGTCCGCAGACCTTGTTTCTGTACGGCACTTACATGAGTGACGGAAAGGCGAATTTCGGGCTGTTCTGCTGGTTCAGCTACTGCTATGACAAGGGGCTGGGTGTGATGGCGGCTATCGGCGGAGAGAAGCTCACGCGCGACAGGATCCGTGAGACAAAGTTTTTTTCGGCGAACCTTGTCACGGAAAAACTGCTGCCGCTTGCCGATCATTTGGGCAACACCGAGGGTTATGACGGGAAGAAGGCGGCGCTGCCGCTCGCCGTAGAAGAGGGCCATGTGCTTCATGTGCCTACGCTCAAAGACAGCCCGGTGACCTTTGAGCTTGAAGCCGTCAGATCCATGGAAACAAACGGCGGAGAGGTCTTCCTGTGCAAGATCCACAATTTGCTGATGGATGAAAGCTTGCTGGACGACCATAAGAGCATTGAGGAGCGCATCCGCGGGATCGCGCCTGTCCGCACGACCTGCATGACCTATTTCGGCTGGAACGGCCATAGTCTGGGCCCCCTGGGGTGGGCCCAAAGAAGACTTCCGGGCGGAATAAGCATAGAATAAAAATGTCACACAGAAGATTGGCCTTCCTTTTATGTTAGGTTTTGCCGCGCCGCGAAAGTTGAGCGCGCATTTCTCCAATATCTCTGATACCGGCTTAATGGCGGTACTTCCCGCTTAGGCATTGGGCTTGCTCAAAGCACCGTTTCTTGCCATCAACCGATCAACTATGACAAACAGGAAGCCCAGCACCAGGAAGAACAGGTTCAATGCCAGCCCATTGGCGATCACCCGTCCCCAGCCCAGTGCATCCGCGTTGAGGAATGGATAGGGATAGCGGTTGCCATCGTAGCCGAGGGTGGCCCCCAGCGCCACGCGAATGACGGCGTAGAGGAAGTATCCGTCGGGCAGGAGGAGCCACATAAAAGGGGATGTAAAGCGGTAGTTGCCCTTGCTGCTGAAGAGCAGCCAGTCTGTCACAGCCATGAGCGGCACCACATAATGCAGCAGGAAATTGGACAAGGACAGCGTCCCTTGCATCTCAAAGGAACCCGCCAGCACAAAATGGTATATCAGGCCTGTGATCGTAATGCCCGTCACCACCGCGCCCTTGAGTATCGGCAGCAGCGTGTCCCTGCCTTTGCTCTCATGCAGCATCGCGGGGAAGAAATACAACGCACAGAGCACATTGCTCATAAGTGTGTAGTAGTTGAGTACTGACCACCGAATTACGCCCGTGAAAACTCCTATCTGGATGAGGACGCCCAGCGTTGCTGCCGCGCAAAGCAGCAGCTTAAATAGGACAGACAGAGGACGGCTTTTGATTCTCAATTCAGTTACTCCTTAACTAATATATTACGCCCCGTGCGTCATTTTATCTGCAGCGCCTCGCAGCCGATGCTTGGTTCGCTCCTCAGCGCTGCCCTGATTTACCAAAGAAGCCCAAAACATGCTCTCATGATACCATTGGCGATCGCTATCTTCAATGCACCGCCTTCGCGGAGGCCCTGCTCAAATACGGCGGTCGCGGCGTTCCTGATATGCGATTCTATACCCTCGGCCTTGTTTCCCAGGAAGCCTCAGTATCTTGTGCAAACAGCAAGACAGCCGCACATTCATCTTGCCCGTATGATGCGTTGGCGGACACCATGGGCACCCAAACTCCCGAAGCCATTAAATGGCGCCCTTGTGCCGTATATTGGTAAGCATCCTGTATTTATTATGCTATAATGAATTTACGGATACCCGCTGGAAATGCCGCTCGAGGAACGCCCGCGATGGAGAAAACAGCGGCATGGATATGCAGCGCTTTTTCCGTGCCGCTCATGGGAACGCCCGGCTCCCCTCGTCACCATGAACGAAAGAGCAATCGCCGCTACAAAGCAAAGGAAACAGAAGATGGAACAGATCGATATGTTTGGTGACCGGAAACAAACGGCCCCGCTGGCCAGCAGACTCAGACCGGAGACGCTGGACGAATTTGTCGGCCAGACGCATCTGGTCGCCCGAGGAAAGATATTGCGCGGCCTGATTGAACAAGATCAGATCTCTTCGATGATCTTCTGGGGACCACCGGGCGTTGGCAAAACAACGCTGGCACGCATCATCGCGAATCGGACGAAAGCCGAATTTGTCGAATTCAGTGCGGTGACCAGCGGCATCAAAGAAGTCAAGGAAGTCATGAAGAGTGCCGAGGAAAACCGCCGCATGGGTATCCGCACATTGTTGTTCGCCGATGAGATCCATCGCTTCAACAAAGCCCAGCAGGATGCTTTTCTGCCGTTTGTTGAGAAAGGCAGCATTATCCTCATCGGGGCGACAACGGAAAATCCATCCTTCGAGATCATTTCCGCGCTGCTCTCCCGCTGCAAGGTGTTTATTCTAAAGCCGCTTGCAGAGGAAGATTTGTTCGCACTGCTTCGCCACGCGCTGGAAGATCCCAGGGGCTTTGGCGATACGAAGGTCGTCACCGAAGACGCGCAGCTGCATTCCATCGCGCGGTTCGCGAACGGTGACGCCAGAACGGCGCTGAATACCCTGGAAATGGCTGTCCTCAACGGAAGAGTGGACGCTAATGGCACTGTGCATGTTCAGGATGAGGTGCTGTCCCAGTGCATGAATCGGCGATCGCTACTGTATGATAAAAAGGGCGACGGGCACTATAATCTGATATCCGCCCTGCATAAATCCATGCGAAACAGTGATCCGGATGCGGCGGTGTATTGGATGTGCCGCATGCTTGACGGCGGCGAGGAGCCGTTGTACATTGCCAGGCGCTTGGTGCGTTTTGCCAGTGAAGATATCGGCATGGCCGATTCCAATGCGCTTCAGGTGGCGCTTAACGCCTTTCAGGCCTGCCATTATCTGGGCATGCCCGAATGCGACGTCCACTTGACCCATGCCGTCGTCTACCTGTCCATGGCGCCCAAATCCAACGCACTCTATGTGGCTTGCGAAGAAGCCAAGAAGGACGTGCATGATATGCCTGCCGAGCCTGTGCCGCTGCAGATATGCAACGCGCCGACTTCCATGATGAAGGAACTGGACTACGGCAAAGGCTATCTGTATGCGCACGATTCAATTGAGAAACTGACCAAGATGCAGTGCCTGCCGCCCTCCCTAAAAGATCGCCGCTATTATCTGCCGACCGGGGAAGGGCTGGAGGCCAAGGTAAAAGAACGGCTGGAAGAAATCATAAAGTGGAAAAATGACCCGCACGATACAGGAGCGTGAGGAAGCATTTTTAGTCAGCTGTTTAAATTGTGCATCGGTTGCCCTCGCCGCTTGACAGACGAGCCGATGGCGCGCTAAAATCGTGTCAGTCAGGTTATTTATTCAAACACCTGAATATTATTACCGCAAACACGTTCGCTAAATCAAGCTCACGCAATGAAAGCAAGAGGATGACGCCGATAATTATGAGGTGTCGCCGCAGGCGGCAGACCCCGCCACTTTCGCGGCATCACGATGCGACGAATTGGTCCTCAATCCCCAATGTCTTAAGGAAGAGGAGGTACGGGCCGTGATCGATGGTGTCATTCTGGCCCTGTCCTAATGAAAGATTTTGCTTATTTCAACGGCCGCTTGACGGGCCTTGACGACATGATGATCCCCATGAACGACCGCGCCGTCTATTTCGGCGACGGGGTGTATGAGGTGGTCTATGTGCGCAACGGCCGGTTTTTTGCTCTGGAAGACCATCTTGACCGTTTCTTTTCCAGCCTAAGGCTACTGGAGATCCGGCCGCCTATGGAACGGGAAGTCCTGAATGGTCTCCTCGGGGAACTGATCGGCAAGCTGGACAGGGGCATGGAGGACACATACCTGTACTTCCATTGCACACGGGGTACCGCGCCGCGCTCCCACGCGTTCCCGGATGCCTCCGTGCCGCCCAATCTGCTCATCTACGCGCACGCGTTTCCCAATATGCTGAACAAGGAATTCCGTCTGATCACTGCCGAAGACAGACGCTTTGGCTACTGCAATATCAAGTCCCTGAATCTTATCCCCAATGTGCTGGCGACCCAGCGCGCGGTGGAAAGAGGGGCGGACGAATGCGCTTTTGTCAGGGGGAACAGTGTGATGGAGTGCTCGCACAGCGGCCTGTCTATTCTGGCAAAGGGAAGTATCGTTACAACGCCGCTGAGCGAATGGATCCTCCCCAGCATTACGCGCAAGCACCTGCTTAAGGTGGGCCGCGGTTTGGGCATCCCGGTGGAGGAACGTCCCTACACAGTGGACGAATTGATGGGAGCGGACGAAGTGATCGTTACCGCTTCCCTCACCCTCCTGAGCCGCGTGCACGAAATTGACCGGCAGCCCGTGGGAGGAAAGGACCTCGCTTTGTTTAGGAAAATTGACGACGCCTATATGGAATGGTTCCACGCGGAAACAAAGGTATGAGGCAGGCCGCCGTCCGTTTTGCTTTTTTCCCGGATAGGATCGTTCCTCGGTTTTCTTTTTCGTTGCTTTGAGTCTCGCCGCGGGATCATCCGAAGATCCGGAACGACGTTCAAGGCAAGTGCCGGGGGACACAGAAACAAGGCGAGGCAATTTGCATGTCCGGCATTCCTCCCCATGCAAGAAAAGCGTCATTTTGTGCGTTATATGGGTATCATCTTAGTGGATGAATTGATTCTTTTGAGTACAGAAATGAGGTATCCCGATGAAAAAAATCCTTTCCCTGTGGCTTTTCGCCGCGCTACTGGTGTCTGCGCTGCCTGTGTCCGGCGCGACAGTAGACGCCATTGAAATCACCCAGACAAAGGGCGAAGTAACCTATACCGTTGAAACGCCGGGCCAGCCGGTCCTCAGTATCGTGAATCGCAGCGATCATGAAGTGTATGTAACGGTGGAAGTGTATGATGAATTGATGAAGCAAACCATGTTTGCCACGCCTTACACTTTGCCTGTGGGAACTGAACCCTTTCTAGTCTATGGCTTTGCTTACAAACACCTTGAAAGAAACGACCAGATCAATACCTATCGTTACCGCGTCACCACGCCAAACGGCGTCAGGGAGACTTTCTATGCCGCGCAAACCAGGCATACCGACAAGGCCACCAACCAGCCCTATTACGTGGAGGTTCATAATGCCTACCTGCCGCGCAACACCGTTTCATCCTTCGGCCCGCAGTTTCGCGTACTGTCGCCCGGTTTGACCAAGGAATGGTTTATGTTCACCCCCATTAACCTGGGCATCCAGGGCAGGCAGACCTTCACCCTGGTGGGCAGCAATATGTATGAAGTGGGGGAAGTGCATGTGGATGTGGCCGGCGATATGGTCACCGTATCCTACAATTACTTCTATGAGGGAATGACCGAAAAGATCAAGCGCGGCGATGAATTCCTTCACTTCTTCAGGGATTATTCTTCCGTTTCAACGGTGGACTACAAACAACTTGGTAACAGCTTTACCTACGGCAGGCCCTTCAGCATCGTCAACGACCTTGGCGGTGATACCAATGTGCTGATGTTTGTGCGCAATATCCTGTCCTACTACCGTTTCCCCATGCCTGATAAGATGCTCAGCCGCAATTATCCCAAATCGCAAGCCCGCACCGCGGAGCGTGGCGCCATGCTGGCCATGATGGATCCCGTACCCGGCATGGATTTGGTCAACGACCACAACTACGCCAATTAACCTACTTGCGTGGTTCAAACGCGTTTGATTCTCCACACACGCAAAATGACCGGCACCCTCGATGGGCGCCGGTCATTTTGATTGATAGTACGGTTGAATAGTGTTGAAAAAGCCACTTGCCGACGGTGAGGCATCCTTTTAAGAGCCGAATCCTGAAGCGGCTTGGCACTCAATAAATGAATTGATGACGAAGACGAGCGCCGTCGGTCATGAGAAGCGTGCCGGGCACTCTATCTCATCCCCTCCAGCAGTGCGTACGAAAGAAACCCCGCGCACGTTGCGAAAGCAAACCCCGTGGTGCACTCACCCGTGTCTTCATGAACACTCTCGCAGGCAACACCGTTGTCCAGCTTTGCATGTTTCAGGTGTTTGACGGCCTCTTTTTGATGGCCGCTGAGGAGACTGTTGCATATGCTTAAAACCCAAGGGTGGGGCGCGTGCTTGCAGCCGATTTCCGCGATGGCGTGGCTTGAAAAGGAAAACTCGTATTCATCTCCGCGAATCAAAGCGACCGTTGCCTTCCAAATTTCATCCTTCAAAGCACAAAAACCGTAAAAAGGCAGCAGCTGCAAACTGCCGGGCGGTTCATCATAAATGTCCCAATGTCCCTCAAGATCGATGGACCATGCAAAGACCTTCTTCCCGGTAATTTCTACGACGAAGTTTGAGTAAACAGCCTCACGCACACGATCCGCCTGTTGCGCAAGCGCCGGCTGATCAAGCAAAACTGCCAGAGACATGAAAAGCTTCCAGGCCAGAACATTGTCGTACGCGAGATAGGGGTACCTGTGAAGGTCGTCTGTCGGCTGGAGGAAAGTATCATATAGGGCGACGTCGGGGTGTTTGTGCGTTTCCAGCTTGATGATGATCTGCTCCAGCCTGCTCAGGATCTGGGGCAAGCGCACAAAGGCTTTGTCACCCGTTGCCTGAACGTAGCGATGAAGCGCAATGACAGGCGCGCAAAGCTCATCCAGTTCAAAGCCGGGTTCCAGCACGGTACCGTCAATGAACCGGCTGTGAACGCCAAAGTTTCGGCCCTGCTTTTGATATACCGCCAGCAGCAATTCCCGGGCATATTCCCGGTCGGCAGACAAAATGGCCGGAAACGCCCACAAAAGGCTGTCCCGGTCCCAATACGCGGCACTGACATAATAGCGGGGGCTGCGCGACGTCATCATGCACAATTCTTCCGTGTCGATCGTGCGCCCTGAGGCGTAAAAGAACGCAAAGAAAAGGTTGGTGTTCAAAAGGGTTTGGATATGATCGTCGGGCAGATGCTTTTCCCTGGCAGCAAGCCATTGGCGGCTCAGGTCATGCAATTTGTCATACCCCCGGCGCAGCATTTCTTTTGCCGAAGTCGCCGCCGCGACTTCTTCGTAGCCAATACCAAAGAACACATCAAGCGACAGGCGTTCACCTGGCGCAAGGTCTTTTGATCTGTGGATGTCATAGCTGTATCCCTCGCAGGACCAGACGGCCCCCTGGTCGATCTGACTGAAGGGTTGGTTGTCGCTCGTGATCGGTGCGAATGCAAATAGGGGCAGGCCCGGTTTTTGAAGCCACACAAACATATGGTTCCAGCCGGATGTGCGGACCTCCCGTCCGGCGTCGATAGCTGTTGACTCGTTGACCTCATGCAAGGTGCTGTCCCAGTCTCCGTCCATCCCGATTGTGACTCGGACCGTTCGGGAGGACACATTTTCCGCGGTCATCCGGATGCTGAATCCCCTTTCACCCATCGGAGTCAGATAAACACACTCAAACGCAGCCACGGGGGAGTGGCGCCGCATCGAGGGTATCCAACAGTGCTCCCTGTGCCACTGAGGCGTTTGAGACATGCGGCGCCCGTCAATGGAAACGTACGGCTTGATCAAGCCATCCTTGCCGCGCAGCTCAAGCATCCCCTTTGCCTGCATATACAGAAAGGTGACGCCCTCAATGGCGCCGTCCGTCTGGCGTATCGTCGGCAAAGACACATACTCATTGCCTGTAACCTGGTATTGCATCCTTAGCTCCTCTCACTTAAAGAGCCGGGCACGGAGGAAGCGTGACTTCCCCCGTGCCTTGCACGTACATTCGATAGTTTTACTTGATCAGGTTCGCTTCATCCAGTTGCGCCTGGATCTCGTCCAGCGCTTCCTGTGCGGTCATGTCGTTCATTTCCAGGGTGCTAAGCACATTGTTGACGATCTCGCTGGCTGCGCCTGATTCTGCCAAAGCGGGAGGCGCCACGACGTAATCCATGCTGGCGAATACGGCAGCGCGGTTTGCGGGGGGCGTGATCTCAATGTATTGGCTAAGCTTGCTCTGGTCGGCGATCGTGGGAAGTTCCCAGCTGGCATCCAGGCGCAGCTGCACGATGTCGGGATCAGAACCCATGGCATCAGCGAATTTCGCGGCAGCTTCCTTCTTTTCGCTGTCGGGGGAGATGCAGTTGACATTGGCAAAGAAGAATGTAGCCTTGTCCTTGAAGCCCGGCTCCACGACGATGTCCCAGTCAAACGCGCACTTTTCGGTAAAGGTCGCGAAGGCCCAGATACCTGTGATGATCATGCCCAGCTTGCCCTCGCAGAAAAGATCCCAGTCACCCCGGCCCGCCATTTGCTCGGCTGTCGGCATGACGTTGTTTTCTCCCCTGACACGGGCCAGCATGGCATCAAGAACAGCCACGTTTTCAGGGCTGTTCACGGTGAACTGGGTGAAGTCCGCGTTCAAGAGACTGCCGCCGTTGCCTACGATCGATTTATAGAACTCATTGTAGGTGATAGGCTGGGAATAGCCCCAGATATCTTCGCCGCCAGCCGCTACAATGGCTTCCGCGGCGGTCTGCGCGTCGGCCCATGTCCAGTCATCTGTCGGGTACGCGATACCGGCTTTGTCAAACAGATCTTTGTTATAGAACATCATGCAGGTAGAGAAGCTCATCGGCACCGCGTAAAGTTTGCCGTCGTTGGATACCGCGTCCAGTGTGCCTTGTGAGTAGTTCTCTTTTGCAATGCCAAGGTCACTCAGATCAGCGGTCGTTCCGCGAAGCATGTAAGACAGATAGTTCTCCATGTTCATTTCAAAGACATCCGGCGCATTTCCGCCGGCGACTTTGGTCGCAAGGGCAGTGAAGTAGTCATTGTATCCGATGAGCTGAACATCAATTTTGATATCGGGGTTCTTGCCCTCAAAAACCTCAACCATTTTCTTTAATGTTTCTTCTTGTGCACCGGAAGCTGAGAAGGTGGCATAGGTGATCGTGACAGGTTCAGCAAGCGCTGTTGATGCAAGGCTCAACAGCATCGTCAGGGCCAGAAGCAGGGAAAGCATCTTTTTCATGACAGGTTCCTCCTTTATATTTGCCACGCGTTTTAACGCGTGAAGCGCTCATTTCAGCCCGCCCAGGGCGATGCCGGCATCCACTTTCCGCTGGGAAAGCAGATAAACGGCGAGGATCGGGAGTATGGTCAGCACCGCGCCCGCCATCAGGACATGTTCGTTGTTTTTGTACATGCTGTTCATGTTGCCCAGCACGACCTGCAGCGTTTGCTTGTCGTTGCTGGTCAAAACGATCAGCGGCCACAGGTAGTTGTTCCAGCTGCCCATGAAGGCGAGCAGCGTCATGGTCGCCAGCGTCGGCGCGACCATCTCAAGCACGATCGAGAAGAATATTCTGTACAATGACGCCCCATCNNATGCCAAACGCGTTGGACAGCGATGGCAGGATCAGCCCTGTGTATGAGTCCAGCAGGCCAAGGACTCTCAGAATGATATAGTTGGGCACCATTGTGACAGAGCCTGCGATCATCATGGTCGCCAGGTACACGCTGAACAGCTTGCCTGAACCCTTGAAAGGGATTTTGGTGAATGCGAAGGCCGCCATGCTGGCGCTGAGCACCTGGACAATGGTGCACGCGACGGCCAGGAAAAGGCTGTTGAACGTAGCGCGTACAAACGAGAAACTGTGCATATTGAAGACGCGCTCGTAGCCTTCCAGCGTCGGCTGTTCGGGGATCCATCTGATCGGAATGGTGCGGATGGTTTCGCTCCCCTTGAAGGACGATGAAACCATCCAGGCAAAGGGCAGCAGGATGATCAGCGCCATAGCGGAAAGCACCAGGTAGAAGGCTGCCCATAAGAGGATCTTTCGATTTAGCCCAAACCTACGCATCATAGTTCACCCACTTCTTTTGAAGCCTGAACTGCACGATCGTCAAGGCAAATATCATAATGAACAGGATCCACGAGTAGGCGGAGGCCATCCCCATCTTGTACTGCTTGAAGGCGTACTTGAAGATGCGCTCCAAAAACACGGTCGTGGCGTTTCCGGGCCCCCCGTTTGTCATGATGATCACCGAATCAAAGACCTGCAGGCCGTAGATGATATTGATGACGACCACCAGGAACAATGTGGGCGAGAGAAGGGGCAGCGTGATGCTCAGGAATTTGCGGGCACCGCCGGCGCCGTCGATCGAGGCCGCCTCATAGTATTGCGGGTCGATCGATTTTAGGGCGGCCAGCACCATCAGCGCGTAGTATCCGGTGTCCTTCCATATGGCCGCGATCACTACACCCGGCATCGCCCATTGCTGGCTGTTCAGCCAGGCGGGGCCGCTGATGCCAATGGCGTCAAGCATCTGGTTGAGCAGGCCATACTTGCCGCTGAGTACCCAAGTCCACACGACGGCCGCGGCCACCCATGAGGTAATGACCGGCGTATAGAAGATCGTGCGGAATATCCCGCGCCCGCGAAAGGAGCGGTTCAGTACCATCGCCTGCGCCGTTGACGTCATAAGGATAAGCGGCAGGTAAAGCCCCAGGTATGTCAATGTGTGGGTCAAAACCTGCGGAAATTCGCGCCCGGACAGGATCCTTGTATAGTTGTCCAGCCCGATGAAATCCATGGTACCGGCCAAGAGGTCATAGTCGGTAAACGAAAAGAAGAGGGACGATACCATCGGTATCAGGCTGAATACGACCAGTCCGATCATTGAGGGGATCAGGAAAACGGCCGCCGCCGTTCGTCGCCCTGATGATTTGGGCAGATACATTTATTTCTCCTCCTTTCGTAGACTGTGGGCGCTTGGGCCGATGTCGATATCAAATCTTTCTCCCTGATACCATACCTTAAAGCGCAGACGCTCCACACCGGGCGGCAGCATAGGGTTTAGGGACAAGCCGTCCCCGTCCGTCCACAGGCCTGCCATGCCATAGACGACGGCCTGCCATGCGGCGCCCAATGCGCCCATATGAAGCCCTTCATGTCCTGTATTGCCCATCAGGTCCTTAAGGTCAAGATAGACTGCCCGCTCAAAGTAGGACGTGGCTTTTTCCCACATGCCAAGGCGCGCGGCAAGCAACGCGTGGATGCCCCAGCTCAGCGTTGAGTCATGCAGCGTCAGGGGCTCGTAAGCGGTAAAGACATTTCTCTTCATCGCGAGCGTGAAGTCTTTGGGAAACAGCGTCATCAGCAATACAAGGTCGGCCTGTTTGATCACGCGATAACGCTGCATCCTGTCAAAGCACACGACTTTGTAGCTGGGCGCATCATCGGTTTTCAGGAAGGGCGCCGGTTCAAGGCGTTCGAACTGCTCGTCCTGCAAAAAGAGATCACGGTCCAGGTCATATAGAAGGGTGATGTGTTCTTTGGCAAAGGACAGCCTGCTGTTTTCGGCGGCGTCCAACCGGCTGTTTTCAAGCGCAAGCGCGATATTGTGGCGCGCCATCCAGTTGGTGTAGGTGTTGTTGATCGTCGCTCCGCAGTATTCATCCGGGCCCTTTACAAAGAAACTGCTGAAGCACCCCCTGTTCGGCTCCCAAGTCAGGCGGCTGAGCCAATAGCGGGCGGTTTCGCGGTAGACTTGGGCTGCGTGATCCCGGAGAAATGCACTATCGCCGGAGGCCCTGACATAACGGTCCATCGCGTAAGCGATATCCGCTGTGATATGGACTTCGCATAAGCCGATATCCCAGCTTTCGCACTGTTCTGTTCCGTCTGAAGAACACATCCAGGGGAATCTGGCGCCTTCAAGGTTCTGCTTTTTTGCCAGTGATTTGGCGTCAGATAGCCTGTTGACACGGTACTTCAGCAGGTTTCTTGCCGCTTGCGGGCGTGTCCACGTGAAGAACGGCACAAGGAAGATCTCTGCGTCCCAGAATGTGTTGCCTTTATAGCGTCCGTGCGTCAGGCCGCGCGCGCCAATCGATATGTTCGGTTCATCCGCAGCGTTGCTGCACAACAGCTGAAAGATGTTGTACCGGATCGCTCCCTGCAACTGCCGGTCGTCCGCTTGGATCCGGATGTCGCAGTTTTCCCACAATTCTTCCCATGCCATTATGCTGTCTGCCCATGGGTCAGCGGAAGTCGCATGGGGCGCCTCTTTCCCCACAAGAATCCTGACATGCTTTTCAATGGTCCAGCATTCTCCTTGTTTGAGGGCGGCGGACAGCGTGGTCACAGCGGTGTCGTGTGTTACGTGCTGGATGCGTGTGAATGCGCGGTCGCTTTTTAGCTGCCAGCAAATGGTTACAGGTGTTCTTTCAGCCAGGGTACTCATTTTCAGCTCATTCGCGCCGAGGCTGTCAATGTCCAGCAGCTTGACAAGGTCGTTTATTTCAACCATCTGGTCGTCATGAACGGGGAGATTTCTCACCCCGGCATCCGCAATGGCTTGTACATTCAGGTGCGTATCCTTCACGGCTGTCACGGTCAGTTTGACCAATATCAGCTGGCTGTCGGACATGGCGGCGGTACGTTCCATACGGAAACGGAGGCCGGGCGTTTCCCATTCCCAGGACACTACGCCCGTGCGGAGGTTTAGTTCTTGCTTGACAGTGTCCGGTTCCGGCGTATCCGGGCAGAGCGTTGTGGCGTCTGGCAATTGCACCATATCCGTAATATGGTGGCTGATATGGCTGAATAAACCGGCGCGGAATATCGCGTGATCGTTGGGCTGCTTTTTCTTTTGCCAACCCTGAAACCCGCGAATTCCCAGATAACCGTTGCCGATAAAGAAGATCGACTCACAAAAATCATCTATCCCGGACGACTTTGAGATGACCCAGGGTTCAATTCTGATGTCAGATATCGGCATCTATCCCCCTTTTGAAGACAGGGATGCTGTTAAGTGCGCAGTCAACCGTGATCTCTTGTCCTCCGGTCCATTTTTCGCCCGTAAAGAAATCCATCCATTCTCCTTGCGGCAAGTAAACAAGCCGCCCGCTTGCGCCTTCCTGCGTAACGGGGGCAACCAGCAGGTCACGTCCCAGCATGTACTGGTCGTGTACTGTCCATGCTTTGGTGTCAAAAGGGTAATCAAGGCAAAGGTGCGCCATCAAGGGACGCCCCGCGGAAACGCAGTGCTGCGCCTCCCGCCATAAATAGGGGCGCAGGCTTTCCCGAAGCTGGGCAAAACGGCATGCGATGTCCAGTACCTTGCTGTCGTTCAGTTTTTCCGCCATGTTCCAGGGGCTGCGGTCGTTGTTGTATGCTTCCCCCTCGCCGCCCGAAAACTGCCCTTTGCGGGGTTCGGAATGCCACTGCATCACGGGACAGAAGCACCCCATGGCCGTCGCGCGCAAGTACAATTCCGCGTCCGGAAGGGGTCCCGCGAACCCGCCGATGTCAAAACTCCAGAAGAGAATACCGGATAAACCCGCGGATATGCCTGCGCGCAGCTGGCTTTGAAATTCACTCCACTCACTCGCCTGGTCGCCGGCCCAATGGATCGGAACGGACTGCGCGCCGACGCAGCCTGCCCTGCTGAACGTCACGCCCTGCACGCCGTGGGCGCGCATGAAATCGTGGTAGGCTCTTGCATACTCAATGGGGTAAAGGTTATGCCCGCTTAGGCCGCTTGTCCCATCGTGCAGGCGGGCAGTCTTGTCAAAGAGGAATTCACCGCCATCGGTCTTAAATCCCTCAACGCCCATGTCGAGCAGATACTTGCGCTTATCAAACCACCAGGCAAGCGCCTCGGGGTTTGTAAAGTCAGGCAAAAGGCTGTGGTGGAACCAGTTTTCCGTTATCCGATAGGGCGTTCCGTCTTCGTTCTGGATGGCATATCTATTTTGGATGGCTTCTTTCGTGTCATTTTCAAGGTCTTCACCCGGTACGCCGTCCCACTCGTGCTTGATAACGGGGATCTGCCAAAGCACCAGGTGCAGTCCCGCATCCCTTATTCGCCTGACGGTTTTTTCGGGATGCGCAAAGCGTTCCTGATGCCACTTGTAAAAGGTGCGCTCATCGCTCCATTGCTCCAGAACCATGACGGAGGCGGGGTAATTGTGCTTTTTGAGGAAGGCAAGCTGAGCGTCGATTTCGCTTTGGGAGTTCCATCCGTTGCCGCTGATCCATGTGCCAAAGGCCCACTCCGGCGGCAGCACCTTGTCGCCCGTCAAGCTTAGGTACTGCTCCAGTACATCGGCCGGCTCGCCAAAGAGAAGGATGTCTTTCGTGAGGCATTTGCCTTCCGTTTCCTGCGCTATGACCGTTTGATCTTCAAATGTCATATGAACCGGAATATCACTCTCACGAAACCAGCCGAACCCCTGTTCCGTCATAAAGAACGGTACAGGCAAATACGTTTGCGCGCCCTGGCGGGTGAATTTTTCAACGACGCGCCCGTTGCTGCCAAGGCCGGATTGGTCGACCGCGTCAAACCGTTCGCCGGTGCCCAGGATATGCTCGCTGCAGAGGCGCATTTTTAACGCGGCTTTCAGTATCTTTCCCTGTTTGTTGCGCCGGAACTCATATTCGGTCGCTTCACAGACCGTCACACCGGATCTCTCAATAGCCCATAATTTCCCTAAGCCACAGGTGAAACGGAAACCGCCCGGAAGCGTCAATTCACATTCGCCATTTCCGCTCGGATCACAGGACCCTTGCGCCAGGGCCATTTCAAGCTTTTCGCACGCCTTGACGGTGAGAAAAACGTCTTTTGAAAGCGCCGCAAGCGCAGTGTTGTCGTCAATGCTTTGGCACTTTTCAAACGTGGAAAAGCTTTCTTTTGTAACGACGTCAAATGTATGCCAGCGCGTCTTTTCTTCATTCGTTGCTATCTGGTACGAGACTTGTTGCGCCGCGTTAAAAATCCCCAGCGGGAAACGATAGTGGTGTGGTTTTTCCGGGATCGGCTGAACCGAAAAAACACCTTCTTCACTGCGCATTGTCAAGACAGGCAGAGCGTCGCTGTAGTCCACGCGGCAGCGGACAATGACTTCCACGCCGACACAGGGTATTTCGGGGTAACGGGCAAAGCCGCAATCCTCGAAGGGGACGAGCCCCTCTCCCAAGTGCTTGATCATTTGCTTCTCTCCCCAACTTAAACGGTTCAGTACCTAAATAATCAAATTTTCTGCACAGATTCACGCTCAACCAGCTCGATGGGCAGGATCTTCTCCTGCTTGCCGGGTTCACCGCTCAAAGCATCCAGGATAAACTGCACGGCTGTCGTGCCTTTTGCGGCAATATCCTGATGAACAGTCGTCAGCGAGGGGTCGCACATTTTTGCCAAATACACGTCATCAAAGCCAACGATGGACAAGTCCCTGGGGACGCGAAGGTTTAGGCGGCGCAGGCCTTTGATCAGTCCCATCCCCAGAATATCCGCCGAGACGAACGCTGCCGTCTCTTTCTTGCCCCTTTTAAGCATCTCTTGGGCAACAGCCTGCGCATACTCAAAGGAGATATTCCCGGAGTAGATATGCTCCTCTTTTACTTTGATCCCTGCGCCCTCCAAAGCGTCCCGATAGCCCTGGTAGCGCTTTTGCACGACGCCCTGGTCCTCGATCTGGCCGCACACAAATGCAATACTGCGATGTCCATTTTTGATGAGGTACTCAGTCGCCATTCTGCCGCCCAGCCGGTCATTGATGCCAATGGTGTGATAGACAGGGTCTTTGACGTAGGTATCCACCAGCACCACCGGAATGGACAGTTCATGTAATTCATCCAGCCATTTTGTCGGATAGGCGCCAACGATAATGATGCCGTCCACGCCGCGGTTGCGGGCGATGCTCATATAGCTTTGGTTTGACTCAGAACCCGACAGCAAAAGGTGATAGCCATTCCGGCGCGCCGCGTACTCCGCGGAGGAAAGCAGGTCGCCGTAGAATGGGTTGGAGAACAAGAATTCTCTGCCCGGCTCCGTCTGCGGTATCACCACGCCGATCAGTTTGGTTTTGCGGCTTGAGAGGCTTCTGGCATTGAGATTGGGCACATAATCAAGTTTCTTGACCGCTTCCCTGACCCGAGCAGCGGTTTCTTCAGAGATGCTCTGATGAGGCGTGTCGTTGAGCACATAGCTGACCGTTGCTTTTGACACGCCGGCTTCTTTTGCCACATCCTTGATACTTGCGTTCTTCATGAGACCTCGCTATTACTTAACCGTTTCAGTGACATGATAATACTACCGTTCCATTTCATTGTCAACACCCTTACTAAAAAAACATTCCATCCAAAAAACGGCTGGTTTTCAATGCATTTCTACGTATCTCCCGCAGAATTCTCCAAATTGTGCTGAAGAAATTTTGGAGAAAAATCAAAAGGACAGGCACAATCTTTCCGAATTACCGGCCACACCGCCGAACGCGTTTGCGTAAGTCGGGCTTTGGGCCCTTTCCACTTGTCGCAAGCCGCGGCTGTTCCGAACCGGGCGGAAACAAAGGCCTGTGGCACTGTTTTCGCCCCTCCTTGCCTGATTATGCAAAAACAGGTAGAATTCCCTTAAACAGACAAAATCAAAGCGCGCGGAACTTTCGTTGACCGCGCGGGCATTAAGAAACCTGTGGAGGTAACCCCATGAATGACGTACTCAGGACCATCCACGAACGCAAATCGGTGCGCGTATTTGAACCGCGCCCCATTAGCGCTGAAGACAAGGAAGTCATTCTCCTGGCGGCTATGGCAGCGCCCACCGCGGGCAACCAGCAGCTGTACACCATCCTGGATATCACGGACAGGCAGCTGCTGGAAAAGCTCGCGGTGACGTGCGACAACCAGCCCTTCATCGCGGAGGCGCGCATGGCGCTGATCTTCCTCGCCGACCAGCAAAAGTGGATCGACGCGTACCGCTATGGCGGCTGTACGCCGCGCGATCCCGGCCCGGGAGACTTCATCCTTGCCGTGGAAGATGCCTGTATCGCAGCGCAAAACGCGGTCATCGCCGCCCAGAGCCTGGGCGTCGGCTCCTGCTACATTGGCGATATTATGGAGCGCTGCGAAGAACACCGCGCCATGCTCGGCCTGTCGGACTATGTCTTCCCCGCGGCGATGCTGGTGTTTGGATACCCCACCGCGCAGCAGCTGGCCCGGCCCAAGCCTCATCGCCGCGCCCTCAAACACATCGTGCATGAAAATCATTATCGCCGCATGGATAAGGACGAGCTGGTCACCATGCTGCGGGAAGATGGGCAGGATGGGCATTTTGACGCCTGGATACAGGCTTTTTGCCGGCGCAAGTACAACTCTGATTTCTCTATTGAAATGAGCAGGTCGGTCGCCAAATATCTGGAATCGTACGGAGCCAAAGGCTTTAAGCGTTGACGCGCAGGGCGCATGAGGCGGTTCACAGCCATGGGCTGTACGCTTGACGTTTTGCGCCGGCCAACTGCGGTTTGACGAGAATATTGCGGAGTTTTCGAATCATCGGTATAATGCAATGGCTGTCATGAAGCGCTTTGGACAGTGCCGCTGCGGCAACAATGACCGATAAATGACTGCACATCCCGCCCGGATACTTAAGATCGACTCAGTTTCGCACTGCCACACTGATATTCGCTGCGGCACAATTTGGAACCCAACGAAAGCAGGTATAAAATGCTCAAGAAAATCATCTTGATTTCCTGTCTGCTGGTGATGCTCACAGGGGTCATGCTTCCCACAGTCGCAAAGGGCCAGCAGGCCGAAGTGACACTGGATGATCAGCAGATCATGCAGATCAACGCCGCCCTGGAGGATGAGAACAAGGACTTGCCCATCGATGAGGAGTTCCGCGTTCATGTGGAGCCTAATAATTTGTCCCAGGCCAAGGGCCTGGACAAAGCCTGGCTCAACATCCTCCTCATGGGCACGGATACCGGCGACATCAGGCTCAATTTTGGGCGCACCGACGCTATGCTGGTGCTGTCCATCAACACCCAAACAGGGCAGATCAAGCTGACGTCGCTGGTGCGCGACATGCTGGTCAGCATCCCCGGCTACAACATCAAGAACCGCATCAACACGGCCAACGCCTTCGGGGGCCCGCTTTTGGCCATGAAGACAGTCAACGAGGTGCTGGGGCTGAACATCGAGCGCTACTGCTCCATCAACTTCAGCGGCTTTGAGGATGTTGTGGACTACCTGGGCGGCGTATCGATGGTGTTGTCGTCTGCCGAGGCAGGCACAGTCAACGCGCGCCGCACAGAGGAGGCGCAGCTGCTGACCGGTGAGCAGGCTCTTATGTACGTGCGTATCCGCCATCTGGACAACAATTTTGGCCGCAACGAGCGTCAGCGCAAGTTCTTGTCGGCGGTGCTGGAGCAAACAAAACAAAGCAGTCTCGACCAAATCATTGATGCGGTCGCGGCCGGGTTCCAAACCATCGCGACCAACCTGACCACTTCTGAAGTGATCGCGCTGCTGCCCAGCGTGATACAGGACGCGAACACCATGGATACCCTCAGCCTGCCTCAGGAAGGCGCGTACACGTTCAGTACGACCTCCGCCGGCGCCAGCGTCATCGAGTATGACGCGGACGCGGTCAAAGAAGCTTTCCACGCGTTCGTGTACGGTAATTGACAGCAGCATCGCGCGCAAGGGTGTCGGGCCTGTGAATGGGCAAAAAGGAGTTGGGCATTACGCCGTGATAAAGCCGGAAAGGTCCGCGAAGATGGCGAAATGCGCGAAAAACGCGAAAGCGGGGGGAGATGGGCTTGTTGCCGGCGCGAGTGAGATTGTGATTTTTCCGTCGCAATGAACAGATTGGTTGCCAAATAACCCGAAGGATACGGGGCAAAAGTATAGAGTACCGGGGCCATCGTTCTTCTCCACGCGATTTCTGTACATAACAAAGACCGGCACCCTGTAACGGGTACCGGCCTTTGTAGTCAAGTCCATAATTGTGTGTAAATTCATCAGGCATCATGACGCAGCTGAGAGTTTCGCTT
>LFTR01000081.1:0-12468 GCA_001513425.1 Clostridiales bacterium DTU024
GCGAGGCCTTTTTCGTATCCAAAATCCAGCATTTTGGCGTCATGGCAGTCGGAGGATAGGATCACGCGCCCGCCTATGCTTCGCCAGTAAGTCAGCAGCACCGGTTTGGGATAGGGGAGAAGTGCGCCGGCGCGAGCCATCGCGCCGGTATTGACTTCCAATAGATCGCAGCCCGTGATAGCCTTGTCCATGGCGGCATAGGCTAAGCGCAGGTAATCTTCACTGTCTTCGTCGAACATGTTCAACTTCGCGTTATTCCTGGCGACCAGGTCAAAGTGGCCAATGATATCCGGCCGGTAATCCGCAATATAGCGCCCTAACACATCATAGTACTGCTGAACAAAAAAGAGACCTTGCCCGTGCCATTCCCTGACGAGCGCTTCGCTTAGGACATCCGGGTTTCCGTCCACCGAGATAAGCCGGGCAGAAGAGGTTAGGTAATGCACGGAGCCTATGACATAATCAAACCGCTCGCGGTTGGCAATAGAATAGTAATCCCGCTCCATGCCAAGACGCAGGGCGATGACATCTTTGTAAATATCCTGCAGGCGCTTGATCTCCGAAATGTACTCCTGTTCACTTTCCTCACTCAGGCCAAAAAGCGGCACATCAAAATCCTGCTTTGCGTGCTCGGAGAAACCCAGGCTTACAAAGCCTTTTTGTATGGCGGCGCCAACCATTTCTTCGGCGGTGTTTTTGCCGTCTGTGAACAGCGTATGCGCGTGCGGCGTGGATAGTGGCAGCATGCTATTCCCTCCCGGCCGCCGCGCGTATAATTTGAAGCGACTGTTCGAGGCACTTGTTATTGCACGCCAGCACGCAGGCGGGGCGGCCGAAGTCCTCGTTGTTTTCAAGGGGCATGGCGAAATGTGCTCCGGATTCCTTGACGATCAGCGATGCGGCGGCATAATCCCACGGCGACAGGCTCATTTCAAAGAAGACATCAGCGCGGCCTGCTGCTATTTCGCACATTTCCAGCGCCGCAGAACCGCTGCGCCTCAAATCGCCCGCGTGGGTCAAAAACTCGAGCGCTGCGTTCATACCTTGGCGCGACAATTCCGGCTGATAGGGTGACGTCCCAAAGTTGACCAGCGCAATGTCAAACGTCGTATCGGACGGTTTGATGGGGTGGCTGTTGAGCGTGGCGCCGTGGCCATTTTCGGCGCGGAAAAACTCATTGCTGTAGGGATTGAAAATAACGCCCAGGATGGGCCGTCGGTCGCTCAGCAGGGCCACAGATATGGCGGAACATTTGCGGCCCTTGATAAAATTGAACGTACCGTCGATGGGGTCCACTACCCACGTGGGCGCGTCTGTCAGGGCTGAATTATCCTGCTCTTCCGAAAAAAAGACGCTGCCGGGCAAAAATGCCTGCAGTTTCCCGTGCAGGTATTCCTGCACCATCACGTCCGCGTCGGTTACGAAATTGTTGTGGCCGGGCTTTCGATGCGCCGGTGCTTTTTCATTATCCAGCATAATGCGCGCTGCGCCGCGCACGATTGTCTCCAGTTTTCCGTTCATACATACCTCCTCAAGGCGGTTTTGATTATAGCACAGGCACAGGGAATGTGCTATGATGCCACAAACGGGAGGATACTGCGTGGAATCAATGTCGATACGATCAAAACTGGCGGAAGACCTTATCACGAAAAGGTACCGCAAGACCATCTGGAAGAACTTCATATCAGCGCTCAAACAGTACCGTTTGATTGAGGAAAACGACCGCATTGGGGTGTGTGTTTCGGGCGGCAAGGATAGTTTCCTTATGGCCAAATGCATGCAGCTGTTGCAAAGGCACAGTGATTTTCCGTTCGAACTGCGCTTTTTGGCGATGGATCCAGGCTACTCGGCTGAAAACAGGCGCATGATCACAGATACGGCGGAGGAACTGGATATTCCCCTTGAAATGTTCGACGCCCGGATACTGTCCATCGCGCAGGGCGCGTCTTCACCTTGCCATATCTGCGCTGCCATGCGCAGGGGTCATCTTTATAAGGAGGCGCAAAAACACGGCTGCAACAAGATCGCGCTGGGTCATCATTTTGACGATGTGTGTGAAACCGTATTGCTGAGCATGCTCTACGGCGGGGAATTCAAAACCATGATGCCCCGCTTAAGCAGTGCCAATTATGCCGGAATGCAGCTGATCCGCCCGTTGTACCACGTGCGGGAAAAACATATCATTGCGTGGAGGAACGCTTGCGCAATCACCACCGCAACCTGTTCCTGTAACGTCACACAGCGCATAGACGGGGGCAAGCGTAAGGAAGTGAAGCGCCTTCTGGCGCAATTGGCAAAACAGAACCCCCAGGTGTTGAGCAACATTTTTGCGTCGACGCAGGCGGTCAATCTGCAGACGGTGCTCAGTTACCGGGACGGTCAGGGCGAACCCGCATTTTCTGCGCTGGACAGGCCTCATTCGCTTGACAAAAACACTTGAAACACTTACACTCACTTTACAAGCCGTGCAAGGAGGCATATGTATGCAGGAGCAATTCTTGCTCTGATCAGTAGGAATGTTCTAATGAGTGACGATTAGGGCGGGTTGTTATCCGCCGCGCGTATGAAGCAAAGCAGCATCAGCGCTGTCGAAATAGAAAGACCGGACATTAATTCAACGACAAATGCACATAAAGGAACGACTACACATTACACGGGCCATGCGGGCGTGCGTGCGCTTCCTCTGTGGGACGTGCGCAAATCCATAATTCAACAAAAAACACAGGAGGCAATCCATGCAAACCCTCGAAGAACTTAAGGTGATGACCGTCGCCCAGCTGCGCAAATATGCCAAGGAGCAGGGCATAGAGCTTGTGACCAATATGGCCAAGCAAGCGATCATTGACAAGATATATGCCGCCCAGCCGAAGCCTGAGGAAAAATCGGAGAGCGAACAGCAGAAGAAGGCACCGGCGCGCCGTGCGCTCATCATTTCTGATGAAAGCGATGACATCCCGGTGATGACTGTCAACACCCGCTCGCGCTCTGCGCAGGCGCCGATCAAGCCCCCTGCTCCGGCGGTGTCCGCGCCGCGGCCCACGCCGCAGCCGCCCAAAGGCAACAAGCCTGCTTTTACGTTGCAGGGCGCGCGCGCCTGGCATAATCCGCAGCCGTTTGCGACCCAGCAAACGGGCAGCAAGTACGCGCCTTCTTTGGGCACGCCATTGATTGCCGGGGACACCAAGCCTGCCTATAAGCCGGCCTTTACCCGCTTCGGCCCCGACGTCTCCGCGCAGCCGGAGATTGCCCCACAGTCGCCTCAACCGCAGCATGTGTTTCGTCCTGCTTATGCGCAGCAGGAGCCTCGCCGGACACTGGTGCCAAAGCCAAGTCAGCCCTCAGGAATGCCCGGAGATACATACTTTCCGTCCAGCCCGCTCAATGCGCGGGAAAGCCGCGCCGAGGATAATGGCGCGCCGGAGTTTTTGTCTGCGGGTGATGTAGGCGAAGGCGCGGGTGTCCTGGATATTCATCCCGATGGCTACGGGTTCCTAAGGGCAGGCAATTACCTTCCCAGCCTCAAGGACATCTACGTTTCCAATGCCCAAATACGCCGCTTTGCACTGCGAAACGGTGATTACATCGAAGGCAAAACTCGTCCGCAGCGCGAAATGGATCGCTACAGCGCTTTGCTGTTCATCAATAAAATCAACGGCGAAGAGGTCACCGGCCGTCCGCCGCGCAGGGACTTTGACAAGCTGACAGCCATTTATCCCCATAGGCGCATCAAATTATCCAGCCGCACGCATAAGAACCTCGCCTTGCGCATGATAGATCTCTTTTCGCCCATTGGCTTTGGGCAGCGCGCTTTGATGGTGGTGCCCCGGCAAATGGATACTGCGGCATTCTTTGGTGCCGTGGCCGCGTCCACAAAGGAAAACTATCCGGAACTCACTGCCATGTTGCTCTTGGTGGATGAGAAGCCCGAAGAAATAACTGCCATCAAAAATAAGGTGGATGCCGAAATACTCTACACCACGTTTGATGAGCCTCCGGAAAACACTGCGAGAGTCAGTGATATGGTCGTGGAACGTGCAAAACGCCTTGCCGAAAGCGGCAGAGATGTGCTGCTGATGCTCAATGACTTTACCGCCCTTTGCCGTGCTTACAATAACATGATGCCTCAAAGCGCGCGCGAACTGCGCGGAGGCCTTGTGGCCGGCGCGCTCACCAAGCCCAAGCAGTTGTTGGGGGCGGCCCGCAACCTGAAAGAAGGCGGCAGTATCACGGTGGTCGCCGCCATCATAGGCGAAGAAGAAGGCACGCTGGGCAGCGCCGTCATGGACGAAGTGCAAAGCGTTGTCAACGCAAAAGTGATATTTGATGACGCGCTGCATATCAGCGGCGTCGAGCCGCCCTACAGCCTGCAAAAAAGCCAAACCACACAGGGGAATGCCTTGCTGACGCGAGACGAAAGCGAAGTGGTCGGCCATGTTCGGGAGCTTACCAAGGGCCGCAGCGATGAGGAAGCGGGGCGCCTCATACTTTCCATGATGGAAAAAACGGATACCAACCGCGAATTCACCACGCGCTTTGACAGCTGGATGGAAATAGAAAAGCAAGGCTGATTTATTGGGAGGACACATGAGTATAGCGATTACCCCTTTTGGAAAGAACAACGAAGGCCGACAGGTGGACAAGATCACCCTGACCAACGCCAAAGGAAGCAGCGCATCCTTCATCAATTACGGTGCGCATATCGTCAGTATAATCGTTCCTGATAAGGAAGGCATTTTCGCGGACGTATGCCTGGGGTACGACAGCGTGGAGGATTATGGGCGTCCGCGTAACGGACATATCGGCTCGACAGTTGGGCGCTACGCCAACAGGATCGGCGGCGCCAAATTCGAACTGAATGGCATTGAATACCATTTGCCCGCTAACGACGGCAAAAATTGCCTGCACGGCGGCATGGACGGCTTTCGCAGAAAGTTGTGGTCATACGATGTAAAGGAAGCGTCTGAGTGTGATTCCGTCACCATGACCTACGTGTCGCCGGACGGCGAGGAAGGGTTCCCCGGGACGCTTACCACTACCGTCACGTTCACTTTTGACGACAACAATCGCCTGGGCATCCGCTATGAGGCGGTGTCCGATGCCGATACTGTCATCAATTTCACCAATCACGCTTATTTCAACTTGGCGGGCGAGGGCGATACGCTCGCCCATCTGCTCAAGATCGAGGCAGACGAAATTACCGAGGTGGATGAAGAACTTATCCCCACCGGCTGGTTTGCGCAAATCAAGGAGACGCCCTATGATCTGCGCAGCTTTAAATCCCATCGAGACTGCCTTAAAGAGCGCAGGAACCATCCGGCATTTGACCGCGCCGATGGGTTCGACGTCAATTACGTGATCAACGGCGAGGGTTTCCGGCTTGCTGCCACGGTGCGCGAACCCAATAGCCGCCGGGAAATGACGGTAGAAACCGACCAGCCGGGTATTCAGTTGTACAGCGGGCAAGGCCTGAAAGCCACGGGGAAAGGCGGCGCAGCCTATGGGCCGTACGCAGGGATCGCGCTGGAAACACAGCATCATCCCGACAGCGTTAATCAGCCCGCTTTTGAAAGTACAGTGCTTAGAAAAGGGGAGACGTTCTGTTCTGAAACCGTCTACGCCTTTGGCGTCTACTGAATAACATAAAGAAAAGAGGCCGCGGCAACAACATGTCGCGGCCTCTTTTTTGTGATCATATGCTGCTTAGGATGTCCGTATAGCCGGGCAGGGGCCAAAGATCACGGCTGGTAAGCTTCTCCAGGCTGTCCGCGGCATCACGCAGCGCCTGCATAGCGGGCAAGACCAATGCCGCGTAGGTTTTTGCCTTGCCCAATGTGTCCGTGAGCTTTTCGGCCTGGCTTAGGGTGTCTTCCAGCTGCGCCATGCCCGCGTAGAGTTGGCACAAGTGCGCTTCAGACTGTTCCAGCGTCATCGCTTCCGGCGGCGAATTCTTGAGTACGGTTTGCTTCTGGCGGATATTGTCGCAAAGCATTGCCTGCTGCCTGATAACGGCGGGGACAATGTCACGCAGCACCATCTCCAGCATCACGTGCCCCTCAATGGCAATCACTTTGCAGTAGTTGTCAGCATGGATCTCATAGCGGCTGCGCAGTTCCGATTCACTCATCACTTTGTGGCGCTCAAACAGCGAAATGTTCTCTTCCTCAATCAGGGCATGCAGGCAATCAGGGGTCGCTTTGTCGTTCTTGAGACCCCTTCGCGACGCCTCCTGTATCCACTCTTCCGAATAGCTGTTGCCGTTAAAAATGATGCGCTTGTGCTGCACGATGCATTCCACGATCAATTGCTGGCAGGCCAGCTGGAAGTCGTCGGCGGCCTCGAGTTTATCGGCAAAGTCGCTGAGTGTATCGGCCACGATCGTATTGATGACCGTGTTGGGCGCGGCAGTGGACATGGAGGAGCCAAGGGAGCGGAACTCAAACTTGTTGCCGGAAAAGGCAAAGGGTGAAGTGCGGTTGCGGTCGCTGGAATCCCTGGGGATGCGTGGCAGCGTGTGCACGCCCACGCTCATTGTCGCGTTCGTTTCCTTAACGTAGGTGTTGTGGTGTTCCAAAGCATCCAGCACAGCTGCCAGTTCATCCCCCAGATAAATGGACACGATGGCAGGCGGTGCTTCGTGTGCGCCAAGACGGTGGTCGTTGCCGGCACCGGCGACAGAAACACGCAAAAGGTCCTGGTGCAGATCCACTGCGCGCAATATGGCGCAAAGGAACAGCAGGAATTGCGCGTCGCCCGCAGGCGTATCGCCCGGTTCCAGGAGGTTGACGCCTGTGTCAGTGGAAAGACCCCAGTTGTTGTGCTTGCCGGAGCCGTTTATGCCGTAGAACGGCTTCTCATGCAGTAGGCACACCATATCATGTTTGAGGGCCGTGTTTTGCAGCATCGCCATGATCAGCTGGTTGTGGTCCGTAGCGATGTTGGAATTTTCAAACACCGGAGCCAGCTCATGCTGTGCGGGCGCGGTTTCGTTGTGTTCGGTTTTGCATGGGATGCCCAATTTCCACAGTTCCTCGTTAAGGTCGCGTGTAAAGCAAGACACGCGTGGTTTGATGGAGCCAAAGTAATGGTCGTCCAGCTGTTGTCCTTTGGAAGGGGGCGCGCCAAATAAAGTGCGGCCGGTGCTTTGCAGATCGCGCCGCCTGTCAAACACTTTTTTGTCAATGAGGAAAAATTCCTGCTCGGCGCCCGTGGTTGGAAACACGCGCTGTGCATCGCGGTTGGAAAACAGGCGCAAAATGCGCAGCGCCTGTCGGTTCAGTGCGTCCATGCTGCGCAGCAGCGGCGTCTTTTTGTCCAGTGCGTCGCCCGCATAGCTGCAAAAGACGGATGGGATGCACAGAGTATCATCCTTGATAAAAGCGTAGCTGGTGGGATCCCACCCGGTGTAGCCGCGCGCTTCAAAGGTGGCGCGCAGGCCGCCTGAGGGAAAAGAGGAGGCGTCCGGTTCACCACGCACCAATTCCTTGGCGCCAAACTCCATGATGGCACTGCCGCCCTTTACAGGGTTGAGGAATGCTTCATGCTTTTCCGCAGTAACGCCGGTTAGCGGCTGGAACCAGTGAGTGAAATGTGTGCAGCCCTTCTGGATGGCCCAATCCTTCATGGCGTTGGCAATGACGCCTGCCACTTCTTCAGGCAAAGGGCGTCCGGTATTGACCATGCGGTGCATGGCTTCGTAGGTTTCCCGGGGGAGGCGCTTGCGCATTACCCCATCGTTAAAAACGAGGCTCCCAAAGATTTCGTCAGGTGTTCCCAAAGCATCTCCTTTACAAAAGCGTGATAGAGTTCTCCTGGCAATACGCGCGGGTCTCTTCATTCCAAAAGGACGATTGCACTTCTCCGATATGCGCCTTTTGCAGCAGCAGCATACACATACGGCTTTGGCCGATGCCCCCGCCAATGGTGTATGGGAGACTGCCGCTCAGTACTGACCGGTGGAAGGGAAGCCGTCGCCTGTCTTCACACCCGGATAATTGAAGCTGCTGTGACAAGCTTTCAGGCGACACACGGATTCCCATGGAGGAGAGTTCCATAGCGATATTAAGTGTACTGTCCCAAAAAAGAATATCGCCGTTGAGCTGCCAGTCGTCATAATCAGGGGCGCGGCCGTCGTGAGGGATCCCGCTTTTGAGTTTTCCGCCGATTTGAAGGATACAGGCGGTGCCGGTTTCCTCCAAAAAAGCCGTCTCCCTTTCCTTAGGCGTCTTGTGCGGCCAGCGATCCTCCAATTCCTGAGAGGTGGCAAAGACGGCTTCTCGCTTAAGACAGACGTCCAGAGCCGGGTATTTCCATTTGAGCATGTCATTGGTAATACAAATGGCTGTAACGATTCGCTGCATCGCGTCTTTCAGGGTGGCTAAGGTACGCATGTCTTTTGTGATGATCTTTTCCCAGTCCCATTGGTCCACATAAATGGAGTGCAGGTTGTCCAGTTCTTCGTCGCGCCTGATGGCGTTCATATCGGTGTACAGGCCTTCACCCACAGAAAAACCATAGTGGTGCAGCGCCATTCGCTTCCATTTTGCCAGGGAATGGACCACTTCCACTTCAGCGTTTGTCTGCGCGATGTCAAAGCGCACAGGCCTTTCCGTACCGTTCAAATTGTCATTGAGGCCGGACGCCGTTTCCACAAAGAGGGGGGCAGAAACGCGTTTCAGATTCAGCGCTTTGCATAGCGCGTTTGAAAACGTTCTTTTGATGATGCCAATGGCTTCCTGCGTCTCATAAAGCGATAAGCGCGAGTGGTAGTTTTTCGGGATCAGCGTCTGCGACATCTTGTCCTCCCTGCGAAAGAATAGGGGAATTATAGGAATTGCGGGCGAGCATGTCAATCAAAGCTCTGTTTTATTTTGGTTTATGGCCTTTTTTTGAGTGTCCTGCCATTCGCCGTTGATGGCGGCGTAGAGCAGCAGGTCCGTAAACGTGCCGTCCGCGTTTTTGCGGGCGTCTTTCTGACAGCCTTCCAAGAGATACCCCGTTTTTGCCATTACGCGGCCCGATCGCACATTGTCCGCATGGCGCCTGAGCGCGATGCGGTGAAAGCCGACCGTATCAAATAGATACCGCGTTACCGCGCAAAGCGCTTCGGGCATCAACCCCCGTCCCCACCATTTCTGTGACAGGGCATAGCCCAGTTCGCAGCTTTCATGGCGCTCGTTCCACTTTGTCACGCTGATGTCCCCAATGACATTACCATCCAGCGTAATGCCCCATCTGAGGACTGTAGGACTCTGGTAAGCTGCCGTTACGTCGGCAATAAAGGCGCGGGCGCTGTCCATGTCCTTGTGCGGCGCCCATCCGGCCATATGGGCGACGACCGGGTCGGACAGCCAATTGGCGTAGGCTTGCTCTGCGTCGTCAAGTGAAAATGGGCGCAGAACAAGTCTTTTGGTGTGGATCATCTCAGTTCCTTCGTGGTGCACCGTTCCGCCCCTCTTTCGTTTGCAGTGTTCCAATCATAGGGCAAGCCGACGAAAGCGTCAAGGCGTCATCCTCAGTTGCATTCGCGCGTTTGTTAGGTATAATGAAGAAAAAGAAGCGCTGCACGGCGGCGGAAAGGGGCCTATATGTCGTCTTTTCCCATCGGGATCATGCTGGAATCCTTCAAACTTCCCTATAAGGAAGCGCTTGCCGCTGCCGCGTCGCTTGATGTGCAGGGGGTTCAGGTGTACGCCACCAAAGGTGATATGGCGCCTGAGAATATGACAGCGCGGAAGCGCAAAGAATTTCTTCACGTGCTCAAGGGCCACGGGCTTACCATTTCCGCATTATGCGGGGATCTGGGTCATGGTTTTGGGGACGCCTCGCTCAATCCCGGACTGATAGAAAGATCAAAGCGCATCATGGATTTGGCAAAGGACCTTGAAACGGACATTATCACGACGCACATCGGCGTGGTACCCGGGGATAAAGACCATCCGCGCTACAAAATCATGCAGGACGCTTGTGCGCTATTGGCCGGCTATGCTGATACTATGCAGGCGCACTTTGCTGTAGAAACCGGTCCGGAAACAGCGGTGACGCTCAGAGGATTCCTGGATTCACTTCATTCAACTGGCGTGGCGATCAACCTGGATCCTGCCAATCTGGTCATGGTGACGGGGGATGATCCCGTTAAGGCCGTCCACACGCTCAGGAAATACATCGTGCACACCCATGCCAAGGATGGCAGGAAACTGAAGGACAAAGACCCCGAAAAAATATACGGCGTCGTATTTGACGACGCCGTAGCCGATGATGCCTTTATTGAATTGCCGCTGGGGGAAGGGGATGTGCCGTTTGAGCCATATCTGCATGCGCTTCACGCTATTGGCTTTGCAGGCTTTCTTACTATCGAGCGGGAAGTGGGGGATGATCCCGCGGGCGATATCCGCACGGCGGTGAATTTCCTGCGCAGCTTGTTCTGATCTAAGCCGCGTCTGCCCGCCAAATGGTGATGGTCAGCGCGCCGTCCTGCACAGTGCCCTCCGGACGGATAGGAAAAGGGTAATTGTTGGTAAACTTGAAATTGAGTGATTCTGTTCCCACAGCCGCGTCCGCGCCATGGGGCAGATAGGAGATACCGCCCGGCCCGTGCGGCCGTCGGTGGTCGACCTTAAGCCCCGGCAGCTGCAGCACCACGTTATACAGCGTACTGGATACCTGGCAGGTCCCCCCGCCATAGCCCAGCGCCGTACCTCCGTCTACCAATACGATGGCGGGAAAGTAGCCGTTCGAACGCCGATACGGACCCAAGTCCCTGTTGAAATTGAAGTTACCGCCGGGCATAATGCGTATTAGCTCAAACTTGTCACAGGAGACCTGCAGATTTTTGATGCGGCCGATATTGTCTTCATCGGTCGAAATCTTGTAGAAGGAAGTGTACGCCGCAATGGGCGCCTGATCATCGTGCGCGTCCGCGGAGGCGTTTATCATCTGGAGCTCACTTAGCAAGCGCGTATCAACATAGCCGTATTGACGCTTGAAGATGAGCTTGGCCCAGCCGTCCTCCACATTGAGGAATGCAAGCCGCGCGCCTGCCGTAAGCGTGATGAGGGTCTCGCCATCCTCGCCCGGCCTGTCACGTACCGGGGCTTCCGCAGCGACCCAGCCAAGGTAGGTGTTCTGTACCCCGGGGTAAGTGGGAGCCAGGGCAGGCACTAAAGACTCCACCGTGTAATCGTCCAGTTTTTCGCGCTGGATATAGCCCAGGACCGTTCCTTCGCGGCCGATTTTCAGCCATGCGGGCAGCACTTCATAGATGTCTACGCGGACGCCTTTGGAAAGGGTACGCAAAGAAAGCGTACCACCAGGTGTGTCATACACTTTGCCTGAATAGCGAAGCTGCGCAGTGTAGAGGGGTTGCGCTCCGGCGAAACCAAGCACGGGAATCATCATGAACAGCGAAAGAAATATCAGGAGAAGTCGTTTCAAATGGGCGCTCCCTTGTAGATGGCAATGAACAGCGACCCGTCCTGCACATGGGCGCGGATAGAAACGGGGAACGCATAGTCGTTACGGAACACGAAATTGAGCGCGCCGCTGGAGGCGTCCACGCCATGGGGCAGGTAGGAAATCCCGTTGGCGCTGTGCGGCGCACGGCGCAGCACGGTCAGCCCCATCAGCTGAAGCACCACATTGTACAGCGTGCTGGATACTTGGCACGAGCCGCCGCCGTATGCCATGGTCCACTCGCCGTCCGCCAGCGCGCCTGCGGGCAGATAGCCGTTGGAGCGCCAGAAGGGCCCCACATCGTTATTGAAATCCAGCGCCTCGCCGGGGTTCAACGTCACCGACATGCGCTCAGAACATACTTTCAGGTTGATGATGCGATTATTGTTCGCCTCTGTGTCCACAATGGTGTAGAAGGAATTGTAGACGGCGATGGGAATGTCTTGCGTGCCGGTTTCGGCTGCCGGCGCAACGGGTTCCAGCGCGGGCAGCAGCCGCGTATCAACGAAGCCGTACTGCCGCTTGAAGATGGTGGACGCCCAGCCGTCCTCAATATCCAGAAAGCCGATTTGAGCACCTTCATGGAGGGTGATGAGTGTTTCGCCCTCGCCGCCCGGTGCGCTCATAACCGGTGTATCCTGCGATACAGTGGCGTAGTAGCGGTTGACGGCAGTGCCAAAGCGCGGTGTTTTGACGGGGTCCACCGCAACGGGGTTCTCGATGCGATGCCTGAGCACGTAGCCGACTTTGCCATTGCTGAGCAGTATTCCCACATAATTGGGCAGCACCTCCACAATGCGAATGCTTTGGCCCGGCTTCATGCTGTCCAGCGTTTTGCTGCCTTTGTCCGGCTTAGCATAAACATTGGTAATGCTGCTCGAAAAAAGCGTGGTGATATTGGCGTCATACAGCACTTTCGGCGCTTGGGCAAATGCCGCGGCGCCGGGCAGCAATGTGAGGCACAAAATGATTATCGCGATTTTTTTAAGCATCTGCGGGACCTCCCTCCGTGGCAGCTCC
>LFTR01000081.1:12581-33459 GCA_001513425.1 Clostridiales bacterium DTU024
TTGCGGGCCAGTTCATTAATGCGGTCAATTTTGCTTCGTTCCACTTAGTTCACTCCGGTTTCTCAGTCGGATGGCCAAAAAGACGGGGATAGCCATCATAGTAACGTACAGAATATACAGTAATGCTTTGTTGATCTGCGAGCGNNCGATCGATGAGGAATTCAAGGCCAATGACTCCGCCCAGTACCAACGCCAATGCTGTCAGCGTTGTGATGGGCAGCGCCCTTGGAACATGCATTTTCAGAACGCGTACTGCGCAGACAATGACGGCAATAGCAAAAAGCGTAAAAGCCAACACCTGCTGCAGCCCAATGAAGCTGAAGCGCATATGCCCGTCGTAACGCAGGCTCTCCATAATTGTTTGCGTCGATCCAAACAGCAGCATCCACAGGAGGAAGGTATTGCCAGCCTTTTTTTGCCGCCCTAGACTGTGAAGCAGCACGATCACCAGCACGGCCGCCACTATCGCTTCCAGCAGCCACGTTTTGAGGTAAACGCCGTAGGTGTCATGGAATGCCAGAAACGTGTTGTTCAATAACCCCGTTACGAGGGGGCGGCTGATTCCGAGCATCGTGAATTGTTCGCCCAGCCGTTCAAACAGGATGAACACCATGACCGCGGGGGACATCAGATCCATCATACGCTGCCTGTTTGTTCGCAATACGCTTGAAGCAAGGAGCAACGATAAGAATATACCCAACAGCGCACCAAACATGGAAAAACCGCCCGTCGACAGCCTTAACGCATTGCGAAAGGACGCCACCAAGCGAAAATTGATATCGCTCACGCAGTAAAGCGCGCGGGACAATATGAGTCCCAAGGGCACGGCAAGCAGCATGCTCAGCACGGCCGCGTCGTTGATACGCTTATCCTTGCGGGTCAGCCACAGCAACATGAGGCAAGCCGACAGCGCTCCCAGCGCTGTGAGCAGGCCGAAGGGATAAACCTTGAGCCCTATGAATTGCAGTGAAAAAATATCCATTACTTTTGCCATGAGGCGGGATCAACCAGGGTGGCAAAGTAGAGCATATCGCTTTGTGCGCGCTCGTTGTCACGGGTTCGATTCTGGTAATAACCATCGTTGTAAACCATGGTGGCGGAGTTGCCGCCGTCAAAGTTGAAAGCCTGCGAACAGCCAAAATCAAACATGAACTGGCCCAACTCCGCGATAGTTGCGCCTTGGGAGTCTTCTGTCCGGCCTTCTGCCAATACCAATGCATACGTCAAAGGGCCCATTTGGCCAAATGCCAGGCGCGGCTCGCGCCCGGAGGGGTTGTAGCTGTATTTTTCCGGAATGGGCTGCAAAACATCATCCATCACCAGAGCCGGACCGAACGTAAAGGCGTTGACGATCCGGTGGCCTTCCGCTTGGAAAGCTTCCACGGCGGCGTCCTTGTCTTGTCCCGTAAAGATATGCAGATCGGCGTTTTCATCAGTGATCAAAAGATCCTTGAGGTTGTTATACTTGGCGCGGACGCGCTCGCCCATGCGGTACTCGAACGAAGTTTTGGCTGGATCATTGGTCATGTAATTGGCATTGGTGGCAAAGATCGCATTGTTTTTTTCTGCCATCGCCGAAATGAACGCAACGCGGTTGGAACGCGGCCCGCCGGCTGTGGCGGTGCGCAGCTGGGAAGGATGGGTCAGATAGATTTCCGCAACGCGCCACACGACGCCTTCTTCTTCAAGTGTCTGAAGGTTGACAGTGATGCTTTCATCCTCGTACCCATCCTGCGTAAAGAGCGCGGGATTGGGCCTGCGCCCCGGGGAAAAATCAATAGGTAAAGGTTCCGTGGCGGGGGCTTCCGCCAAGGCCTTTGGGAGCAGCAGATCTATGAGGTGGCCTGTATCTTCCTGCGCCCACATCTCTTCTTCCAGCCGCATTTGTTCATCCTCCAGCATCGCGCCGGAAGGAAGGGTAAACGGCAGCAACAAAATCATCACCACCGTCAGCAGCAAACACCCGATTTTCAGCGTCCTTGACATACCCTGATTCCTTTCAATCCTGTGCTTTTCTTTTTTTGAAAACCCAAGCCTTCTGCACACGGTAATTGAAGAAGTACAACGCCGTGTCCAGAACAACTTTCACAACGCTCTTGTTGATCTTCAGCATATTAAACAGCAAATTGGTCAAAAGTGCGGATACAGACAAGCTGAAGACGGCAAGCAGCGTATAGCGGACGGCTGCGCTCCTGATTTGCTTAACCTGGAAGACAAAGCTCTTGTTGACCAAGAAGTTGAATACGCTGGATGCGACGCGCGCTATCCCGGCGGCCACGTAGGTGTGCACATAGCCGCCCGCGTCCGCGCCGCGAAGCAGGTCTCCAAAAATCGCGCCCAGCAGCCACCTGTCCAGCAGCGTAAACAGGACAATATCCAATAGGGATGACAGCAGGCTGGAAGACGCGTACCTGAAAAAATTGCCGAACAGCTGCTTGTAAATGCGCGCGGAGTCGCGCAGCGCCCTGAAGTGGGAGCTCTTGTTCTCCTCCAGATAAATGGTGTTGATAGGAATAACCTCAAACGGGATCTTCTCACCCGAACAATAGATGAGCATATTCATCTCATACTCGAACCTTTCCCCCGGAATGGTCAGCATGAAAGGAATCAGCTCGGCGGAAAAGGCGCGCAGGCCGGTTTGCGTATCAGGCAGCCACTGCCCGTAAAGAAGGAGGAAAAAGAATGCCGTAAAACGATTGCCCCAACGGCTTTTGCGGGGAACGTTGCTTTGGTTAAAGTTACGGGAGCCCATCATAAGGCTGCGCGGATTATCTCGCAGCCCTTTTGCTACTATAATCAAGTCAGAGGCCGTGTGCTGGCCGTCTGAATCCGCGGTGACCACGCCCGCAGCGCGGGGAAAATGCTCCCGGATATACTTAAGGCCGTACTTCAAAGCATACCCCTTGCCGCGGTTGTCAGGATAACCGATAACGGCGCACTGCGCAAGCGAATTCAAATGCCCGAATATGACTTGGTATTCCTCCATCGGTCCCGAACCATCATCGACGATGACAATATGCAAAAAACCTTCCTCTATCAACGCCTCCACGTACCGGGTCAGCAGATGCGTTGGATGCAAAGAAGGGATTAGGACAATTGTTTCAAACACGTTCGTCATGGGCTTAAGGCACTTCCAGTTCAGCAGAGTTCCGCGTCAAGATTAGCATGTTTATATCGCGGTGTCCAGATAATCGATCATTAGCGGTGCCACATCCCACCCGGCATAATTCTTGAGCACGCTTTCAAAGTCTGCGCGCGTCGCCTGCTTGAACGCGAATTGCTCACAGTAGTCTTTCAGGAAGCCGTTCATATCGATGCTTTCGTTGAGGGACAGCAGCAATGCCAAGCCTCGCCCGTATACAACTGTTGCGTATTCCTGCATGCTGTGGAAGCGGTCCAGGGGGCTGCCCAGAGTGATGTCCTCACGAATGTTCTCTCGCATGGGGGAATCGGCTCTGAGGAATTTCAGTTGTTCAAATGCCGCGTGTCCATGCATTTTCCTTACGTATTGAAGCGCGGCAAATTCGCATACAGCTTCATCCTGCCAGGCATCGGTATATTGATTGGAGGCGACCAGCACGCCAAACCATTGATGAGCGGTTTCATGGGCGATGGAGAGCTCCAGGTGATTTTTCTGTGTGTATTGGCTTTTGCCCAGCATGCTCAGGCCCGTGTACTCCATGCCGTCAAAGGGGAGATCCGCCATGGCAACGGTATAGACGGGGCGAGGGTATTCGCCATAGGTTTTCTCATAGAACGAAAGTGATTTTTCCGCATACTTAAGCGCCGCAGCAGCATTATCATCTGTATCCGCAAAGGAGACAATATGCGTTGCACCCACCGACTTTTGATGCATGGCCATGTTGCGTCCCAGCACCAGCGCGATATCCCGCATCGCCAAGCCTTCGCCCGTCAGTATTTTCAGGTCTGACTTGTTATCTTCCTGCCACAAAAAGGGCGCGGCGCAGTTGGTGTCCCTTGGAAGCGACAGAGTCATAACGACATTGTAAAGGCCATAGGTATTAGGATCGCCAAGGGAATAAAAAGGCAACGTTTTCCACACAGCCCCATCGCGTCCCGCCGGAAAAGGCAGCGCGTTGCCCAGCATCCAGAGATTGTCCGTGCTGCCAAAGCGATACAGGGCGCGGGGAATGGTAATGACTGTTCTCAAATACAGGCGGCCCGAGACTCCGGGATCCAGGGTGCCCGTTTCAATACGCAGCACGGTATTGTCTTGTTCATCCAAGACGAACGGCGCAGTCTCGTCCTGCCACATAACATCATGCACGATGGCGCCACCCGGCGAAAAGCCATCGGGATAGCTCTTGTCATAGAGTTCTTCAGACGCTGCGGGACTGGTTTGCGCCGAAGCGAATGCGTTAGCGGGAAACCGCAGCACCAAGTCATCAAGGGGGACGTTTTCGCGATTGGCAAAATCCCATGTAAGCGTGACCGCCAGTGTGTTATTGTCGGGGCGGAAAATTAATTCATAAGTAAGCCGGTCAAGGTTTTGGGCGGCAGCGGTCAGTTCTGAGGAATTGGCATGCGGCAAAGCCCGTCGGCTTCCCAAAATGGAGGCGCCCAGGCCCGCGACGAGGACAAGAACAAGCGCACATAAAGCGACGCGGCGAGCAGGTTTTTTTGTCAAAGGGGTCTCCTTTCAGCGCAAATTTACCTTTGCATAATACCGCCAAAGCAGCGTTTTGTACACGTAAGTCTCCACCTTTTACATTCAGCTATTGTTGATATCGTGTGGCAATTGCTGTATGATTTCATCAGCTTATCAGGAGGAGGATCAACATGGCTTCTTATCACTTTGCCGGCATTGGCCAAGAGGCGGATCTGCTGGACTTTGCCAATTTCGTGTTCAGCTATTCGCACCGTCCGCACGATTTCAGGAAGTTGCTGCCCAAAGTGTATGATCAGCCGGCATTTGCCCCGCTGCATGCCGTAGCGGAGGAAAACGGCCGCGTTCGCGCCATGGCAGCACTGCTGCCGGGGACGCTGCGCATGATGGCAGGCGTGTCGCTAAAAACGGGATACGTGGGTACTGTATCGGTGCACCCCTATTCCCGCGGCGAAGGTCACATGAAAAAACTGATGCTCATGCTGGAAGATAGAGCCAGGGAAGAAAAGATGGACGTGATGCTGCTGGGCGGCCGCAGGCAGCGGTACAACTATTTTGGCTACGAACGGGGCGGGACCGCCCTGCGCTTCCGCATCAGCCGGGACAATGTCCGGCACGCGCTCAAAGAAGCACATGCGCAGGACATTACATTTTTGCCGATTGAGGAAGCGAGCGATACACAAATCGATGAAGCCTACGCCCGCTATAAAACACTTTCCATGGTCTCTGAGCGCAGCCGCGCGGCGTTTCCCGTGATCCTCAAAAGCTGGGAACACAAGCCTCTTCTTGTGCTGGAAAACAATCTGGTTCAAGGTTACCTGACAGAGACACCGGATGGGGATATAGCGGAGTGGGCATTCTTCGCAGAATGCCTGCCGCCTGTCCTAAAGGCCTGGGACGGGAGGAAAGGCGGGGCGGGATTCTTCATCCGGGTATCCCAGCATCAGGTAGACATCATTACACTGCTGGGCGGTATCGCCGAAGGCTTTGAAGTAAGTGATTCTGCCATGATTCGGCCCATCAATTGGAAGAAAGTGCTGTTGGCCGCCCTTCGTTTTAAGAGCAGCTGGTACCCCATGCGGGACGCAAAAGCTGTCATCGACGTTGCGGGCGAAGGCAGATGGCTGATGAAAGTCCTGGACGGCGTCTCGGATGTTCAAGAAACATCGGATGCCGCGGATATTTCGCTCGGCGGCAGCCAAGCTGTGCAGCTGCTGTTTTCACCGCTTTCTGCTTTGCAAACGCAGGCAGCATGTTTTGCCAACTGGCTGCCGCTGGCGCTGGACCTGCCCGCTGCCGACGGCTTCTGAAAAGACTTAGATAGACACTTTTGGCGGCCGTGTCGGGAAAGCGACAGGCTGCCCATTTTATGGCTTGCGCCGTTTTGCCTGCCAAAATATACTGCTATTGTGTCCATTTATAATCAAGGGGGTTTCATGAGACGATTCAGCTTGGCGGTTGTTCGCCAACGTCGCGCTATTATTGTACTGTCAGTGCTGTTATGCGCTGTCAGCATTTTCGCCATGCTCAACGTGCGCGTCAATTATGATTTGGCGTCCTACTTGCCAAAGGACGCGCCGTCCACAAAAGCCATGGGCTTGGTGGGCGATGATGTCCCCAATTTGAAAGTGTATGTCCCGGGCGTGAGTCTCAGTCAAGCCGTAAATGCCAAAGCGGCGATTGCCGCGAGTCCCCACGTTAAAAGGGTGCTGTGGCTGGACGATACCATGGATCTGCGAGGTCGCCCGGAGGAAACGATTCCCGAGGAGGCCCTGGTTCCGTGGTATCAAGAGGGCGGCGCGCTGTATCAGGTGGCGATCGACTCAACCGATTACACGACCGGGTATTCCGATATCAAAGGGCTGTTCCCGGATGCCATTATGGCAGGGGACGCGGCTAACCAGGCGACCGTCATAAGCGTTTCTATGCGCGAAGTGGCGCGCATCATCCCCTTCATCTTGCCCATCGTGATATTCATCCTGTTGTTTGCCACGCGGCATTGGTTTGAGCCGGTGCTGTTCCTGCTGTCCATTTTGGTGGCGATCCTGCTCAACGAAGGCAGTAACGTGTTTTTGGGCTCTGTTTCGTTCATCACCCGCGCCAGTTCGGCGGTGCTGCAGTTGGCGGTGTCCATCGACTATGCCATCTTTTTGCTGCACCGATTTGGCGAATGCCGTGAAAAAGGAATGGATAACCAGAGCGCCATGGTGGAGGCAATGGTATTGTCCGCACCCGCTGTCGCTGCCAGCGCCATGACTACGTTATTTGGTTTTCTGGCACTCACCCTGATGGATTTCGGTCTGGGGAAAGACATGGGCTTTGTTTTGGCCAAAGGCATCCTGTTCAGCTATTTGACCGTCATGGTCTTTTTGCCGGCCCTCGCCATCAGCGCTGCAAAATGGATCGACAAGACCGCTCATCGCTCCTTCATGCCGCGGTTCCAGAAGTTTTCCGGAGTTGTCATAAAGCGCGGATTGCCCCTGAGCATCATCCTTATCATTCTTATGGTGCCGGCTTACCTCGGGCAAAAGAGCAATACTTTCCTTTATGGTTCCGGAGGCATGCATGCGCCGGGTTCCCGCGTCAAATATGAAGCGCAGGAGATTGAACGCATGTTTGGGAGAAGTCAGCAGATGCTGCTGATGGTACCGCAGGGCGATTTGGCACGTGTGAGCGAATTGGGGGAGAAGCTTAAGGCGACGCAGCACATTACGGGCGTCGTATCGTATCCTACGGAGGTTGGCCTTGGCATACCGCCTGAGGTTATCCCGGCGGATGCGCTGGCGCAGCTTAGAAGCGGCGGCTATGACCGACTGATCCTGGCCGCCGATACTCCCGAAGAAGGGGAAGAGGCGTTCCGCCTTGTGGAAAGTGTGCGCAGCATTGCCGCTTCATACTTCGGGGATACCTACCGTTTGATTGGGGAAAACGTTGTGAACCTGGACCTCAAGAACACCATCACAAAGGACAACACTGAGGTGCTCCTGGGCGGCATCATCGCCATCGGTGTCATATTGCTCCTGACATTCAGGAGTTTGTCCGTCCCATTCATTTTGCTGCTTGTCATCCAAGGGGCCATCTGGATCAACCTCTCATTGCCATATTTCTTTGGGCAGGAACTAAACTATATTGGATATGAGATCGTATCCTCCGTCCAGCTTGGCGCCACAGTGGACTACGGAATACTCTTGACACAGCGCTATCTGGAAGCACGGCGCCGGATGGAAAAGCGGGAAGCTGCCCAATACGCCCTTTCCATGTCAACCGGTTCCATCTTGCCGCCTGCATTCATTTTGGCCAGCGCGGGGCTGCTGCTGGGGCGCATTTCCAGCAACGGCGTGATTAGCCAAATGGGTACTATCCTGGGGCGCGGCGCCCTCATTTCGGCTGTGATGGTGCTGGTTGTTCTGCCCAATTTACTGATTATCTGTGATGGACTTATCAAAAAGACGACGCGAATTAGGCGGGAGAGTGCTCTGTTATGAAATTTGTGAAAAGGTTGGCCGCGGTGCTCATGTGCGGAATATTGCTGTTTGCTCTGTCCGGAACATCGGCGGAGGTATCCAAACGAGAGATCGTTTACGCGGTGCTGACTTCCTCAGGCGATGTATCGGGTGTCTATATCGTGAATGATTTTGAATCCCCGGAGCCTGCCGGCATCGCGGATTTCGGTCAGTACAGCGCCGTTACCAATTTGTCCGGGTTGGACGCTGTTGATTATGAAGAAGGCATCATAGCATTTGAAATGCCCGCGGGAAGATGGCAGTATCAAGGCAGCCCCAAGAGTCTCAAGATTCCGTGGGATGTTCACGTGACTTACGCGCTCGATGGCGAACCGGTCGCGCCTGAAGACCTTTCCGGCGCGGACGGCGTGCTGGAAATGGCGGTGAAGGTGTCCGTAAATCCTGAGTTACGCCGGCACGCTGAGGGTGTTACGCTGCAGCTGACTCTCACACTGGATGGCATGAAGGCTCTTGACATCAAGGCGCCGGATGGTACCATAGCAGCGGCAGGGGTCAACAGGACGCTGGCCTTTATCGTGATGCCGGGCATCGAAGACAAGACCTTCTCAGTGTCCGCCAGAGTCCGTGATTTTAGCATGGCGGGCATTCAAATAGCCGGCGTGCGCATGGTGACAGATACTGCCATGTATAAGGAAATCGCTGAAAAGAGCTTGGGGGATTCACCTCTAAAGGGCGCGGCCGGCGGCTTTATAGACAGTTTCTTGGGCGGCCAACAGTCTGCCCCTTTGTCCTTCGCAGATGAGAGGAACGGCGAAATTGCCGCGGTGCAGTACGTCATTATGGTGGATGGCATCGCCCCACGTGTCATAGTCGCCGAAACCCAGCAGACCCCAGAGACGGCAGCCCTGGAGCAAACTGTGTGGACGCGGCTCTTGAGCTTGTTTGGAAAATAAGTCTGGCAATTGCATGAATTGCCCTTTTGACGGCGTTTGCTGTTCGAAGGGAGGCGAGTGCCTTGTTCGGCCGAAAATTACCGGATCCAACGGCCTTTGAGGAGGCGGTTGCACCTTACGAAAGACAGATCTACTTCACATGCCTTCGCATTATGGGCAACAAATATGACGCGGAAGACTGCGCCCAGGAAACCCTGTTGCGCGCATACCGCGCCTTTTTGTCGTTCAGGGGCGAAGCCAGACTCTCGACATGGCTGTATGCCATTGCCGCCAGGGTTTGTATGGATGCGCTAAGGGCCAAGCGCCCTGAATCGTCACTGGATGATCTGATGGACGCAGGCTGGGAAAAAGAGGACGACGCGCCGTCACCCTATATGGCGCTTGAGGAAAATGAACGCAAGGCAGCGCTTGGCAAAGCACTGGAAGAATTGCCGGATCTTTTCCGTGCGGTCGTGGTATTGTGTGACCTGCAAGGTTTAACATATGAGGAAGCAGCACAAGCGCTTTCCATCCCCATTGGCACGGTGCGCAGCCGCCTGAATCGCGCTCGCAAAATGCTGCTCAAGCAACTTTCTGATTATGGGGAACTTTTTTTGGACGAAACCCGTCTTAATGGTGAGAGGAGGGATAAAGATGAATTGCAGTGAATTCAGAGCCCTCCTTGAAGAGAACGTGAAGGCAGGAAAACTATCCGCTCAGCAGCTTGAGCACTTAGAAGGTTGCAGGGATTGTCTGTTTGCCTACACGTATCTCAAGGATTGCCGCACATTGGACGAAGGAAGCGAGGTACCCGATTCCTTCAAAGCTTCTTGGCGGCAGGCCATCATTAAGGAGGCTCTTCCTATGCAAACCAAACCCTGGTTCAACGCCCGCAGCAAAAAATGGCTGGCCTTGGCAGCCGCGCTGATCGTGCTCTTTGGGGGGACAGCGCTGACCAAAGACTTTCTTGATCCCCCATCGCAAAACAAGAGCGCCGTCCAAGGCGGCGAAGATTACCACCTTCCCCAAAACTATCCTGCCCCCGCCGCGGGCGGGGCACGCGGCGTGGAAGACGCGGGTATAATGTGGAGCGAGGCGGAGCAAAGCGCATTAGCGTCTCCGCCCGTGGCAACTGCCAAGACGGGCGCCAAGATCATTCGCACGATCTCCGTCACATTGTCTACACGCGAGTTTGAAAAGGACCTTGACGCACTTCGCGCGGCACTGGCGGATATCAACGGCTATGTGGAGTATTCTGATATTTCCACGGAAAGCAATTTCAGCCGCTATGCGACTTTGACGCTGCGGATCCCCAAAGACCATGTGGATGCTTTCATGTTGGAAGTGGAGGGCATCGGCCGCTCCGTCGCCGTCTCGGAGTCTTCCCAGGATGTGAGCGATCAGTATACGGACGTGGCAACACGACTGCAGACGCAAAAGACAAAAATGGAACGGCTGCAGGTCATGCTAAAGCAAGCGGTGTCCATTGAAGAACTGCTGCAGATCGAAGATTCCATAGCTGATACGCAGTATCAGATTGACTCCCTGTCCGGGACTCTGCAGGGGCTTGACAGCAAGGTGGATTACGCCACCGTCAACGTATACCTCAAGGAAGAACTTGATGCCGACATCGTGGATATCAAGGACGCAACGCTTGGTGATCGCATCCTAAGTGCGCTGAAGACGATGTGGACATCTGTACAAACGCTGCTCAGCGACATGGTTGTTTTCATCATCGTCATGATGCCGTTCATCCTTATTGCTAGTGTCGTGATTATCCTCGCAAGATGGTTTATTAAGAAAAGGAGAAACAAAAATGAGAAAACTTAGACCTGCACTCCTCATGCTCGCGGCCGTGATGATGCTTGCCATTACCGCGCCCGCTCCGGCAGAAACAGGTACAATTAACACCCTCAAGGTAAACGGCCAGGCGACTGTCACCTTGGCAGCCGATACCGCCACCATTTATATCGGCGTCACCACCCGCCAAAAGACCGCTGTCGCCGCGCAGCAGGACAATGCGCTCATTATGGATGACGTCATTGCCGCTATCGCTGCCGCCGGTGTGAAAGAAGAAGACATCGTTACCAGCTCCTATAATGTGCAGACCTACACCGACGGTTACTCGCCCGCTTTTGACAGCGGTACTACCACCACACAGTACGAAGTGTACAACATGCTTCAAGTTACCATTCGCGATCTGAGCGCCATAAGCAAAATCATTGACACAGCCACCCAAACCGGGGCGAATAACATCTACGGGCTGGAATTCACCAACAGCAAAGGCGAAGAAGCCTATCAGGAAGCGCTGACGCTGGCGGTGGAATCCGCCGCGAAAAGCGCGGGGACATTGGCCGCCGCCACCGGACGGGAATTGGGTAATGTTGTAGGCGTTGAAGAGACTGGCTATTACTATGGTCCATTTGGCGGACAGCCCATGATGGATATGGCATACAGCGGCAGAAGCACGCCCATCGTTTCCGGCGCCGTTTCCGTATCCGCGAGCGTTATCGTGGAGTACGAACTGCGTATGCAACCCCTTGTACCCTAAAACCCACTAACGGAAGAGGCGGCCGCGTGGCCGCCTCTTTTGTGCCTGTCATCACATGCCACCCACTAAATGCCGGGCGTATTTTCCCGTCATAATTTCCGCGATAAAGATTTCGGGGTGCCGAAGGCCCTTTTGCTGCCGTGTTTCTTCCACGGCCGCATCCCTATCATAGGGAAGATTGACCAGGGTGAAATCAAGCGGCGCCGACGCGTCGTTTTCTTCGCCCTGCATAATGACGTATTGAATGCTTGTAAGTCCCAGACTATTGCCCACACTCCCCGTGTTGAATACCAAGCCGTGATTCAGCGTCCTGAGACCCTGCCGGTGGCAATCGGCATAGCCCACCACATCCCAATCAGGGAGGAAGAAGGGTGCCCACAAGCGGTCGTTATCCTCAATGAAGTGGAGAGAACGCATAACGGGCCGTCCGTGCATCAATCGTATGCGTCTGCCGCTGAGCATGATGCCCTTTTCTGTGGGAAAATTCCTAAGCATTTCCAGCCTGCGTGGGCCCAGCTGATCGTGGTAGAAATCGTCATTCCCAAATTGCTTATTGCCTACACCCTCATCCCAATTGCCTCTGATGATGTATTCGCAGTTGCGGACCGCCCAATCAAATGTGCGGTCGGAGCTGGGCCCTTTGCCCACCAAGTCGCCCAAACACCAGATTTGGCTAAGCCGCCGGCGGTTCAGGTCTTCCTCCAGCCTGGAAACGGCAGTCATATTGCCGTGCAGATCCGCGACCAAAGCTATTTTCATTTTAGCTGCTCGGAGGTCTTTACCAGCCACTCAAAGACGGCCAGATGGCGGGGATTATCTTTGTGCAGCGTTTCCGGGTGCCACTGTACGGCGATACAGGGACTGCCATCCTCATATTCCAGCGCTTCCACCAATTTGTCTTCCGAAATCGCCGATGCGGCAAGCCCGGCGCCCAAGCGCGATACACCCTGATGATGGCGCGAGTTAACTGGCAGATCTTCGTGTCCGCAAACACTGCCAAGCAGGCTGGAAGGCATAATGGTGACTTCGTGGATCGTATCGGCAGGCGCATCAGAGCGGGAATGGTTTATGGAAGTAGGGTATGTTTCAGCTATGTCCTGATACAGTGTCCCTCCCCTTAAGCAGTTAAGCACCTGCATGCCCCTGCAGATAGCCAGATGGGGTTTGCCCTTTTCTTTCACGTAACGCATCATCCAGCATTCCTGTTTGTCGCGGTGGAGCACCACGTTCTTTGTTTTACGATGCCTTTTTTCCCCAAAAAGCGCAGGGTCAACATCGCCTCCGCCTATAAACACCAAGCCGTCTACCGCGTCGATCATCTTTTTCCAAACCCGCTCATCGCCCGCAAGCGGCAGCACCACGGGTGTTCCTCCTGATAAGATAACGGCAATGACATAGTCCGCAGGAATGTCCGAGCGTCCACTGCGCGCATTCCAATTGGCACATAGTCCGATAAGAGCCATAGTGTTCCTTTCTGTGAACCCTCTCATGGAATTTTAATCAGTATATCACAAGGGTGCGGGTTGTCCAGCCTGCATTTCTTAGGGAAAATTAATTTGAAGTCCTTATGCTCCTATGCTATACTTTGCGTTGGGAATGAAGCTATCAGGCAGCAAAAACGCGCGAGCACTTTGGAGGCGGCAATGGCTAAGAAGGCGAAAAAGTACAGGCAAGCCAAATCACCCTTTAGGGGTATCGTCACCGGCATAGTAACCGCCGGTGTAACGGCCGTTATCTATTCCGCTATTTTTCGCGTGTTTGGCTTTGGTAGTTTTTTGTTCATGGCTGGCGTATCAGCTTTGACCGGGTATATTGCTTATGTAATGGGCTCGGGGCTGGACACATCCATCAAAGCGCCTACCAAGGAAGACTTGCCCATCACCGGCAATGAGGCGGTTGATCTTCTGGTCAAGCGCGGGCAGGATATGCTGCGGCAGATCCGCAAGGAAAACGACCGCATTCCCGATCCCGTGCTGTCCCGGCAGATTGACGAAATGGAGTCCGTATCCAACAAAATCTTCCGCACCGTTATTGAGCAACCCTCCAAAGCGCCGCAAATTCGCCGCTTTATGGATTATTATCTGCCTACTACGCTCAAGATGCTATCCAGCTACCGTCGAATGGATGAGCAGAACATCCAGGGCAATAACGCCGAAAAAACCAAAAAGAAGATCGAGGACGCCATGGAAGTCGTGCTGTCGGCGTTCAAGAAACAGCTCGATACCCTTTATCAGAACGATATGCTCGATATTTCCAGCGATATTGATGTACTCGAAACGTTGTTGAAACAAGACAGCCTCTTGCGTGACGATCGGACCATGACCAGGGAGTCCGGCGGCGCTGCGCAGGCCCAGCAAATGAAGGAGGAGTAACTCTATGACCGAACAAAATGTGGGCGCGTCCAGCGTGCCGGTACTGACCCTTTCCCCGGAGGCGGGTGACAAGCTCCAAGTGGAGAACGCCGTACAGCAGCTTGAACAACTAGAGGCCGCGCAGAAGGATGTCCCTGCAGCGCCCGACGCGCAAAAAGCCATCGCCATGCAGTTTGATTCTGCTCTTACGGAGCAGGAAAAAAAGACGGTGGAAGAGTTCGCTGCCAAAATCAACATTGAGGATCCTGCGCACGTCATGCTTTATGGCGCGGACGCACAGAAGAAGGTGTCAGATTTCGCCGATACCATCCTGGAAGGCGTCAAGAACAAGGATTCGGGCGATGTGGGTAATATGTTGTCAAGCCTCATTGGCCAATTAAAAGTGTTTGAGGACTCGGCGGAGGAACCAAAGGGTATTCGCGGCTGGTTCGTCAGCGCGGAAAGGCACGTGGAATCATTGCGCGCGCGTTTTGATGACGTGTCGGGCAACATAGAAAATATAGCTGCTACGCTGGAAAACCACCAGGTGCAGTTGCTCAAGGACGTGTCCATGCTCAATCACCTGTATGACATGAACCTTGACTATTTCAAAGAACTTACCATGTATATCGCGGCCGGGGAAAAGCGCCTGGCGGAAGTCAGGGCTTTGGATCTGGTCAAAGCGCGCGACAAAGCCAAGCAGAGCAATGATGCTATGGACGCGCAGAAGGCGGGGGATCTGGACGCCGCTCTGGACAGGTTCGAAAAGAAGCTGCATGATCTGAAGCTGACACGCCAAATCAGCCTGCAGATGGCACCGCAGATCCGCTTGCTGCAAAACAACGATGCGCTGCTGATCGAGCGCATTCAGTCGACCTTGGTCAACACTCTCCCTCTGTGGAAAAATCAAATGGTGCTGGCGCTGGGCTTGCAGCATACACAGCAGGCGGTCAAGGCGCAGCGTGCAGTGACCGATATGACAAACGAGCTGCTCAAAAAGAACGCAGAAAAGCTCAAAATGGGCACCATCGAGACCGCGAAGGAATCCGAGCGCAGCATTGTGGATATCGAGACATTGGTGCATACCAACCAATCCCTGATCGACACCATGAACGAAGTGTTGCGCATCCAGTCTGAGGGAAGACAGAAGCGAATCGAGGCGGAAAAGACACTTCTTCAGATGGAAAACGAGCTCAAGAACCGCATGATCAACGGATAAGCGGGAGGTCTTGGCAACGTGCGCCTTGTGCTGATAAGCCTGGATGCCGTTTCGCACAGGGATGCGCAAACGATGCTGAGCCTGCCCCATCTGGGAGCTTTGGCCGAAAACGGCGTTTTTTGCGATCGCGTTCAGACTGTGTATCCTACGCTTACTTACCCCATCCATGCGAGCATCCTTACCGGGTGCTATCCCGACCGGCACGGTATCGGCCATAACGAGGTCTATTTACCAGAGGATGCGGCGGAACTCCGTCCTTGGCACTGGGATGAAAAGGATATTCAGGTGCCTACCCTGTTGACTGTTGCTGCGCGCGCCGGGCGCGAGACAGCCGCCATTTTGTGGCCGACAACGGGGCACAGCAAAGGCATCAAGTATAATATTCCCGAGATTCTTGCGTTTCCATGGGAAAATCAGGCGCTCAAAGTCCTCAAATACGGCAGTAAGAAGTGGATCATACAAAGCGAACTTAAGTGGGGTAGGACGCGCCCCTCACATAAGCAGCCACACTTGGACCGCTTTGCCGCCAAGCTGTGTGAGGACCTTATTCTGCGCCAGTATTCGCCGCGTTCACCTCAATGGGCCAAGAAAGACGTCAAGCCCTCCAAGCGCCGCATGAACATGCACATGCCGGACGTGATTGCGCTGCACCTTGTGGATTGCGATGCCATGCGCCACGAATTTGGCGTGCAAAGCGTGGAAAGCGAAGCGGCGCTTGTGCGGCTTGACCAAGCAGTGGGCCGCGTTGTGGAAGCCCTCAAGTATCGCGCCCAACTGGGTGATACCGTCATCGCTGTGGTGTCCGACCATGGGCAGCAGGACATCCACGATGCCGTCAATCTAAATGCTCTGTTTGAATTGAACGGTGTGCCCGCTCGCTCGCACACGCTGGGGCTTGGCGCGTACATCCGTGCGGAACGCGCAGATGCACGCGGCGTCTATGACCATTTGATCAATAACCTGGATGCCTACAAGTTGTCCCATGTTTATGGGCGTGAAGAACTCCGCGCGCTCCATGCGCCCAAGGATGTGCTGCTGGCAGTGGAGGCTCGTGAGGGCACGCAGATCGTGGATGTCGGCCATGTTCCCACGCACAAAGCTACACATGGTTTTGGTGTTAACCGTAAGGAGGCGCAGACGCTGTTGTGGCTTTGCGGACCGCCGTTCAGAAGGGGACTAAAGCTGAGCCGCGCCAATCTTGTGGATATCGCTCCCACGCTTGCCAAAGCTGCCGCCTTGCCCTTCCCGGAGTGTCAGGGCAGAGTGATTACCGAAGTGTTCGATTGAAAGGATCACCATTGTCCAGCATAATAACCGTCAGTTTTTTTCGTCAGTCCTCTTTTGCGGTCGCGGTGGGCAAAACGCTGCTGATATTCAGCTACCGCGAGCTGCCCGAAGACGAGATGCCGCTCAACAGCCGCATGAGCGACCAGGATTTGGCCGGTTTCGGCAATATTCTTGTTTTTGTTCCCCGCAATTCGGCAGAACACTATGATGACACGATTTTTTCGTGGAAACCTTCTTTTCCCATCACCTATTTTTTGTCATCTGATTTGAAGGATGCGGCGCCAAAAGACCGGAAAGTGCATTTCGTTAAGGAGAATGACGAAATAAACATTGCAGGTGTCAGCGTGCGCGTTTGCGGTTCGACCGATGCCGGCGTTTCTTTTCTTGCTAACGTAGGCGGCGTGCGTGTTTTTCATGCGGGCGATCTAAATCTTTGGCATTGGCGGGAAGAAAACACGCCGCAGGCTATTGCGCGGGCGGAGGCGGATTTTTACGCGACCGTCAAGAGTATTCCGCATGATGATCTGGACATTTGCATGTTTCCGCTGGATCCAAATCAGGGCGGCTTTTATGATGCCGGAGCGAACCACATCATTATGGCGCTCAAACCCCGCGTATTTTTCCCCATGCATTGGGGACGTCGCGCGGAAATTGCCAATGACTATGCGCGTCGTATGCACACACGCCACACCACCGTTTATGCCCTCACCGGTATGCGGGAGACAGTGCAGATCGATTTGTCACAGGATCCGCCCGCTTTCTTCAACTCCGGCAGGGAACGTTTGGCGGGGCCGGAATCCAAAGAAAAAGTCGTGACCCTGGGTACCTATCTTGAGGACAATCCCTTTGCCGAAACCGACCTTCCGGTCAATTTGACCAACGAAAAAAAGTAGCGTCTAGATGTTTCTGACGCGCACATGGCTGCCATGGCCCGTTTTTTCAACGATAATTTGGCGGTCAATGCGGCCCTTAAGCTGTTCCACATGTGAGATGATGCCCACCAGACGCTGTCCTTGCGCCAAATCGCTCAGCACGCGAATGGCGGCGTTTAGTGTTTCATCATCCAGCGTGCCGAAGCCCTCGTCGATCATCATGGTATCCAACGCGGCGCTGCCGTTTTGTGCCTGGACAGTGTCGGCAAAACCCAGCGCCAGCGCCAACGACGCGATGAACGACTCTCCGCCTGACAGCGTTTTTACGTCCCGAGCGCGGCCGGTCGTAAAGTCAAACACGTCCAGTTCCAGACCGCTTTGCTGGCCGGCGCCCTCTTCACGCGACAAGAGGCGGTACTTTTTTCCGCTCATGTCCTCCAGCCGCGCGTTAGCGCGTTCCAGAACCATGCGGAAGTAGTACTGCAAGATATAGGTTTCAAACTTGGTTTTCTGAGGCACCCCCGCCAGTTGCCCGCTGGCGGTGCGGTAAACGTCGTCTGTGGTTGCGCGTTCCCTAAGAGTCTCGCTAAGTTCCCTAATGTTTTTTTCCAACTCTCGGGCAGTTTGCTCGTTGGTTTCAACTTTACGCCTCTGCGCCCTTTCCGCATCTTCAAGGGAGGCGATTTCAGCCCGGGCAATGCCCGCCGCCGTGCTCAGAGCCTCGGTATCTTCTTTTTCAAAGCGGCCATCAAGCCGGACGAGCAAATCGCTGATGCCGGCCATTGCTGCATTTTCCCTATTTTCGTGTTCGCGTACTTGCGCGTCTTTATTTCTCTGCGACGGTATCAAGCCTTTGGCTTTCATATATTCCGCTTCATTGCAAAAGCCTTGGCTTGACAGCGCACCTTCAAAAGCGCTTTTCGCCAGGATCAAGTCTTCTGCCAGCCGCGCACAGTCATCTTTCAAAACGGCATCGGCAGATGACCGCTGCGTCCACAATTTGTCGTTAGCCGTGTGTTCACGCGACGCATCCTCGAATGCTGCCTTCAGATCCCGGGCTTTGGCGGCAAGCTCTTCTGCACTTTTTCGAAAGTGCTCCTCCATTTGGTCAAGCGTCAGCTCCCCGGTTTCCGGGGGAAGACTTAGCCTAAGTTCCGCCATGGCATCATTGAAAACCCGCCGGGCGGTTCCCGCTTGCGTGGCGGCGACCTGCAGCTTGCTGCTCAAGCGATCCCAGTTATTTTTCAACAGCTCAACCGAAAGCTTGTCGGGTGCTCCCTCTTGGTGCGGAGCGGGGGAAGGGTGAATCGTGGCGCCGCACACAGGGCAGGGCCTTCCGTCGACAAGCTGGTCAGCCAGGATTCCTGCCTGATCCATCAAGTACAGTTCTTGCTGCTTAAGGTAACTGCGTTCGGCAGCCTTGGCCATTTCTTTTGCGTCAAGGAATTCCTTTTCCTTAAGCCCGTGATCTTTATCAAGCTTGCGCCCGTGATCTGCTTTAAGCGAAAGCGTGCTGGCGGTATCGGAAGAAAGCAAAAGCTGTTCTCTTTCCCGGTTATTTTCTGTTGCGATGTTCAACTTTTCAAGGCTTGCTTTCGCAAGTGCGGCATATTTTTCTTCTTGTGCCAGACCGGCATCAAGTTCGTCTTTTTTCGCGGATAGTTCCTTTCCAACCGCCGTGTAACGCTGCTCTGTCAGCAGCACTTCCCGAGCCTGTCCCGCCAAAACGATCTCGCGGCGCAATAGATCGATGTGCTCTGATTGTGTCTGCAGCGACTTGAGCATCTTTCGGGTGCTTTGAAGGGCGTCGACATCGTTGTTGTGCTGCCGCGCGCGGCTCAACTGTATGGCGCGCTGCGTATCCTCGTCGCGCAACAGCTTCAGTCTGTTTTCTTTATCCCGTAGAGTCAGCGCATCCTGCTCTGATTGCGCTTTAAGCAAACGCAGCAGTTCTTCCGCGCGGTCCGGCTGACCCAGGAGCGGCACCAGCTCCTCATAGGCGGCATCCGTTTCGCTAATCAGGATGAGCGAACAAAGCCGCTGGAACGCTTCCTGCGCCTTATCCCACCGCCATCTGGCGGCATCGTTATAGTCTTTCAGTTTTTTCGTGATCGTATCGTACTTTTCGGTACCGAACACTTGCCTGAAAAGCACGATGCGCTCATTGCTCCCCGCATGGAGGATTTTGAGAAAATCGCCCTGGGCGATCATCGCGGTCTGCGAAAACTGCGTTTCGCTCAGCCCCAGCAGCTCTACGACGCGCCTGTCCACATTGGTGATGCCGGACTCGCGGATAGAGCCGTCACTTTTCAAGAACTCCGCCTTTGCGGCCTGCTTTGTTACGCCGCCGCCGCGCTTTTTTTCGCGTTCGTATTCGGGAGCCCTGAAAATGGTATATTCGTCATTTCCGTGCTTGAATGATAATTCTACGTAGGTTTCTGTGTCGTTGGCGGCATGGTGGCTGCGAAAAGACTTGCTCTCCCGCCGGGCTTTCCCACCCGACGCTTCGCCGTACAGGGCAAACGAAATAGCATCAAAAATGCTGGTTTTGCCACTGCCTGTATCGCCGGTTACAAGGAACAGGGCGTTGGCGCCAAAGGGCGCAAAATCAATCGTCTCTTCCTGCGCATAGGGGCCAAAGCCGCACATGGTCAGTTTAAGGGGCCGCATGGTATTCCTCCGCTTCCTCAATGGCCTTTTTGAGCAATAGCACGTGCGCGCTGCCCGGTGCTTCGCCGCCGTGCTGCTTCATGTAGAATGTGATAAAGTGATCCATAGTGGTCTTGCTGTCGTCAAATTGCTCCCATGCTTCCTTTTCTCTCAACGGATCGTCCTGCGAGCCGGCGAATGTGAAGCCGATACAGTTGGGGTATTTGCTTTTCAGCGCGCCATAAGGATCAAAAGGCGGCACATCATCACTCAGCTCCGCATAAACGTAGTCTTCACTGTCACCTCGCGTGACCAAGTCGTTAAGTGTTCCCCTGATGGTGCGCATATCGTGTAAAGGCTCAAAGGGCAACAGTTCAAACCCTACGCTGCCTTTTTCTTCCAAGGTAATCATCAGCGCGCCTTTTATGTGGTTTTCTTCGGATAAAGAATACTTGAGAGGGGATCCGCTATAGCGGATGTGATCGCGGTGGATGCGCTGCGGCTTGTGCAAATGGCCCAGTGCCACATAGTCGAAGACTTCCAGCATGCCGGGATTGATGCTGTCCAGGCCGCCGACGCTCAATTCTTCAGATTGGGATGTTTCACTGCCCGCCACAAACTGGTGCATGAGCAAAATATTGCGCGCGGCTTTGTTTATCGGCAATTTGGATAGTACGGCGAACACCGCATCGTTGTAGGTGTGGATACTTTCATCATCAAGCAACTGCCGAACGAGGTAGGGCTTGATGTACGGCAGCAGCCACAGGGTGACGGGCCCATGCGCGTCAAAAAGTGTATGCGGTTCAACCCTGCCATCAAACGCAGGCGACACGTAAATGCCGCTGCCTTTGAGCACTTGGTGGCAGTAGGCGATCTGTTCGGCGCTGTCATGGTTGCCCGAAATGAGGAATGTTGGCTTCTGGAGC
>LFTR01000045.1:0-350 GCA_001513425.1 Clostridiales bacterium DTU024
GGCTTCTCCTCGCAACAAGACCGGAAATGAACCATAGGTCACAGCGCCCGAGAAAACCCATCGCATCCAGCGCGTAGGCGAATACAAAACAAAAAATGAGGAAAGAGATGGTACTGTTGCCAAAGGACGCGACGATTACCGCATCATTCCGGCCTGCGGCAGAAAACAAAGGGCAATAAGCACCGCAAAGCTTGGCCAATCGATACCCACGAACTACCACATCACCACCGCGCCAGCACCGATGCCCAGCATCTGCATGGTATCGGTGCTGAGCGCTCCGCAGGGAACGATGCGTCCAAAGAACAACAAGAACAAACCTGGAATGAACGAAATTATTATCCTATGATCCA
>LFTR01000045.1:480-20133 GCA_001513425.1 Clostridiales bacterium DTU024
GGGAACAGGCAGTCTTCTTTTTTGTAAGTAACGGCTTCTTGCACCGTTTCCCTGATGCGGCGCACCGCTTCCATGGGGTGCAGCGAGAGAGACGCCGCGCCTACACCACGACTGACAGGCACCACTGCGGTGCCCGGCGATACTCTTTGCATCCATCGGCAAATCCCTTCATCGCCCGTCAAGGCAAACACCGGAACACCTTCCAAAGCGGCTGTCATGGCATTGAGCATCAGTTCGCTGGCGATTTCACCGTTGACTGTGATTTGTGCCAACGTGGTGGACATCGTGTGCGCCAAAGGATTGGTGTCCCAACCCCCCGCCGAATGATAACCCGTGAACACTACGCCGCTAAAACTGCTGTCCAGCCCGAACATCATGCAATAGGGATGCCGCGCCCAGCCGCGCAAAATGCGAACGTACTCGGGCAATTTATCCATCATTAGATTGCGGGCACTGTCGTGTGCGTCGCGCAGCAGGATGTCTTCATAGCCCGCTGCACGGGCACCTTCGCACGCTGCCGCCGCTTCGCGGGTCATCTGCTCGGCAAAATATGCATAATCCGGCATGTTCTTATCGGTTTCGCGCCAGGAAAGTATGCCTGCAGTTCCTTCGATATCCGCGCTGACAAATAGCTTTTTCATGCGCTCCTCCTCAAAATGGTGAGTTTGTCTTCGAGGATCTCGTCTTGCCCGTAGACTTTCAGCCCGAAGTGATTGCCCCTCTCCAGATAGAAGACGACCTTATCCTCCGTCACCTTAACGCGTATCACGCGCTCGCGGTAAATGAAGCGGAACGCGTAACTTACCCAGTTTGCGGGCAGCATCGGCGAAAAGCTCAGTCCTTCCGCCGTGCGCATGCCCGCGAAGCCTTGCGCGATCGCCAGCCAGGAGCCTGACATGCTGGTGACATGCAATCCGTCGGCTGTATCATGGTTGACATTATCCAGATCCAACCTGGCCGTGCGATGATACATCTCGACCGCTTTGGCTTCATACCCGATTTCCGCCGCCAGCACCGCGTGTACGCAGGGCGACAGGCTGCTTTCGTGAACGGTCATGGGCTCATAGAAATCGAAATTGAGACGCTTCGTATCCGTATCGTACAGATGCCCCAATGTATAAAGACCCTGCAGGACATCGGCTTGTTTTAAATAGCAGGAGCGCAAGATACGATCCCACGACCAGTGGTGGTTAAGGGGGCGGTCTTCCCGAGGCAGCTCAGAAGCGGGCTGCAGGTCTTTATCCAGGAAGGTATCCTGCTGCACAAATATCCCCGTTTCTTCGTCCACCGGATAATACATGTTATCAGCTATATGACGAAAAAGCTCCAGCTCTTCGCTTGTTAGGTTGAGCTTGTCCAGTCTTTCCCGGTCGCACAGCCCCGCTGCCTGACACAGGAATGAGAGGCACCACGCCGCGATGCGGTTGGTATACCAGTTGTTGCTAACGTTGTTCTCGTACTCGTTGGGACCGGTTACGCCATGGATCATGTATAGGTTTTTGCTCTTTTGCCAGTGGACGCGCCCCGCCCAGAAGCGGGCGATGCCGGTGAGCACATCCAAACCTTCGTTTTTGAGGTAGGAGAAATCGGCCGCATAAGCGACATAATTGAAAATAGCGAAGGCGATCGCCCCGTTGCGGTGGATCTCTTCAAAAGTGATCTCCCACTCATTATGGCATTCGATGCCGGTGAAGGTCACCATGGGGTACAGTGCCCCCGGCAGTCCCAAACGACGGGCGTTTTCAAACGCCTGTGGCAATTGACGGTGGCGGTAGAGAAGCAGTTGCTTGGCGACTTGCTCCCCGGATATGGCCATGTAGACGGGAAAGCAGAACGCTTCAGTATCCCAATAGGTCGCACCGCCATACTTTTCGCCGGTGAAGCCTTTAGGTCCGATGTTAAGCCGCGCGTCTTCCCCCGTGTAGGTGGAGAGCAGATGGAACAGATTAAAACGAATGCCCTGCTGTGCTTCATCATCACCCTCGATCTGCACATCGCTTGTTTCCCATTTGTGTTCCCAAGCCAATACGTGCTGCTTCTTGAGTGCATCGTAGCCTTCGCGCATGTAGAGGCTCAACAAGCGGAGCGCATGCTTTTCGACTTGATCTTCGGGCATGTCACGATCGGTCGCCACGGCGACCAGCTTGTCAAGCGCAACCGTATCGCCGGCCTTTGCGGCGGCCTCATAAGTGACTGAAGCAAAGCCTTCCAGGGAACTCTGTGCCGCTTTTGTCATATTGCCCAGACCACCCGCGGCGGCACCTACAGTAAAGCGCGGCGTACCAAAAGGATTTTCCTTTGTTTTGGACAGCACCAAGGCCATGTCATCCTTCACAAAGCTGCGCCGGTGAACCCAGAACTTCTCATCATAGTTGCTGTCTTCATTATGTATGTTGCCGTCCAAGTACTGTTCTATCTGAATGTCGGCGTCAAAATATGGCGTAACAGTATAGCGGATGGCCAGCAGCTGCTTTGCCGCCATGGACACAAAGCGCTCTGCCACGATGTCCACCGCGCCGTCGTTGGTTTGAAGCCGCATTTGCCTCTGCAGCAGGCCGTTTTGCATGTCCAGCTCCCTGTGGAAATACTGAACGGGCAGTTTTGCCGCATCCAGATAAGTGTCGTTCACTTTGACGCGCAGTCCCATGAGGTTGACCGCGTTGATAACCTTGCCGAAATAGTCGGGATAGCCGTTTTTCCACCATCCAACGCGCGTTTTATCAGGGAACCATACACCGCCGATGTAAGCGCCCCTGTGTGTGTCCCCGGAATAATCTTCCTCAAAATTCCCGCGCATCCCCATGGCCCCGTTGCCCAAAGACATGATGCTTTCACTGAAGCGCAGATCCTTGGGATCCAGCTCATTTTCGATCACTTTCCAAGGATGAATGGTAAAGCGTGTTTTCATATCATTCCCTCATTTCTCCGATATCAATCTCACGGGAACAAAAGCGCAGTGCGCCGATCAGCGCCAGCAGCGTACCCATCATCAATGGGATAAAGCTAAGCAAGACCGCCTTGTGGCCGGCCGCCAGCACTCCCCACGCATCGAACAAGCTGAAGGGCGTCAAATAGCGCAGATAATCCCACGGACCACGCAAATTGGCCATCATGCGGATCGCCAGGAACAGCACAGTCAAAATGTGCAGCCAGGGAGACAATTTGCCGGTTTTGGTCGTGCAGCCAAAGTATACGGCCGCGCCAAGAGGCAGCGACGACATCAGTGCTGCACCCAGGCATGTGCGGATCACCGCGGTCACGTCGGGCGACCACAAAGGCCATATGAACCGCGCCAGCCAGGCAGTCAGCGCAATTATGGCGTATTGCAGCAAAAGACCCAGGAGGCCGGCGGCAAAGTGCGTCATGGGAATAACGGCGCGGGAGCGGGGCGACAACAAAAACCAAGTCATTTCGCCCGTTGACAGGGGCATCAGCTGAAGTCTTCTCACCGAAAGAAAGCCAAAGGAGATGGAGACGACCGGCAGCAGCAGACCAAAGAGCAAAGACACCAAAAACTCATGCGCACGCGGGCTGACACGCATATTAAGCAGCCTTGCCAAAAGCGGAAACTGCGCTCGAAACACTTCAATGTCCTGTTGCGTGCCCTCAGCAGGCGGCGCATACAGAGCCGCCGCACCCAACACCGACAAAATGGATAAGAGAATCAGCGCAATAAGCAGGCCCCTTTGGCGACTGAAACGATAACGGAAAAAACGCATCACAGCATTTCATTCCCCCAATCATGCAGGAACGATTCTTCGCTCTGATCACGCCCGCCGACCAGATCCTTTACATCGTAGCGCGCCAAGGTCTTGATAAGCATCTGCGGACTGCCGGGGATGGCAATTATGGCGCGCGCACCGACCAATTCCACGCCCTTCTCCCACTCCTGCGAAAATCGGGCCGCTTCTTCAGGGGTTTCAAAAGTCACATGGTATACTTTTTGGCGAGAGAACTGCATTTGCTGTGCGCTTTGCTCTACCACAACGCGGCCTTTGCGAAGAATGGCCATTCTGTCACACAGCCTTTGCGCCTGCTGCAGGACGTGGGTGAGGATGAGGATGGTTTTGCCGCTCTTTTTTTCTTCCTCAAGCAGATCCGTCAGCGCGTTGCGTGCAAAGACTTGCAGGCTGGCATAGGGCTCATCCAGCACCAGGATGGGCGAATCATACATCAGTCCAAAAAGCAGCGCCATCTTGCGGCGGTTTTCCATGGTCATGCGTCCAAATGGCCCCATGGGGTTGATATCCAGCTTTTCCATCAGGCTTTGAACGCGTTTTTCGCTGATGCCCCCGTGACGCTCCGACAGCATGCGCATGTAGTACTCGCCATTGACTTCAGGCGGAAAAGCTGCCAAAGCGGGAGTGAACCCGACCAGTTTATGCACATCTTTGCGATGTAAAAAGCAGTCGAATCCCCGCACTTCACACTTGCCCTCATCCGATAGTATAAGGCCCATAAGCAACGATGCAATGGTACTCTTTCCGGCTCCCTGCGTGCCCAAAACAGCAAACGCCTGCCCCTCCTCCACCTGAAAACTCACATGGAATAGGCCTTGCGCTTCGTCAAATTCTTTAGTTACATCATCAAACCGGATGTCAGGCATGGCGCATATCCGGTGTCTGATTTTTCAGTGCGTGGCGGCGTGCAACGTCCTCCCCCAGCAAATTGTAAAGGACAGCGGTAAAGGGGATAAAAAACAGTATGCCCGCCAAGCCCATCAACCCGCCGCCCACTGTGACCGAAACCAGCACCCAAATGGATGGAAGGTCGATTGCGCTTGCCATGATGCGCGGATATATGAGCGAACCCGACACCTGCTGAACGATAAAGAAGATGAGTAAAAACCACCAGATGAGCGCAGCATCCTGAGAATAAACCAGTATAATGCCCAGGGCCCCGGATATGTACGGACCAAAAATGGGTATAAAAGCCGTGATAAAAACGAGCAGGCTTATAAGCACGGCATATGGGATACCAAACAATGCCAGGAACCCCCATGTGAGCAGCGCAGAAGACAGCGCCTGCAAACATTGCCCGCTGATGAAGTCCGAAAATATATCGACGGACAAATGAAACACCTTCTGCACGCGATCTGCCGTGGGGCGCTTCAGGTATGCCGTAGTAAGGCTTCGAAACTGCGCCATCAGCCTCTCTTTGGACGCCAACAGATAGATAGCAAAAATGAAACCGATGACAGTATTCATAACCCAGTTGGCGGCAGATTGTATGATGGCAGTGGAACCCATGATGCCACCCACCAGAAAATTATAGATGTCCTCGATTTGACCCTGTACATCCGTTTCAGTCGGAACAGTGAGGTTGAGGTTCGAACGCAGGGTGAGTCCCAGGCTGTTGATCCAGTCGACCGCCTGCTTGATGGCTCCGGGCAAAACACGCACTGTATTTTCCACGGCGGCCACGACCTCCGGAATGATGACCAGCATAATCAGAAAAACGATTGCCGCCACAAACAGCACCGAAAGCAGAAGGCAAACAGGCCGCCGAATGCGGCGGAGCACATGGTTCCTGTTAAAGAACTTCAGGTGCCTTTCAAGAAAGCGCATAGGCAAATTAACCAGCAGCGCGATAACGGTACCTATAATGAAGGGCGACAGGATTGCAAGCAGCTTGCCGATCACATCCATAACGCCTTCGAAGCGCGACATCAAAAAAGCAAGGACCATCAGCAGTACTATGGAAACAATGGTCCGCTTGCGTTCAAACCAGTTTGGCAAGGTGTCGCCCCCTTCCTGCTGCCAAAGATTATATCAAATGCACCCTTAAGTGGCAAGGAAAGCATGTTCCGCAAAGATATCCGGAAATATGCCTGTCCCTAAAGGAATTTGCTTGACAGTATTGCCCATAGTGGTATAATTGTGATGGTCAAAGATGGTCAGATATCTTTTGGCATAAGGAGGAAACACACACAGATGAACCAAAATCAATATACGCAAAAGAGCATGGAAAGCTTGCAGCGCGCCCAGGCGATAGCAAGCGAATACTTCAACCAGACGCTGGAACAGGTACACCTGTTGACAGCTTTGCTTGAAGCGCCGGAAAGCCTGATCCCCCAGCTGATGAACAAGATGGGAAAAGATGCCTTGGGAATGTACCAAAGCACACTCAAAGAAGTTGAAAAGCTCCCCCGCGTGCGCGGCTCGGTTCAGGAAGCGGGCAAAATTTATGTTTCGCAAGAAATGGACAAGGCACTCAGAGAAGCCGCAAATACTGCCGAACACATGAAGGACGAGTACATCTCCGTTGAGCATCTTTTTCTGGCGCTGCTTAAGTCAGGGGACGCTGTAACCAAAACCCTGCTATCTTCATTTGGCGTCAACCATAACGACTTTCTGCGTGCCTTATCGGACGTGCGCGGGGCGACGCGGGTCACCAGCGACAATCCGGAAGAAACCTATGACGCCCTTACAAAGTACGGCACCGACCTTACACAATTGGCCAGACAGCAGAAGCTTGACCCTGTGATCGGCCGCGATAATGAAATACGGGACGTGGTTAGGATACTGAGTCGCAAAACCAAAAACAATCCGGTACTAATCGGTGAGCCCGGCGTAGGCAAAACCGCCATTGCTGAGGGATTGGCGCAGCGCATAGTGCGCGGCGACGTTCCGGATAACTTGAAAAACCGCAGCATCATTTCATTGGACATGGGATCCCTGGTTGCCGGCGCGAAATTCCGCGGCGAATTTGAGGAACGACTTAAGGCAGTGTTGGCGGAGGTCAAAAAGAGCGACGGCCAGGTCCTGCTGTTTATCGATGAACTCCACAATATCGTGGGCGCGGGGAAAGCCGAAGGCAGTATGGATGCCGGCAATCTGCTCAAGCCCATGCTGGCAAGAGGCGAATTGCACTGCATAGGCGCAACGACCTTGGACGAATACCGCAAATACATCGAAAAGGACGCGGCGCTGGAAAGGCGTTTCCAACCTGTCATGGTGTTGGAACCCACGGTGGAAGACACTATTTCCATCCTGCGCGGGCTGCGTGAACGCTACGAGGTATTCCATGGCGTCAAAATCCAGGATAATGCCCTCATCGCCGCGGCCATGTTATCGCGCCGTTACATTACCGACCGTTTCTTGCCTGATAAAGCGATCGACCTGGTAGACGAAGCGTGCGCGATGATCCGCACTGAGATGGACTCCATGCCGACGGAACTGGACGAAGTGCGCAGAAAAATCATGCAGTTGGAAATCGAGGAAGCAGCACTCAAGAAAGAAGACGACAAGCTTTCCAAATCCCGCCTGAAGGATCTGCAGATAGAGCTTGGCGATTTGCGCGCAGAGTTCGCGCAAATGAACACCAAGTGGGACAACGAAAAGAACGCTATTTCGCGCGTGCAAAAACTGCGCGAAGACCTGGAACGTCTCAATGGGGAAATTGCCAAGGCAGAGCGCAACTATGACCTGAACACGGCAGCGGAACTCAAGTACGGCACCCTCCCCCGGCTCCAAAGGGAATTGGAGGAGGAAGAAAGCAACGCCGCAGGCCAGGAAAAGGCCACGTTTCTGCGCGACAAAGTGACTGAGGAAGAAATCGCCCGCATCGTAGGACGCTGGACAGGGATCCCGGTCAGCAAGCTGATGGCAAGCGACCGCGAAAAGCTGCTCAGACTGCCCGAAGAGCTTCACACGCGCGTTGTCGGGCAGGATGAAGCAGTGCAATTGGTCAGCGAAGCGATCTTGCGCTCGCGGGCAGGCATTGCGGATGAACGCCGCCCCATCGGCAGTTTCCTGTTTCTTGGACCTACGGGCGTGGGCAAGACGGAACTGGCGAAAGCATTGGCAGAGTCGCTTTTTGACGATGAAAAAATGCTCATCCGCATCGACATGACCGAATACATGGAAAAGTTCTCCGTCAGCCGTCTTGTCGGTGCCCCGCCCGGTTATGTGGGGTATGAAGAAGGCGGCCAACTCACCGAGGCCGTGCGCCGCAAGCCCTACGCTGTCGTCTTGTTTGACGAAATCGAAAAGGCGCACCCGGATGTTTTCAATATCCTGCTGCAGATACTGGACGATGGGCGCATTACCGACAGCCAAGGCAGAACGGTAGACTTCACAAATACCGTCCTCATTATGACCAGCAACCTGGGTTCGCTTCAAATACTGGAGGGGATGCAGCCGGATGGTACGGTGTCAAACAATGCCAGGCAACAGGTACAAAAGCAGCTTTCGAGCACCTTCAGGCCGGAATTCCTCAACCGCATTGATGATACTATCTTCTTTACGTCACTTTCCCACGATGACGTTCGCAGCATTATCGACCTGCTGCTCCGTCGCCTGCAAAGCCGTTTAGCGCAAAAGGATCTGACGCTCCGCCTGACGGATGCCGCCGTCGACCGCATGATGGCGCAGGGATACGATGTCAGCTACGGCGCGCGGCCCATGAAACGCCTGCTGCAAAGCAAGATCGAAACATTGATCGCAAGAACCCTGGTGGAAGGCAAAGTGCAGTTGGGCGATACCCTCACAGTGGATACGGACGACCGCGACGGGTTTATCATCAAATAATCCCGTAAACCATCGCCTTTTTTAGGCGCGGTGCTGTTCAATTGCCGCGCCCTTGTGCTATAATGGCGCGAGTGTGTAGGAGGGATTGCATGAAGCGCGAGTTCAAAATGGTATGGAACGTCCCCAATACTTTGACCCTGATTCGCCTGCTGCTGATCCCGGTATTTGTGCTGTTTATGGCGCAAAACAGGATGACAGCGGCGCTTATCGTTTATGTTTCAGCCAGTATCACCGATCTTGTAGATGGCTACATCGCCAGGAAGTATAACCAAATTACCGATTTTGGCAAGTTGATGGACCCCCTGGCGGACAAACTGATGATCCTGAGCCTGATGATCGGCATGCTGCTCAAGGGCATCGTCCCTTTTGCCGCCATACTGCTCGTCATCCTCAAGGACGCTCTGCTCATTGCGGGAGGCGCGTTTTTGCTCAAGAAGAATAAGGTTGTATACAGCATGATGCTTGGCAAAGTGGCGCAGTTCATTATTGTCATTGCTCTGGTTATGTGTTTTTTCCACGAGCGCTTCGCTGCCATGGGACTGCCGCTGCATCTGATTCTCTTGTGGATCGGCATTGCCTTGTCCATCGCCGCGCTTTTCCAGTATGCATGGCGAAATATGGGACAGTATTTGCCTTTTCTGAGGCAAAAAGGCGACCGTAAAGCCGGTTGACATCAATAGCCCTTCCCGATACAATAGCAAAAAGCGTCAGGGAGGGAATGCCATGTTACAAGAAAATATCCGCGAAGGTCTTACGTTTGACGACGTCCTGTTGGTACCGCAAAAAAGCGGTGTGCTGCCAAAGGACGTCGATTTGTCTGTGAAGCTGACGCCCGACATCAAACTGAATATCCCCGTGATGAGCGCCGCCATGGATACGGTGACCGATTCGCGCATGGGTATCGCCGTCGCCAGGGAAGGCGGCGTGGGCTTCATCCACAAGAACATGTCGATCCCGGAGCAATCCGGCCAGGTGGACAAGGTCAAGCGGAGCGAACATGGCATTATTACCGACCCCTTCTTCCTATCGCCGCAGCATCTGGTATCGGACGCCAAGGAACTAATGGCGCGCTACCACATAAGCGGTGTTCCTATTACGGATGAAAACAACGTGTTGGTGGGTATCCTCACCAACCGGGATCTGCGCTTTGAGGAAGACGACACACGCCCGATCCACGAAGTAATGACAACCAAGAACCTGATCACCGCGGCCGAGGGCATCACACTCAACGCAGCTAAGGAAATTCTGGCGGCGCACCGCATTGAAAAGCTGCCCCTGGTGGACAGCAGCTTCCATCTGCGGGGCCTTATTACCATCAAAGATATCGAAAAGAATATCAAGTACCCCAACAGCGCTAAAGACAAAAACGGGCGGCTCTTGTGCGCGGCGGCGGTCGGTGTAACCGGTGATACCCTGGAACGTGTGGCGGCTCTGGTCAAGAGCAAAGTGGACATCATCTCGGTCGACACAGCGCACGGCCACAGCTTGGGCGTTTTGAAAATGGTGGAAGCTATCCGCAAGGCATATCCGGACATCACGCTGTTTGCGGGCAACGTAGCGACGCCCGGAGCGACCAAGGATCTTGTCAGCGCCGGAGCGGACTGCGTGAAAGTAGGTATCGGTCCGGGTTCCATATGCACCACGCGGGTCGTCGCGGGCATCGGCGTACCACAGATTACGGCCATTTCGGATTGTGCCAATGAAGCCGCCAAGCGGGGCATCAACGTCATTGCTGATGGCGGTATCAAGTATTCAGGTGATGTAGCCAAGGCCATAGCCGCCGGGGCAGCCGCTGTTATGCTTGGCAGCCTGCTGGCGGGGACGGAAGAAAGCCCGGGAGAGATGGAGATCTATCAGGGGCGCTCTTTCAAGGTATACAGGGGCATGGGGTCCATGGCAGCCATGTCGCAGGCAAACGGCTCAGGCGATCGGTATTTCCAGGAGGACGCGAAAAAACTGGTGCCTGAAGGCGTGGAAGGCCGCGTGCCATTCAAAGGCACTTTATCAGATACAGTCTACCAAATGATGGGCGGCCTGCGTTCCGCCATGGGTTATTGCGGCGCAGCCAGCATCAGCGACTTGCAGCAAAACGGTGAGTTCATCCGCATCACCGCCGCGGGGTTGCAGGAGAGCCATCCGCATGATATCTATATCACCAAAGAAGCACCCAACTACTCGCGCATATCGGGCTGCTGAGTACTTGAGAGCAAAAACCGGCCTCCTTGGGGAAGCCGGTTTTTTGATGCGGTGAGACGTTTATTTAGCGTTCTTGACCTGTGCCCAGAGCGTGTTGTAGATCGTCAGGAAATCATTGATATCGTTGAAAAATTCACAATTATCGATGATCTCCTGAGGCGGATTGAGGTTGGGGTTGGTTTGATATTCTTCGCCCATCAGTTCAATGGCCGCTTGGTTGGGGGAAGAATACTCTATGTACTCACAGTTGAGTTGGGCGATGTCCGGCCGCGACATGAAATTGATAAACTTTTCGGCGTTTTCCTTGTTTTTGGCCGTGACAGGGATTACCATCGCATCGACCCACACATTGCTGCCTTCCTTGGGAACGACATAACTTAGGTTTTCATTAAGGTTGATGGCGTACTGCGCGTCGCCCGACCACGCAACGGCCAAAATGGCTTCGGATGCCACCATCTTGTCCTTGGTTTCGTCCACTTGATAAGCTTTTACAACGCCGTCCTGCTTTTGTTTGATAAGCAGATCCGTAGCTTCCCGAAGGGCGGCGGGATCCCGCGTGTTCATGGAATAGCCCAGGTACTTGAGCGCCAGGCCCATGGTATCGCGGATAGAATCCAGCATGAACACCTCGCCCTTATATTCACCACTGAATAAAGCGCCCCATGAATCAATGGGACTGTTGACGCGTGTTGTGTCATACAAAATGCCCACCGTACCCCACATGTAAGGAACGGAGTACAGGCTGTCGGGATCATAGGCAGGGTTGCTCAGCCAATCCACGGTATTGACACTGTTGGGCACGTTGTCGAAGTTGATGGGTGCCAGCAGGTCTTCCGCGATCAGGCGTTCGATGACGTAATCAGAGGGAAAAACCACGTCAAACGCGCCGGTGGACGTTCTAAGCTGCACCAGCATATCTTCATTGGTGGTGAAGCGCATGTAATTGACGGCAATGCCCGTTTCTTCGCTGAACATTTCCAGCGCTTCTTCAGAGATGTAGTCTTCCCAGTTATACACATTGACGACTTCTTCCGCCAACGCGACGGGCAGTGCGATCATTAGAAGCATCAGGGACAGCAACAAGGCAAGGGCTTTTTTCATAGATGTTCCTCCAATAATTATTTTGCTTCGCTTGTTTTTGTCGAGCGGTAGTTAACCGCGAGCAACAGGATAAGAAGTGCCACGAACATCAGCGCACTGAGCGCATTCATGGTGGGTTTGACTCCTTTTCGGGTTTCCGAATAGATGAGAGTCGACAGGTTCTGGACAAGGGGGCTGGTCGTGAAATAGCTGATCGTAAAGTCATCCAGAGACAAAGTAAAGGCCAGCAGCGCGCCGGTAATGATGCCCGGGCGCACCGAAGGTAAAATGACGCGGCGCAGGGCGTAGCCGGGTGTCGCGCCAAGATCCAGCGCCGCTTCATAGCTGTGACGGTTCATCTCGCGCAGCTTGGGCAATACGGACAAAATAACATAGGGCGTGTCAAAAGTGATGTGCGCCAACAGCATGGTGAAATACCCGCGTTCCACTCTGGTAAAGATGAAAAGCAGCATCAGCGAAATGCCCGTAACGATATCCGGCATGGTCATGGGGATATTGGTCATGGTCATCATGGCGGCTTGCGGGCGGCGGCTCATGGCGTGGATGCCGATGGCGGCAAGCGTGCCAAGAATAGTACTGGCAATGGACGCGATGATGGCGATCGTGAATGTAACATAAAGCGCTTCCATGATGGTGGGACTTTGGAGCAGCTCCTGATACCACTTGAGTGAAAACCCTTCCCATTTGGCGCGGCTGACGCCGGCGTTGAAGGACTGGATGATCAGTACCGCGATAGGCAAGTACAAAAACAGCAGGACGATAACAAGGTAGAACCTCTTCAAGAACTTGATCACAGCAGGCTCCCCCCTTCCCCTTCCGGATCAACTTTGCGCAGCAAGCCCATGCTCAAAAGGATCAGCAGCATCATGATAAGTGACAGCGCGCTTCCCACATTCCAGTTGTCCGCCGTGAGAAATGTGCGCTCAATCAGGTCACCAAACATTTCCGTATTGCCGCCGCCCAGCGCGCGAGGAATGAAGAACGTGGTAACTGAAGGCATAAACACCATGGTGATGCCTGACACAATCCCCGGGAGGCTCAGCGGAAAAGTGACGCGGGAAAAAGTGCGCCACTTGTCCGCACCCAGATCCATCGCTGCCTCTGACAGCTTGTAGTCTTGCCGGGAAAGCGCGTTGTATACAGGAAACACCATAAAGGGCAAGTAGTTGTAAACCATACCCAATAATACTGCCTGCGAATTGTACATCAGCCGCACGCGTCCCAATCCCATTCTTTGCAGCAGCGTATTTATAAGACCATTGTCCTCCAGCAGCGTCATCCAGGCAACCGTGCGCAACAGGAAGTTCATCCACATGGGAATAATGAAAAGAACGATCAAGGTCGGGCCCAGCTTGAATTCTCTTTCGGAAATAAACAGCGCTGCGGGATAGCCGATCACAAAACAGATGCCTGTGCACATAAGCGCCATCCACAATGAATACACCAGCGTATCCACGTTGACCGTTCCGCGCTCCCCCATTCCCATAACGATCGGGTCATACCCCATGGCGATCAACTGCTGCTTCATTTCACGGTTGCTGTCCCAGAAATTGGCGAAATTCTCCAACGTCAGCTGCCCGGCTTTGTCGGTAAACGCATAAAAGGCGACCAAAAACAGCGGCACCACCGTGAACACGGCGATCCACAGGGAATACGGCCACGAAAAGAGAGACCTATGGACGCCGTGGTGACGGCGAATGGACATCCCCAGAAAGATGATGGCCCCGCCCAGTCCCAGCGCGAAAAGCCAAACGCCCCACTGCGGCATATTGAGGCTGCTCACGTACGATCCTCCTGGGTAATTACAGTCTCGTCTTCCACATGCATTACATGGATATTGAAGGGAACAACAGACAAACCGGCTCTGGAGCCGACGGGTGCCATGGTGGTGGAGTGCACCTTCCAGTCAAATCCGCCAGCTTGGATGATCATTTCGTAGTGAACGCCCTTAAACAGTACGCTGCGCACCGTCCCGATGAGCTGCCCGATATCCGTGCCGACAATGTAAACATCTTCCGGCCTGATCAGTACGTCGACCGCCTCATTCTTCTTAAAGCCAAAGTCCACGCAGTTGAAGTCCGCGCCGCAAAAGTGCACGAGCTCATCCTTCACCATCACACCCCTTATGATATTGCTTTCGCCGATAAAATTGGCGACATAGGCATTCTGGGGTTCATCATAAATGTGCTTGGGCGTACCGATCTGCTGGATGTAACCGCTCTTCATAACGACCACGGTGTCGGACATCGTGAGCGCTTCCTCCTGGTCGTGCGTGACAAAAATGAACGTGATCCCCAGTGCTTGCTGCATGCGTTTTAGTTCCAGCTGCATATCCTTGCGCAGCTTTAGGTCCAGCGCCGCCAGGGGTTCGTCCAGCAGGAGCACTTCCGGCTCGTTGACCACCGCGCGGGCAATGGCAACGCGTTGCTGTTGCCCGCCGGACAGGGAATCCACTGCACGCTTGTCAAACCCGCGCAAGTTGAGCAGTTCCAACGTCTTGTCCACCTTAGCGGCGATAGCCTCCTTGGACTTCTTGGCGATCTTCAGGCCAAAGGCGATATTTTCGAACACATTCAGGTGCGGGAACAGCGCGTACTTCTGGAAAACCGTGTTAACGCGGCGCTTATAAGGCGGATCGTTTGTAATATCCTTTCCATCAAAAATGACTTTGCCGGTGGTCGGATACTCAAACCCGCCGATGATGCGCAGCGTGGTGGTCTTGCCGCAGCCGGAAGGACCCAGCAGCGTCAAAAATTCATTCTTTCTGATATACAAATCAATATCGTTCAGCACAAAAGTGCCGTCATATTCTTTGGATACATTTTCCAGCGTGATCAAGCGCGTTTGGTCCATTTTTGCCTCCGAAAGCTAAAAAGTGGGCGGGGTAGAAACCCAGAGAAACTGCGCCGCAGCCTTGCCGGCGTTTTCAACATAATGCTCCTCACCCGGATGGAGGCAAAAACTGCCGCCCGCGCTGACGCGGTAACGCGTCTTGCCTTCCACGAGAATAATGGCGCCTTTTAGTACGTACCCAAACTCTTCGCCTTCGTGGGCCGGCGTCTCTTGCGTGCGGCCGTTTTCCCCGAGGGTTACGAGGATAGGTTCCATCATGTTTTTCTGAGCGTTGGGCACCAGCCACAAAATGGAACCGCGCAGGCCGTCAAGATCTTCCTTTTCGAACATGTCCGTTCGGGCGTAGACCACGCTTTTTTCAGGTTCATCGCTAAAGAAGGTCTTGAGATCCGTTCCCAGGCATTCCAGCATATCCACCAGCGTCGCGATGGAGGGGGAAGTCAGATCCCGCTCTACTTGCGAAATGAACCCTTTGCTCAGTTCGCATCGGTCCGCCAATTCCTCTTGCGTCAAACTACGCTGCAAGCGCAGCCTGCGCAGGCGATTTCCCATTTCCATTTAGCGTACCCCCTCCGCCGTCAGTCACTGTCCGCAGAAAAAGTTTAGTGATAGTAAACAAGCGAACGGCTATTATTAAACCACAGGCACTCTGGGGTTGTCAATAATGCAAATTCGAAATTCGTTCAAAAACCTGCTCGTTTACCGCTGCGTCCGGCAAAAAGATGTGCAAAAATGCCGTGCTGACAGGCATAAACACTATGTGAATGCCTTGACGAAAGGGGTACATGACTGTATAATCAAGTGGTTCAAAGGCGAACCATTTTTACGATATGCGGACAGGAGTCCGCTCTTTCCGCCTTATATTAACCCTTGAGGAGGTCAAACATGGCACAAAAATTCACCATTGATGGGAACGGGGCTGTAAGTCACGTAGCATATGCGTTTAGCGATGTTGCAGCCATTTACCCCATCACCCCATCATCAACGATGGCAGAGTACATTGATGAATGGTCAGCGCAGGGGCGCAAAAACCTATTCGGCCAAACCGTGTTGGTGCAGGAAATGCAATCCGAAGCGGGCGCAGCGGGCGCGGTACACGGCTCTCTTGCCGCGGGCGCGATGACGACCACATACACGGCGTCTCAGGGCTTGTTGCTGATGATCCCGAACATGTACAAAATCGCAGGTGAGTTGTTACCCACTGTGTTCCATGTAAGCGCCCGTACGCTGGCGACCCATGCCCTGTCTATTTTCGGTGACCATAGCGACGTTATGGCGTGCCGTCAGACGGGCTTTGCCATGCTTGCTTCCTCCAGCGTTCAGGAAGCGGAAGACATGGCGCTGGTCGCGCATCTGGCCACCATCGAATCATCCGTGCCGTTCCTCCATTTCTTTGATGGCTTCCGCACCAGCCATGAAGTGCAAAAGATCGACCAAATCGAATATGAAGACATGGCCAAGCTGGTCGCTTGGGACAAGATCAAGGCATTCCGTGCCCGCGCGTTGAACCCGGAACATCCGCATCAACAGGGCACGGCGCAAAACCCGGACGTATTCTTCCAGAACCGCGAAGCGGCAAACAACTATTACCTGGCGGTCCCCGAAATCGTCGAAGCGCAAATGAAGAAGGTGTCGGAACTGACCGGCCGCCCGCATAANNGAAGCCGTGTCTGAGACTGTTGACGCGCTGATCAAAGAAAACCGCAAGGTGGGCGTTCTGACCGTGCATCTTTATCGACCCTTCAGCGCCAAGCACTTCCTGGAAGCACTGCCGCAAAGCGCCAAGACTCTGTCCGTGCTTGACCGCACCAAGGAGTCCGGCGCTCTGGGTGATCCGCTTTACATGGACGTACGTACCGTGCTGGCCGAGAACGGCAAGAACGACATCCGCGTGCTGGGCGGCCGTTACGGCTTGGGCAGCAAAGAATTCAACCCCACCATGGTCAAAGCCGTATTCGACAATGCCGATAACGCGGAAGCGAAGAACCACTTCACCGTGGGCATCAACGACGACGTTACGCATTCATCTTTGGAATTGGGCGAACTGTTTGATGCTGCTCCCGAGGGCACCATCAGCTGCATGTTCTATGGGCTTGGCTCCGACGGCACCGTGGGCGCCAACAAAAACTCCATCAAAATCATCGGCGACCATACCGACATGTATGCGCAGGCATATTTTGCGTATGACTCCAAGAAGTCAGGCGGCCTGACAGTATCGCATCTTCGCTTTGGCAAGTCGCCCATCCGTTCTACGTATTCCATTGACTCTGCCAGCTTTATCGCTTGCCATAACCCGGCATACGTTACCATCTATGACATGGTGTCCGCACTCAAGCCGGGCGGAGCGTTCCTGCTCAACTGCCCGTGGACTCAGGAAGAATTGGATGAGCGCCTGCCCGCTTCCATGAAGCGCGCGCTGGCCAAAAAGAAAGCCCGGCTGTACATCATTGACGCTATCAATCTGGCCGGGCAGGTGGGCATGGGCAACCGCATCAATACCATCATGCAGGCGGCTTTCTTCAAGCTTGCCAACGTCATCCCCTATGAAGAAGCCGAAAAGTACATGAAGGAATACGCCAAGAAGAGCTACGCCCGCAAAGGTGATGCCGTCGTCAGAAGCAACTGGGATGCCATCGACATCGCCATTTCCGGCCTCAAGAAGGTAGAAGTTCCCGCTGCTTGGGCAGATACCACCTCCGGTGCGGAACCCATGCATGTGGATGCGACTGAGAATTTCTATGATGTCGTTCGCCCCATCCTGCGTCAAGACGGCAACAATCTGCCTGTTTCCGCCTTTACGCCCGATGGTTACGTACCCACCGGCACCACCATGTATGAGAAACGCGGCATCGCAGTCAACGTTCCCGAGTGGCAGATCGAAAACTGCATTCAGTGTAACCAGTGTTCCTTCGTTTGCCCGCACGCGGTCATTCGTCCCTTCCTGCTGCCGGAAGGCGCAGAAAAGCCCGAGTCGTTCGAAATGAAAAAGGCGATCGGCAAAGAGTACGCAGGCTACGATTTCCGCATTCAGATCAGTCCGCTGGACTGCACCGGCTGCGGCAACTGCGCGGAAGTGTGTCCTTCCAAGCAAAAATCGCTGATCATGAAGCCGCTTGATACGCAGCGCGATCAGGAAGCCAACTGGGACTTTGCGGCGGATTTGTCGGAAACCGTCAACCTCAACCATAACAAATCCACCGTCAGGGGCAGCCAGTTTGCCAAACCTCTGTTTGAGTTTTCGGGCGCCTGTGCCGGCTGCGGCGAAACACCGTACGTCAAGCTTGCCACACAGCTGTTTGGCGACAGAATGGTCATTGCCAACGCCACCGGCTGCTCGTCCATCTATGGCGGCTCCAGCCCCACGGTACCCTACACACGCAATGATAAGGGCCACGGTCCCGCATGGGCTAACAGCCTGTTTGAGGACAATGCCGAGTTCGGCTACGGCATGAACCTGGCATTCAACCAGCGCCGCGCCAAACTGGCCGACGTGGTGGATAAACTTGTCGGTATCGAGTGGACCGTCGCTCCCGTCAAGGAAGCAGGGCTGGAGTGGCTGCAGAACATGCAGGACGCGGAAGGCTCCAAGGCCGCTGCCGCCAAGTTGCTTGCGGCGTGTGAGGAAGGCCTTACCGAAGATTGTGACTGTGAGGCATGCGACCTGTGCAAGCAGATTCTGGAAAATGCCGACATTCTCGTCAAAAAGTCCGTCTGGATCTTTGGCGGCGACGGTTGGGCGTATGATATTGGCTACGGCGGACTGGACCACGTGTTGGCACAGAATCAGGACGTAAACGTTCTGGTGTTGGACACCGAAGTCTACTCCAACACCGGCGGACAATCGTCCAAATCCACGCCTACGGGCGCTGTCGCCAAATTCGCGTCCGCCGGCAAACGCACTAAGAAGAAAGACCTTGGCATGATGGCAATGTCCTACGGCTATGTTTACGTGGCGCAGGTCGCCATGAGCGCCAACATGTCCCAACTGCTAAAGGCCATGAATGAGGCGGAGGCCTATCCGGGCCCGTCCCTCATCATTGCGTACTCCCCCTGCATCAACCACGGCATCAATATGTCGGCGTCGCAGGCACAAATCCGCAAGGCTGTTGCGTCCGGTTACTGGAATCTCTACCGCTACAATCCGCTGAACGCTGAACAGGGCAAGAACCCCATGACAGTGGACAGCAAGGATCCGACCGACAGCTACCAAGACTTCATCAAGGGAGAAACAAGGTACACGTCCCTGCTCAAGACATTCCCGGATGCAGCGGACCAACTCTTCCAAGATGCGGAGAAGGAAGCCGCAGAACGCCTGGCGCAGTACAAGAAGCTCGCCGCGGCCGAGTAAGTCTAAGCGGGGCACCCCAGCGGGTGCCCTGCTTTTTCGTCCGCGCGGATGCCTTTGGAGAGGAGCGACCCTAATGATGATTCCGCATGTAATCCAATTGAAGCGCGTGTACGATCTGCCCGAAAATTCGGATGGTTTCCGGGTGTTGGTAGACCGCTTGTGGCCGCGGGGTATCCGTAAGGAGAGCCTGCCACTGGACGAATGGGCCAAGGATTCCGCGCCGACAACAAGTCTGAGGCAAACATACCACAAAGCCCCTGGCGATTTTGACCTCTTCAGAGCACAATACCTGATGGAACTGGATGGGAACCCCGCGGCTGAGACGCTGCGAGGAAAGTGCCAAGAACACTTGCAGCGCCATAATGTCACGCTGCTTTACGCCGCGGCGCACAAAACACAAAACCACGCCCAAGTGCTCAAGGAGTGGCTGGAAAGGCTTTGACGTGTGCGTTGAAACGGTTCTATCCAAATGAGTGTTGACCCACATCAAGCAGAAAAGGGTTTCCGTCCCCCCGGAGAAACGAGCCGATAGATTTCTATGCGGCTCGACGATGGATGCACGGGCACGGCGCTTCGCGTTTTTCGCGCAAGGAAATCCGCTGCTTTTCTGCCTAATTGCTTCTG
>LFTR01000045.1:20208-46128 GCA_001513425.1 Clostridiales bacterium DTU024
ACGTTTGAAATTCCTGCTCTTTTCCGCCGGGGCATACGCTGTAGCCAAAAGCGACAGTCGGCAAGCGGTTGTCCGAAGCTCGCTTTTGTGCAAAAGTGTTTATCATGCTGCCAAGCTGACGCTCGATGCTGTCACGGTCCGTAACAAAACCGATCACGGCGAATTCATCCCCCCCAATGCGGTAACAGGTGAAGTGCTTATCGAATGTCTCCCTGATGATGGCCGCCACCGTTTTGAGCACCGTGTCCCCGTATTCATGCCCATAGGAATCGTTTACACTTTTGAAATCGTTGATGTCCAAAACGATAATGGAAAACGCATTTTGGCCTATTAGCTGTTTGGCCGCTTTGTCAAACGTGGCACGGTTATACAGACCCGTCAAGGGGTCAAAGCTGCCATCAAAGTCCGACATGAGGATAAAGTAGAGAAACAGAGAAAGCGTCACACAATGCCACGACAAATGAAGTGAAGGATTGATCAGCTGAATGGTCGTGCCTGCAACAGTAAAAAGCGTCAATGCCACCATTTTTCGCATGATCGGATAATGATGCTTTCTGGCTATATGAAGCGTGCTGGCAACAAGGAAGAGCGTATTGAAAATGTATACCGCCACGAAAATGAAAAAGTAACTGCCTCGAAAGTATGCGTTGCCTGCGTCGACATAGAAAATGAATTTGAATAAAGGGGATAAGACAGCCGCAAGGATATTGACCAATGTCGGAAGCAGCAGCCATTTGTTTGCCTTGAGCGTTTCCACATCAAAAATGGTACTCAATAAAATGGGAATGAGAGGTGTCAGCGCAAACCCCACAACGTTACAAAGAATATTCGGACCGCGCACACCGAAAAAATCATTGCCGGCCAAAATTGTGCCCGCTTCCGCTATAATGATGATTATCGTAAGAGCGATTCCATACAAGAAGGGCTTTTTGCGGCTGATGTTCAGCATTGTTCCACTGTGCAGCAATCCGCTCAAGTAACAAAGTGCAACAATGTCTATAATGTATGTGGCGTAATTCATCATGGTCGTACCCCTCATATCAGCATTTGATCGATACAAAGCCTCTCCGCACCCAGAATCACTCCCGGGCCCTTCAAGATATTGCGTGCATTTCGGCAGTTCCTGCGCGTTCGCGCTCCTGCAAACGGCATAAGGACGCCCGATAACAATGGCTTTGCCGGCGATGAAGGGCAGGTCCGTTGAAAGGACAGCATCTCAAAAGTGAATCATGCTTACAGTATCACAGCGTTGGCGTCCGTTTTCGACTAACAGCGCTTTCTTTGGAAATGTTGGCATCATCCAACAGAAATTTCGCCCAGGCGGGACCTGACGTGTCGGTTCTTTGAGCCTGGAGCAACAGGTTTTCATAGTAGAAATGTATCTTTTGTGTTACCGGTCGCCGAAAACCATCCGGGTCGCAGCTGAGCACTATGGCCGTCAACTCATACATCGGCAGGCCCAAGGCATGGCTCGCCACGTGGACAGTTGCGCCTGCATGGCCGATAGCGTGGCATAAAGCACCATACGCACTGTCCCCGATTTCCTTGGCCGCCTGATGGGCATCAAGAATGGCGTGTCTTGCAGCAGGCATCTTGGCTTCTCCCCTTGCCCATTGTTCCGACACTGCCAAACAGATTCTTGGCCTTGGTTCATGAGGGTATTTGGATTCAAACTGCGCAAGGGTCCCTTTGGCACAATCCAGTGCCCACATTACAAGGGTGCGGTGATTCTGAACTCGCATGAGTGCTGTCAGCTCTTGCAGGCAAGGGCTGTCGCGCGAAAACAATATCTTGTTTCCCTTGTTCAGTCTGGCTTCCACATCCACAAACATGGCATCCTCTGCCCCCATTCTCGAACAAATGGGTCTCACCTCATTCTCCCCGCGATGCACGCAGCGCGATGGCTGCCGCTGTCGACATACAGCTGATGTGCCCAGATCATTACGGTCGGCTCTGACACGCGAGAGCGATAAGTGGGCGAACAAAAGCTTCGGCCACCTCACAGGCACGAAGACAGGCGCCTGGCTATCCCACCCTCCCGGTCACCGCACCCGCCTTCGTAACACCACTATGGGTAATTCGTCAACCTCGGCTATTATACCAAAAAAAACAAAAAAAATCGACTGAAAAAGCCGATTCGCTTTGGTCAGCCAAATATGGTGCCGAAGGTGGGACTCGAACCCACACAGCCATAAGCCGGGGGATTTTAAATCCCCTGCGTCTGCCATTCCGCCACTCCGGCAACGCTGATATTATATCAGCGTTTATCGGCCAGCGCAATGCTGCAGCAATCAAAACCCAATAAAAAAGCCTGCATTTTGGCAGGCTGGGAAAGGTTTTCAGGCGTTCTTGGCGATCTGAGCAAGTTCGGCGAATGCCCCGGCGTCGTTGACCGCCATGTCGGCGAGCATCTTACGGTTGACCTCCACACCACTCTTCTTGAGACCGTTGATCATACGGGAGTAGCTCAAGCCGTTGATGCGGGCGGCCGCATTGATGCGGGTGATCCACAAGCGGCGGAAATCGCGCTTGCGCAGTTTGCGCCCGGTATACGCGTAACGAAGCGAGCGGCGAACCTGTTCGCTGGCGGCACGGTATTGCTTGGACTTGGAACCCCAGTAGCCTTTGGCCAGCTTTAACATCTTGCGGCGCTTCTTGTGAGCATTGACAGCTCTTTTAATGCGAGCCATATAAAAAACCTCCTTGCCGGCTTGGCAAATTATTTTTGAATCAAAGTACGAATGGTACGGGCTTCCGCGTTATTCTGCAAAACGCCATGGGCGCGCAAATGGCGCTGCCGCTTGGTGGTTTTCTTGGTAAGAATGTGGTTGCGGTTCATCTGGCGATGCTTTACCAGACCACTCTTGGTGACCTTAAAGCGCTTGACAGCACCGCGATTGGATTTCATCTTAGGCATAAAATAGTGCCTCCTTCCGGATTATTCCTTAGCCTCTTTTTTTTCTTCCGCCTTCTTGGAGGCGCGTTCGGCCCTGCTGGCCTTTTCAGCCTTTGGCGACAGCACCATGATCATGTGGCGTCCTTCCGTGCTGGGCCGTCTTTCCACAACGGACACATCTTTCGTGCGTTCAACGAAGTCCCTCATGACCGCAAGGCCAATCTCCTGATGGGTGATCTGGCGTCCACGGAAACGGATGGTTACTTTTACCTTGTCGCCATCTTCCAGAAACTTGATGGCGCGCTTTGCTTTCACCAGAACGTCGTTCTCTTCGATGGTGGCAGATAACTGCACTTCCTTCACTGTAACGATACGCTGGTTCTTGCGCATTTCCTTTTCACGTTTTGCCTGTTCAAAGCGATGTTTGTCAAAATCCATCAGCTTGCAGACAGGCGGTTTGGCATTGGGGACGATCTTGACCAGATCCAGCTTGGCATCATCCGCCAGCTGTAAAGCCCTGGCGATGGGCATGACACCCAATTGGTCCCCTTCGCTGCCGATGACGCGGACCTCCCGATCCCGAATTTCTTCATTGACCATTAGTTCGTTGTTGATAACCGATGCACCTCCGAAAAATAAAAATTGGCGGGTAACGCTACCCGCCAACAATATACAATGATTGCATGTGACCCGGCAAAACATGATTCGCGGGGTGAGAAGCGGGCAGCCTCTGCTTAACGCATTTTGTATTTTACCAAATTACCTTTGCCCTGTCAAGCGTTAGCTCGAAGAAATTACGTTCAATTGCCAACAGGCAGAGTCTCATCCTCCTGGGAAGGCACTACCTGGGGTTCAGTTGTGTCAGGCTCATCACTTTGTGCTTCCTCCGCCGCTAAACGCTTTTGTGCAGCCTGTGACGCAGCGAGGATGTTTGCGTCGTCGTAAGCGACTTTCATCTCATTTTCCCACGATGCAAATGCCTGTGTAAATGCTTCATTCTCTTTGGTCGTCTTCAAATAATCAGCAATTTCGGTGCTGATTTCATTTGTCAACACAAGGCCGGATGGTACATCCCGCAAATAGTACAGAATATGAATACCATTGCTGCCCACAACGGGATCGCTGACATCACCCACCTTGGTCATCCTGTCCGAGAAAGCGGCGGAGGTGAATGTGGGATCCCACACGATGCTGTCGGCATGAACCAGATAACCGTAGGCTAAATTGGCAGGATCTTCCATTCCGGGGTCTTCGCCAAATTCCGCGACAAGGGACTCAAAGGATTCTCCGTTTTCAAGGCGCGTGTCGATCTCATTAAGCTTGGCCTTTTGGGAGGCGAGCACCATCTGGCGCGCTTCTTCTACCTGTTCGGGCGTGACCGGCTCAGTAACCACGGCTTGTTGTGTGGGCTGGGCTGTTTCGCCTGCCACTTGTTCTTCATCGGCACCGGCCTGCTGGTCTTCATACGCGGCTTGCATGGCGGTATACTGTTCCATGACGGCGGCATCTGCTTTGAGCAGAATATGGATGATGCCGCGGTATCCTGCAGGCGTATACCAGCTGCTTTGCCCATAATACTGCGTCATGTATTCGTAAGATGCAATATCATTCTCGTACTGCGCTTGGTACTGCGCGCCCACTTCCTGAAAAACGCCCTGGACCTCTTCCTGCGTGGGTTCGTAACCCCCCACCAGATAGTCTGTCATCTTATCCACTGAAGCGCCGTAGAGCAGGTTTTGGTAAAGCAAATCAACAGTCAAGCCACTGGCGGCATAAAAATCTTCAGCTTGCGCGCGGGCGGTAGCGCGACCTTCGTCGGTATCTTCCGCAAGATAGTACTGCACATACTCTTCCAGTGCGGCATCCCATTCTACTTGCGCATCGTTGCGCAAGGCGGATTCTTCTTCCTGGGTAAACTGGTCAAACTGCATGTCCGCGATTTTTCTCTTGAGCAATTCCTGCTGGACAAGGTACGTAACAACAGTCTGATAATCCGCCTCGCTGCTCACATACTCATAACTGACAAAGGTGGGCATCAGGGCATCCGCCTGGCTTTGGAGAATTTGCGTATCTTCCACGGTGGCCAGCACCGCGTCCGCAGTCTCCTGCGCCATCGCCATGGGCAGCAGCATCATTGCCGCCAACAGCAGCGCGGTCAATTTCTTCATATTCATGTATAAAATCCTTTCTCCCGATAAATTGTGACAACAACATTATGCCACAGCCTGAACACGCAAGCAAGGCAAGCGGCAAATGTTACAGTTTATCCATTTTTAGAGGACGGCGACCGTTTCGGCATCCACGGACCTGGAAAACTTGAGTTTGATGCCGCTGTCACTGCGTGTGCGCAAAGCATCAAGTGTATCGGCGGTGATAGTGCATCCGGGGATGGCAAGCGGAACGCCGGGCGGGTACGCCATGATATATTCAGCGCACAGCAAGCCTTCAGCTTCGTCAAGGGACACCTCGCGCCACGGACGTTCCTCCGCTTCGGAAATGGATATGTCGGGCAGCAAATGGGGCGTATTGATGGCGCTGGCGCGGCGGGATTCTTCCTTAAGGCCCGCGTCGATGTCCAGCAGGGCATCCGCCAAGCGCGAAAGGCTTTCTCTGGTATCACCCGGGCCGGTCATACACAGCACGGCGCGGGAAGAAGCCATTTCCGCCTCGATCCGGTACTTGCTACGCAATAGGTTCATCAATTCCGGTCCCGTCAAGTTGGTGTCCAGGCAGGAAATCAGCAGCTTGCTAAAGTCGAAGCGGTAGAAATCAGGGTGCGCGTCCAGATAATCCCGGCCGTGGCACAATACCACCAGGTGTTCCAGCGGCAAGATACGTTCGTCAAAGTCCATTAGCGCATCAAACCACTTTTCGTGAAGTTCAGGTCCCTTTTCGGCCATCAAGCGTATACAGCCGTCAATGGCAGCCAACAGAAGATACGATGGGCTGGTACTGAGGTATGTTTCCATGGCCTCGACGAAACGCTGTGCCTTGCGGTCGGTTGCCACGTGCGCCAGCGCTGTTTGCGTCAGGGAGGGCATGGTCTTGTGCAGGCTGTGGATAACGATATCCGCCCCGGCTCCCACTGCGCTGCCGGTGAAATACGGACTGCGGTCCAGGTGCGGACCATGGGCTTCATCCACCAACAATACTGCCTCATGTTCATGGACAACACGGGCGATGGCGGGTATATCACTGATAACGCCCTCATAGGTAGGGCTGGTAACAACCACCAGACGCGTTTCCGGATGTTCAACGAGCGCCCGCTCCACAATCAGAGGGGACATGGACGCGACCACCTCAAAGGAATGGTCATACTCCGGCTCAATAAAATGTGCCGTCAGGCGACGAAGGCCCAGCGCATGGAACACGGACATGTGGCAATTGCGCGCCACCAGCGCTGTATCACCGGGCATGGTGAGGGCGTGGATGCCGGACAACACACCGCCCGTGGATCCGTTGACCATGTAAAATGTGCGGTGGGAACCGTACAGTTCTGATGCCAGGCGCATAGATTCGCGCAAGACCCCTTTGGCACGGGGCAAGTTGTCAAAGCCGTCAATCTCGGTAATGTCGATATCGGCGTTCAAACGCCTGAGATAAGGTGCCAGCGCACTGTTGCGCTTATGACCGGGCATGTGCATGGGCAATTCATCAGGGCAGCGTCTCTCCAGGCGCGCCAGTAATGATTCCTCCGGAATATCATACTCTTTCAATGGTTATGGCTGCGCCGCAGAAGGACACGCGGCGCACCCTCCTTCCCCTGTTTCTCTTAATTGGCTGGGCAGCATGTCGCCCACAGCTTTCATGGCATCAATCAATTCATCCGGCGGCAGCGGACAAGCAATACCGCTTAGCGCCAGGTCGCAAGAGACGAGTGCGTTACTGATACCCGCGACATTTCGATAAACGCAGGGTACCTCCACCAGCCCATGTACAGGGTCACACACCAGCCCCATTACATTCATGAGCGCAAAACCACAGGCATCCGCTGCTTGTGCAGCCGTCCCGCCGCGCAGCTCCACCATGGCGGCGGCCGCCATCGCTGCCGCGCTGCCGCATTCGGCTTGACAACCGCCTTGCGCACCGGAAACGGAAGCACGGTGCGCGATAACGATACCCACAGCGCCCGCCGTAAACAGCGCCTGCACCAAATGATCATCCGTTGCGCCGTACTCATCCTGCATGGTCATCAACGCAGCGGGAAGTATTCCGCAAGCGCCTGCCGTGGGCGCGGCAACGATGCGGCCCATGGCAGCGTTGTACTCCGCCGTTGCCAACGCTCGGGTGGCCGCCTTGCCCAATAAGGTGCCGCCTGCCGTTTTGCCCGACAGCACAGCCTTATTGAGCAGGCTGGCGTTTCCGCCCGTCAAGCCCGACACGGATTCGACTTTGGGGTTCAAGCCTGCTGCCACCGCTTCCCGCATGACCTGCAAAGAAGCGTACATTTTTCCCAGTACCGCACCGACGGGCTCGCCTTTTTCGCGGCATTGTCGCTTGATGGCAAAATCGGAAATGGTCCCCTCACCTGCGCCTAGGACCAATTCCTGTAAGGATTGGAACATCTTTTCCCCTTCCTATAGGCTTTCCAGCAGCGTCACATTCAGCACACTGGGCATAAGCTTCAACTTTTCCACCACAGTCTCTTCGGGCAGACCGTCGGTTTCGATGATCATCACCGCAGCACCGCCAGCTTCCTGTCGAAACACGCCCATGCGCGCTATGTTGATATTCGCTTCTGACAGGCAGCCTGCCACGAATGCGATGACCCCGGGAACATCGTAGTGCGGCACAATAAGCGTAGGCTTGTCCCCTGCAAACCCGGCTTCAAGATCATCGATATACTGCACTTCAATGCGCCCGCCGCCAATGGATGCCGCCTGCAATTTGAGTGCCTTGCCGCTTTCGCCCGTCACACGCAAGAGAAGGGTGTTGGGGTGCGTATCAGACAAATATACGTTCCTGAAGCTGTACTTCATCCCGGCAGCGTCCGCGATATTTCGGCTGTTGCGCAAGCGCTCATCGTCCACGTCCAACCCCATCAACCCGCCCAAAATGGCACGGTCGGCACCATGTCCCCGCCAGGTTTTGGCGAAGGATCCATGAAACCCGATGTCAGCCGCCACCACTTTCTCGCCCAGTATCTTTCGGGTGATGCGCCCAATGCGTGCCGCCCCGGCAGTGTGGGAGGAAGACGGGCCGATCATCACGGGCCCGACAACGTCAAAAATGTCCATGCGCGCCCTTCCCGTCATGCGTCGATTTTTCCAAATTGACTCATGTACATCGTATAATAGAATCCGCGTTTGTCAAGCAGATTCTGATGCGTGCCCTGCTCCACGATTTGCCCCTTTTGCATGACCAATATGCTGTCCGCTGAGCGGACGGTGCTGAGCCGATGGGCAATGACAAAGGAGGTACGCCCGCGCATCAAATCGTCAAATGCTTTGATTACGAACTGTTCGGTGCGCGTGTCTACAGAACTGGTTGCTTCATCCAATATCAAAACAGGCGGCGCATAAAGCATTACGCGCGCTATGCAGATGAGCTGTGTTTGCCCCTGGCTGAGACTGATGCTTTCACCGATCACGGTGTCGTATTGATTTGGCAAGCGCGATATGAATCCATCGGCATGCGCCCGGCGGGCAGCGTTTTTGATTTCCTCTTCTGTAGCGCCGGGCTTTCCAAATGCGATGTTTTCCCGCACCGTGCCGGTAAAAACCCAGCTGTCCTGCAATACCATGCTGATTTGGGCACGCAAGTCAACACGCCGCATGCGGTAGATGGAAGTGCCGTCAAGCTTTATATCGCCTGCATCAATGTCGTAAAAGCGCATGAGCAAGTTGACAAGGGTAGTTTTGCCCGCACCCGTCGGCCCGACAATGGCGATCTTTTGCCCGGGCATAACGGCCAGTGAAAAGTCCCGGATGAGCGGCTTGTCGTTCACATAGCGAAAAGCGACATCGCGAAAGAGAACACCTCCGAGCGCTTTGGAAAAGACAGCTGCATCTTCGGGTTCCGACAGTTNNGATGACGCCGCTTATTTCATTAAAGGGTTTTGTATATTGGTTGGCGTATGACAGCAGCGCGGAGATCTGCCCGATAGTAAGCCCGCCGCTCAACGCCAGCAAACCGCCCACCAGGCCCACCGCGATATATACCAAATGGTTAACAAAACGGGTCACGGGGTTTACCAATGCCCCGTACAGCTGCGCCTTATATGCGGTTTTGCCCAGAGATTCGTTGTGCAGATCGAACGAAGCAACGTTGGCTTTTTCGGCGCCAAAGGCGCTGATCAGATCGCGCTGCGCGATGCGCTCATTGGCAAACCCGGCCAAAGCGCCCTGGGCGTCCGCCTGTTCTGCGTACAACGTGTGTGACATGAGGGTGATACGGCGCGCAACCAACACGGACAACGGCGTCAATACGACAACCACCAGTGCTGTCCACGCGTTCAGGGCAAACATGGTGATAAGCGTGCCCACGATGGTCGTAACGCCAGTCAAGAGTTTGGGAACGCCTTGTATTAGCCCCGCGGCAAGCGTGTCGGCATCATTGATGAGGCGGGACGTCATATCGCCGTGTGAATGCACGTCGATGGTCGATATCGGCAAAACGTTTATTTTCGCGAAGCCGTTTCTGCGCAGACTGTCACATGTTTTGTAACCGATGTGATTGCTCGCCTGCGCCAGTGTCCACTGGAAAAATGCGGCACCGATATAGAGCGACAGCAGCACTTTGCCATAGTGAGTGAGGCGTTCAAAATCGACACGCCTGCCGATGAGACAATCAATGGCGCGGCCCACCATAAGTGGTGTGAGCAACGTCAGCACCGCGCCGAATACCGCTGAAAGGGCCGCCAAAATGAACGCTGTCTTGGCAAAATCCCTCATCTTGAAGAGGCGTTTCAAGTTCTCTTTCACACGACCGCCCCTCCTGCTTCCGCCTGTGAGGCGCTTATTTCGCGGTAAACAGAGTTTCCCTCGATCAATTCTTCATGCGTTCCGAGCCCCGCCATGCGACCCTCATCCAGCACAAGTATCTGATCCATATCCCGCAGAGAAGAAACGCGCTGGGAGATAAAGATAACGGCGGCGCCATGGACACTATCCTTCAGGGCGCGGCGCAAATTCCTCTCCGTAACATAGTCCAGCGCGCTGAAAGCATCGTCCAATATCAGCACGTCCGCTTTTTTGAGCAGGGCGCGCGCGATAGTCAACCGCTGCCTTTGTCCTCCCGACAAGTTGCGGCCGTTTTCCGCAATTTCAAAATCAAGACCTCCAGCCAACTCGTAAACGAACTCCGCCTGCGCAATATCCAGCGCTTTGTTCATGGTGCGCTCGGACGCTAAAGGATCGCCCAATTCGAGGTTTTGACGCACGGTGCCTTTGAGCAGCGCCGCTTCCTGCGGTACCAGCGCAAGGCGGGCACGCAGGTCCCTGAGCGGAACGTCCCTTGCGTCCTGCCCGCTGATGCGCACAATGCCTTGTGTGGGGTCATACAGCCGCAGGATGAGGGATGCGACGGAACTTTTCCCGGAACCTGTTCCGCCGATAATGCCAAGGGTGCTGCCCTTTTTGAGGGTGAAAGAGATGCCTTCCAGTGCCGACTTTCCATCCGGATAGGTGACCGATACGTCTTCAAATACAACGGCCTGCACACCGGGCATGATTTCTTTCTCAGTCCATCTGACATCGCGCACCGATGGGTAAGCATCCAGCAGCTCCCCCACGCGCTTGGCAGAAGCGTAGGCGCGTGTATAGAGAATAACCAGATTGGCCACCACCGCTGTTTGCAGGAGGATCTGCCCTAAATATTCAATAAAGGCAATAATGATGCCCACTTCCACGCCGCCCGCCTGCACGCGACGCCCCCCCAAGAGGAGAATGGCAATAATGCCGAAGTTCATTACGACGCTGGCCGCAGGTGACAAAAGCGCCGACAAGCGACCCGTGCGAAGCGCTTCCCGTGTATACAATAGAGAAGCATCGCGAAAGCGCTTAGCTTGGCTTTTCTCCTGCGAAAACGCGCGGATCACGCGTGTGCCCGATAGTGTTTCCCGCACGATGCGCGAGAGACTGTCAAGGTACCTTTGCATTACGGCGAAGCGCCGCGCCGCGATGCGCAATATGAAAAACATGATGAAGGTGATGAGCGGCGCTGTCACCAAAAAGACGACAGACAGACTGATATCCAGCGAAAGGGCCATAACAATGGCGCCGATCGCGAGAAAGGGAGCCCGCACGACCAGACGAATCAGCATCGCCATGCCGTCCTGCAAAAACCCAATGTCCCCGGTCACCCGCGCGACAAGGGAAGCGGTGCCTATCTTATCCAAATCCTGTGCGGACAAGTCGTTGAGACGGCTAAACACGTCGTGCCTGAGTTGCGTACCAAACCTGACGGCAGCTTTGGTGGCGACGACCTGGCAGATCAGCGCACTCAAAACGCCGGCAAAGGCGATAAACAGCATCAGGCCGGAACGGGACAAAATGATGTCGCCATTGCCCTTGGCGACACCGTCGTCGATCAGGCTGGCCATTACCAAAGGAATAAACAATTCCAGCACAGCTTCCACCAGTTTGAAGAACTGGCCAAGAAAAATGCTGCCGCGGAACTGAAGAAAATAGTGCTTCAGAAAACTCATGCATGCCTCTCATTAACGAAAACCCTCCGGATGATTTGGAGGGTTTTTGAAAATCAGCCCGCCGGGAATGGCGTGGGTGATGGAATGACCGGGGATGGCACGTCCGTTGGGATGGGCGTAGGTGTGGCGTATTGCAGCAATGTTTGGCTGTACAGATGTTCAAGCATCTTTTTGTCCGCTTCGCCGGTGACTTTGAGCCCATTTGCTTTCTGATATCGCTTGACGGCTTCCCGGGTCCCGTCCTGATAATCGCCGGTGGCCGTGTTGGCAAAATGGCCCAATTCTTTTAGTTTTTTCTGCAACCAGAAGACGTCTTCACCCTGCGAGCCTTTCTTGAGGGTGCGTATGTCGCCCTGTGGCGGCACTTTGGCGTCGTATTGAGGCGTCATGGTAGGCGCGGGGGTGACGGGGTGTGCGTACAGCCTCTTTTCATAGGCGGCGGGCTTGTGCGCCTGCTTGAGTTCGGCGTCCTCCAGCCTGTCCTCGCGTATTGTAACCTGCACGCCCGGTCCGATATTCTGATAGACCCATTTGGCATCCTCAAGCGTCAAGCGAATACAGCCATGGGATGCGCGCTTGCCCAATGCATTGACCGATTTCATGTTGACAGCTTTCGTATCATAAGCGCTGTAAATGACGGAGTGAAAGGCAATATCCGAGGTGATACGAACCCAATACTGTGCCTTGCCGCCGCCCCAGTTGGGGAACTCCGCCCAGCGTGCGCGGCGCTCAGTGATAGTGAACGTACCCACGTCGCTTGGATAGCGGGTCGTTCCTGTAGAACACCACATGGCACGCAGGAAATCGCTGTAGCCGCCCTGCTCATCGCGTCCGTACACCTTGATCAGCTGATTGGTTACATCCACTTCCAACGCGTAGGGAATGGGCGTGGGCTCCGGTGTGGGCTTGGCAGGATCAAAGGGGCGCGCAGCAGAGGGTGAATAGAGCGCCGTCCACGTCTCCTCCCCCACGACACCATCATCCTTGAGGCCGTTTTGTTTCTGAAATGCCGCCACCGCCGCTTGGGTATGCTTGTAGAAACCTGCGGTGGACTTCCGGGTGAAATAACCCAGTTCCTTCAACCTGTCCTGCAACTGCGCAACCTTGTCCCCTTTGCTGCCATAAGACAATTTGCCGGGATATGTCAAGTCCGGCAACGCGGTGGGGGCGGGCACGGGGCTGGGCGTCGCCATGGGATCGGGGGTAACGCGGTATACATCGTCTGAATAGAGTCTCAACAGCGTCTTTACATCCGCCTTACCGGTCTTTTCCAGGCCGTTATCCCTTTGGAAATTGCCGATGGCAGCAGACGTACCATCCAGGTAATTCCCGCTGATCTGCCCCCAATAGTAGCCCAGCTCGCTGAGCCTGGTTTGCGCGCGGGAAACGTCCTTGCCGTTGTCGCCGCGCGCGAGGGGCCGATGACAATCGCCATAAATGACTTCCAACGTGGCTGAGTCAGCATCACCCGTTGCGGGCAATCCGTAAGCTTCCTGCACTTTCTTGACGGAAGCCTGCGTGGAAGTGAGGAAGTTGCCCGTTACTTTGGCAGAATAATACTTCAGGTCCTTCAGCCGCGTTTGCAGCTGCTTGACTTCCGTACCTTTATCCCCGTATTTTAACTCGCGGGCTTCGGATGACACCATGACCACCTGGTTTTCATCCACATCCTGATCCCAGGTTTCCGCTATGGCAAAAAGCGGCAGTATCAGCGCCAGACATAAAAGAAATGCAACATATCGTTTCATCGTGAACCTCGTTTCGGTAGGAAATACCCCCACATTATATTTAGTTTAGCACAAACATGCAAGGAAGAGTATGTAAAACTTCGCTTCAGGCTTTTGAAAACTCCTCATCGGCGAGGCGATCCCCCATGATAACGCCCATGGCGGAAGACATCATCAATCCCCGAGTCCAGCCGCTGGAATCACCCAAAGCGTAAAGACCGCGAATATTGGTGCGCAGGTTTTCGTCCATTTTGATGCGGTTGGAATAGAACTTCAATTCCGGCGAGTACAGCAGCGTTTCCGGGGAGGCAAAGCCCGGCACTACCATTTCCATGGCTTGGATGAAGTTGATAATATTGGTCATCGCGCGGTACGGCATTCCGGCGGTAATATCCCCTGCAACGGCATCAGTCAACGTAGGCTTAACGTTGGCGCGCACCAATTCCTTTTCCCATGTTCGCTTGCCATCCAAAATGTCGCCAAAGCGCTGGACCAAAATATGGCCATTGCCCAGCATGTTGGTCAATTCCCCCACTTTCTGCGCGTAGGCTATGGGCTGATTGAACGGGTAGGTAAAATTGTGGCTGCACAGGATGGATAAATTGGTGTTGTCACTTTTTAAATCTTTAAAGCTATGACCATTGACTACGGCCAAATCGTTATCATAATTTTCCTGAGACACGAAGCCACCGGGATTTTGACAAAACGTGCGTACCTTGTCTTTGAAAGGTTTGGGATAACCCACCAATTTGCTTTCATACAGGGCTTCGTTGACTTCCTCCATCACTTCGTTGCGCACTTCCACGCGCACACCAATATCCACGGTCCCTGCTTGATGGGCGATATGGTGTTCCTGACAAAGCTTTTCCAGCCAGTCAGCGCCCCTGCGACCGGTGGCAACCACGGTGTTGTCCGCGCGTATCTCCATGGTTTCCTTTTCATTGGCGCTTTGCAGAGAAACCCCTACGCAGGCATCGCCTTCCAGCATAAGGTTGATACAATTCCAGCCGAACATAATTTCCACGCCGCTGTCCAGAAGCGCTTTTTGAATGCCGCCGTAGATTTCCTGCGCGCGTTCGGTGCCCATGTGACGAATAGGACAATCCACCAATTTGAGGCCCGCCTGAATGGCGCGCTTGCGTATTTCTTTAATGCTGTCGCCGCGTTCCAGGCCCTCGATATGTTCGTCGGCGCCAAACTCCAAATAGATTCTGTCGGTATAGTCGATCATTTCCTGGACGTAGTTTTCGCCCAGAAGCTGCGGTAATTCGCCGCCTACTTCGTGAGAAAGCGACAGTTTTCCGTCCGAAAAAGCGCCCGCGCCTGAAAACCCCGTAGTGATGTGACAATAGGGTCGGCAGTTGATGCAATAGCCTGTCTTTGCCTTGGGGCAGTGCCTCTTCTCCATAGGCTGCCCTTTTTCCACCAAAATAACCTTCTGCTTGGTGCCCCTTTTGAGCAGCTGCAGAGCAGTAAAAATGCCGGCCGGGCCCGCGCCGATAATGACCAAGTCACAATGCATATCTTTCCCTCCGGGTTTCTCAGCTTGTCCTCAGTCTACTGGTTTGGGTGACGAATGTCAACGAACGAACCCATCAAAAAGCGCCCCCGCGGGGCGCAAAATGGAGCGAGTATTACGGGACAACAGCGATGAGCTCAATTTCCGCCAACGCGTCTTTGGGGAGCGCTTTCACGGCGACGGTCGAGCGCGCGGGCTTGCCTGTAAAATAGCGCCCATATACCTCATTAAATGCGGCGAAGTGCGCCATGTCCGTCAGAAAACAGGTCGTCTTAACAACGTTTTGGAGGCTGGACCCTGCCGCCTCCAGCACCGCCTGAAGGTTCAATATTACGCGCTCGGTTTGCACTTTGATGTCGTTTTCCACGACGTTACCGGTCAAAGGATCCAGCGGGGTCTGACCGGAAAGGAATAGCAGCTTGTCCACCTGTACGGCGGCCGAATACGGGCCCAACGCCGGCGGGGCCTTGGGTGCGTTGATATGCTTCATGTGTTTTTTCTCCATTTCATTGGGCTTGCGTTGTCACACTACAGACGGAATTCCCGCACGCCGCTTTTTAGCCGATGCTGCCTTGCTTGAGTACCAATACGAAGTACAAGTTGATGAGATAGATCAGTACAGAGACACCGCAGAATATGTACTTACCATAATTGTGGAAGCCTTCGCCCGCGGGTTTAGGTGAGCCCTTGGATACTTCATCCAGGACCCACTTTTTATTGCATACCCAAAAGAAGATGACAGCGGCAATGACCGCGCCAAGAGGATTGATGTAGATGCTGACGATGTCCATCAACTGCCCCATCATATCGGCATTCTCAAAGGGCAGCCCGATGACGAACGCGGCCGCACAAACGGCCAGCACCGATGAGGTACGCGATAGCTTGGTGTGTTGATGGGCTGCAGCGATAGGCGTTTCAAACAGATTGATAAGGGACGTAAGCCCCGCAAAAGCCACGGCAACAAAGAACAGAACAGAGAATATGCGGCCGCCGGGCATCGATTGCAGTACTTCCGTCATGGTGATGAATAGCAGCGGCGGGCCTGCGGCCGGATCCTTTCCATAAGCGAACGCGGCGGGGATGATCAGAAATGCGACCATCACAGAAGCCAAGGTGTCCAACACCGAGATCTCCCTGGCACTTTTGCGAACATTCTCCTTATCGGCCAGATAGCTTCCGTAGATAATGGTACCGCTGCCGCCCAGAGACAAACTGAAGAATGCTTGCCCCAAAGCAAACACCCAGGTTCTGATTTCGCCCAGCTTGGAGAAGTCCGGCTTTACCATGAATTTGAGGCCTTCCAACGAGCCCGGCACCGTGAAGATTCGGATACCGAAGATGATAAACAGCACATAGATAAGTGGCACCATAAACTTGTTGACCACTTCGATACCGCGCGCTACACCCTTGATCAGGATGAAGGCAGTGATCACCATAGCAATGGCGTGCCAGGGAAGACTGCCCATGCTGCCTGTGATCGCACCAAAGAATGGGCCGGACGGGTTGGTCATCAATGCCCCGGTGATGGAGACCCACGTGTAGCGCAGGATCCAGCCGACGACGATCGTATAACCGGTAGCTATGCCAAAGGAACCTATCGTGGGAATGAACCCCAATGCTTTGCCGACAGCGGGATTCTTCTTTGCCTGCACCATAGCGTGGGAGAATGCGCCGATAGGCCCCGAGCGCGTGCCACGGCCAAAGGATGTTTCTTCAACAATGCCTATGTAGCCAATGAACGCGACGAAGATAAAGTAGGGGATCAGGAATGCTGCGCCGCCGAACTGGCCGACTCGGTAAGGGAAAAGCCAGATATCACCCATGCCAAGGGTGGAGCCGACAGCGGCCAATACGAAGCCAAGGCGCGTTTTGAATTGATCACGCTTTCCGGTAAGCTCCGGCTGTATCTTAGGTGACTTGCCGCTCATGGAATTTCTCCTTTCTTAGGTCCCTGATAAGATACCTTACTCGGTAATGGGCTCCAAAGAAGCCTGGAAGTGACGCAGAATAGGCGGCTCCCACGTGATACGGTAGCCACGTTTCATGGGCTCGCGGTGTTTCCACACTTGAGCGATGCTGTCGATGACCATATCGTAGTGCGATTGCGTATAAACGCGGCGCGGAATGGCGAGGCGCGTAAACTCGTTCATGGATCTCATCTGTGCGCCCGTATCAGGGTCGTTCCCCAGCATGTAGGAACCGATCTCACTGGTGCGCGTGCCGGCTTCCCTGTACAATTCCACTGCAAGCACCTGCGCCGGGTATTCGGTATAAGGGATCTGCGGATAGAATTTGGCCGCGTCCAGGAAGATGCCGTGCCCGCCGGGCGGCGACTGATACGGAACGCCCAGTTCATCGAGCCTGCTGCCAAAGTACTCCATGGTACCCAGACGGTAGCGCAGCCAATCTTCATCCATGCCTTCATAAAGACCAACTGCCAAGGCGGCAAGGTCCCGACCGTTCAGGCCCCCATATGTGAGGAACCCTTCAAAAGAGATACAGTTCGCTTTGATCCTGTCAATGTAAGGCGCATTTGCGTCCTTGACACCAATCAGCCCGCCCATGTTAACAATGGCGTCCTTTTTGGCACTCATGGTGAAGGTATCCGCCAGAGTGAAAAACTCACGGATGATGCGCTTGATGGACCAGTCCTTACACTCCGGTTCACGAAGCTTGACAAACATGGCATTTTCCGCATAGCGGGCGGCATCAATGTTGAGGTGAATGTTATACTTGCGGCACACTTTGGCTGTTTCGCGCATATTCTGCAAAGAAACGGGCTGCCCGCCCGCAGAATTATTCGTGATCGTCATCACAACCATGCCGACATTTTCCGGGCCCTTTTCGAGGATAACCGCTTCGAGTCTTTCGATATCCATATTGCCCTTGAAGGGCGCGCGCAGCTGGGTATCGGCTGCCTGCGGGTTGCACGCTTCAAGGCACCTGGCTCCCGCGAGCTCCACGTGCGCGCGCGTCGTATCAAAGAACAAATTGGCCAAAGCAAACTTGCCTGGCTTAAGGAAAGCACCGAATAGGACTTTTTCTGCGGCGCGACCTTGATGCACGGGCTGGAAGTATTCGTACTGGAAGATATCCTCCGCCGCCTGGATGAGTTTGAAGTAGCTTCTGCCGCCTGCGTAAGCCTCATCTCCAAGCATCATAGCTGACCATTGCTGGTCACTCATGGCGTTAGTGCCCGAATCAGTGGTGAAATCAACGTAAACATCCTCACTTCTTAGGCGAAACATGTTATAGTGCGCTCTTTTGAGTGCTTCCTCGCGTTCCTCCCTTGTAGTCATTTTGACGTTTTCCACCATTTTGATACGATACGGCTCCGGAATGAACCTTGCCATGGAAATGCTCCTCCTGTTCAATTACGTCCGCGCGAATCTGCGCGATCCATTCATCTGCCCCGGTCAACGCTTCCAGACTGGCGGACGGCATTGCCCTCGCCTCATTTGCTTTACGACTTTGGCGGGGGGAGAATCTGAGCCAGCGCTTTTTGGCGCAATACACGCTGGGATATAAACCAGCCTCCTTCCTGTGCATTATCGTCTGGGCACCCGCTATTTGCGCTTGTTGACATTAACAACTATTTATCACTTCACTTGTCCCTTGTCAAGCGTTCACTGCCGCCCTCCGTACAATTTTGAATGACTTTAGCACATCAGCTCCTCCGATGAAATGGACATTTCTCATATGATTACTATCTCTCATCCTGCCTTTGACTTTCTTCTCCCTCATGGCGTATCCTGACAATTCGAAGAAAGGCCCGCATCCGCGTCCGGAAAGGATAGTTCTATGAACCGCAACTTGATGCAGCACTATATTAGGCTCACCGAGTTCCTTGGTCGCGTTCTGGGACCTGACAACGAAATAGTACTGCATGACCTGAGCAACAAATCTTGATCCGTCGTTGCCATCACCAACAGCCACATCAGTGAGCGCGCCGTCGGCGCGCCACCAACCAACGTGGCCCTCAAAGCCCTGATAAACAAAGCTACAAGATATCCGATTTTCTTCTGAATTACAGAGGCGCTACCTGATCCGGCTACGCGCTTCGTTCATCCTCATTGTTTATCAGGCAGAATGAAGAACTGTTGGGAATGTTGTGCATCAATTTCGATGACATCAAATTTCACGCCATCAGCAAAGAAATCCTAAAATTGTGCCATCCGGACACAATCGTGGATACGGGTTTTCAAGTTAAGCAATCCCGCATGCCGGAAGCGGATCCGGATCCCGGTTCGTAACGCTTCCAAAGTTCGCCCGAGGCATTTGCCGACGACGCCGTCAGCCGCATCCGTCAAAGCGTGGCCGAAAATGAATTTATCCCGGTGCTTGACAATCGTCCGGCCATGATCAGGCAACTGGAGAGCGACGGGGATTTTTCTGATCACTGGTACGATCAAAAGAATCGTGCGTTCCCCGAGAGTGTTGCAAGCCACAATTTGCCGCCACCTAAAAGCGATCCGTTCCGATGCAACACTCTAAAGCATGGCATTCACAGCGCAAGCATATTCAAGGCACAGGAACACGAAAGTTGCGAAAATTGGGTTGACTGCACCGGGCGGTCGCGATATAATGAACATGCGGTCGCCATCCGCTGTTAGAAGCGGCGAATGCCAAGGCGAGATGTGCGAAGGGGGGGAATTCAAGTGTCTGAAGTTCGATTGAAAGAAAACGAGTCGTTGGAAAGCGCGCTTAAGCGTTTCAAACGGCAATGCGCCAAATCCGGCGTGCTGGCTGAAGTGCGCAAACGCGAGCATTACGAAAAGCCCAGCGTGAAGCGTAAGAAGAAGGCCGAAGCCGCCCGTAAGCGCAAATATTGATTTTCACAAAAGGGGAGCACTCATGAGGGTGCTTCTTTTTTGTCCAATTAGGGCGAAATTTGTCCCTCCAGGCGAAAAATCGACCCGATCCCTATACTCGCGCGCATTATTTCTTGCAAATCAATGGCTTCGTTGCTATAATGTGCTGGGTAATGAATCTCAATTTCCAACGACTTAGGAGGTAAATTTCATTGATCAAAGTTGCTATCAACGGTTTCGGGCGAATTGGCCGCCTCGCATTTCGTCAAATGTTCCGTGCCCCCGGGTACGACATTGTTGCCATCAACGATCTGACCAGCCCGGAAATGCTCGCCTATCTGCTCAAGTACGATTCTTCGCAGAAGAAGTACGATTTGTTTGACAAGGTTTCCAGCACCGAAAACTCCATCATTGTGGATGGAGAAGAAATCAAGATCTACAAAGAGCCGGATGCCGCCAACCTGCCCTGGGGCGCGCTGGATGTGGACGTTGTGCTGGAATGCACGGGTTTTTACACCAAGCGTTCCAAGGCCATGGCACACATCAACGCCGGTGCTAAAAAGGTCATCATCTCGGCACCCGCAGGCGACGATCTGCCCACGATCGTCTTTGGCGTCAACGAGAAAACGCTCAAGCCCGAAGATACCATCATCTCCGCTGCCAGCTGCACCACTAACTGCTTGGCTCCCATGGCGAAAGCGCTCAACGACAATTTCCCCATCAAGAAGGGTTATATGACCACCATCCACGCCTATACGGGTGATCAGATGCTGTTGGACGGCCCCCACAGGAAGGGCGATTTCCGCCGTTCCCGCGCTGCTGCTATCAATATCGTGCCCAACTCCACCGGCGCCGCCAAGGCCATTGGCCTGGTCATCCCCGAACTCAAGGGCAAAATGGAAGGCTCCGCGCAGCGTGTTCCGGTCGCCACGGGCTCCATTACCATCCTCAACGCCGTGGTGGAAAAAACTGCCACGATCAAGGAAATCAATGATGTCATCAAGGCCGCTGCCGATCATGTGGCCTTCTCGTGGACGGAAGATCAAATCGTGTCCTCCGACACCATCGGCATGACCTACGGTTCGCTGTTTGACTGTACGCAGACCACCGCGCAAGATTTGGGCAATGGTCAGACGCTGGTCAAGGTTGCCGCATGGTACGACAACGAGAACTCCTATACCACGCAGATGGTGCGGACCATCAAGTACGTGGCTGAACTGAAGTAAACCTTGCTTTCAAACAGGCCGCCTTCGGGCGGCCTGTTTTGGCAAGAGGAATACTCTTTTTCGTTTGAGGAGGCACATGGATATAGAAAAATGCACAACGCGGCGTCTCGCCATATTCGATTTTGACGGCACCATGGTCAAAGGCGACAGCATTGTGTCGTATATAGCTTTTGCGCGTAAAAAGGGGTATTTGAATTTGGCAGACCTGCTGTCCGTTTTGTGGGCCACTGTCTCCTATGCACTCAGACTCGTGCCAATCCAAAAGAGCAAAAGCGCATCACTGCGTTTTTTAAAGCGTGTGACCAAAGAGCAAAAACAAGATCTGGCGGAAGAGTTCATCCATACCCGAGTGATGCCGCGCCTCTATCCCCGCGCCTTCAAAAAGATAATAATGCATGAAGGGCAAGGGGATATCGTCCTGATCGTTTCCGCCTCCCCAGCCGTCTATATGCACGGCCTTGCCAACTTTTTGCCTGTGCATGCCGTGCTTGCTTCCCCTACAGAGGATGACGGCACCGTACGCACAAACTGCCGGGGGGAACAAAAAGTACTGCGTGTGAAGCAGTGGCTGAAAGACAACGGCATTGAACCCGATTGGAAAAACAGCTATTCCTACGGCGACAGCCTGAGCGATGCGCAGGTCATGGCCCTGACAGGCCATCCTACCATGATAAACCCTAAAAAGGCATTGGCCGCAAAACAATCATCCTGGGCCGTGGAAGACTGGGCGGGGAAAACAGTGCAATAAAAAAACGCCGCGATAGCAGCGTTATGAGATCCCCTCAGCTAAACAGGTTCTTCACCTTGTCCAGAAAACTCTTGCTGTCGGAATACTCCTTGCCTGATAAAGAACTCTCAAATTGTCTGAGCAGTTCTTTTTGTTTGTCACTCAATTTCCGCGGGATTTCCACCTGCACATTGAGTACAAGATCGCCCCTCTGCGAGCCATTGAGCTGCTGGATGCCTTTGCCCTTAAGGCGGAAGCGGGTACCTGTCTGTGTACCCTCGGGAATCGCGTACTTGACGCTTCCCTCCAGGGTCGGTACATCTATGTCCGCTCCCAAAGAAGCCTGCGTGAGGGAAATGGGCATATCCAGATATATATTGGTACCATCGCGTTTGAACAATTTATGGGGCCGCACAGAGATGACGATTTGCAGATCCCCGCTGGGCCCGCCGCCTATGCCGGGTTCGCCCTGCCCGTTCATGATAATGACTTGCCCATCGTCTATGCCGGAGGGCACATTGACATTGGCTGTACGCTTGCGCCGCACGCGGCCATCTCCCCCGCAAGTGCCGCAGCGCTCCTTGATGTTCTTGCCGGTGCCACCGCACACATTGCATGGGCGCACGGTCACCATGAAGCCGCTGGACGCACGTACCTGCCCCGTCCCTTTACAGGTAGCACAGGTTTCAGGCTGCGTTCCCGGCTTCGCGCCGGAACCATGGCAGGTATCGCAATTTTCCTCGCGCATGAAATCGAAGGATTTCTTGGCGCCAAAAGCCGCTTCTTCGAAGCTGACACGCAAATTGTAGCGCAGGTCGTTGCCGCGCTGGACATTGCTTCTGCGCTGCCCGCCCGCACCCATGCCGCCAAACAGCTGATCAAAGATGCTTTCGAAACCGCCCATGCCGCCAAAGCCGCCAAAACCGGAGGCATCAAAGCCGCCCATGTTGGGGCCGTCCATGCCGAACTGGTCGTACTTTGCGCGCTTGTCAGAGTCAGAGAGTACCGCGTTAGCTTCGTTGATTTCCTTAAAGCGGGCATCTGCGGTTTTATCATCAGGGTGCAAGTCCGGATGAGACTCCTTGGCCAATTTGCGATAGGCCTTTTTGATCTCATCCTGGGAAGCGTTCTTATCGACGCCCAACACCTCGTAATAGTCTCGTTTTGTTGCCATGATTATATCCTTTTCAGGGTACTGCGACTAAGCGCCTTGCGGCGTTTGGTCGCAGTACCCGGTGAGAAATACTATCGCTTGCTTTACTGGACATCGCCATCAGCATTCACGGAACCGTCCGGGTTTTGCTGGGGTTGGGCAGCGCCGCCATCCTGCGGGGGCATCTGTCCGCCCTGGTCCTGATAGAGCTTGCCGAAGATGGCATAAACCTTCTCGGTCATCTGATCCATGGCCGTCTTGATGGCGGCGGGATCGTTTCCTTCGCGCACCTTCTTGAAGGCATCGATTTCGGATTGAACGATCGCCTTATCTTCATCCGTCAGCTTGTCGCCATTGTCCTTTAATTGCTTTTCAATATCATAAATTAAACTATCTGCGCGGTTGAGCGTTTCCACTTCTTCCTTGCGAGCCTTGTCTTCGTTGGCGAACTGCTCAGCTTCCTTGATGCGGGTATTGATCTCGTCTTCCGTCAGGTTGGTGGTTGCAGTAATAGTCACGTGCTGCACGTTGCCCGTACCCATATCCTTGGCACTTACATTGACGATGCCATTCTTGTCGATGGTGAACTTAACTTCGATCTGCGGCACGCCGCGAGGGGCAGCGGGGATGCCGGTCAATTGGAAGCGGCCCAATGATTTGTTGTCATACGCCATGGGGCGCTCACCCTGCAGTACGTTTATTTCGACAGTGGTCTGACCGTCCGCCGCGGTAGAGAATACCTGCGACTTTTCGGTGGGGATCGTAGTGTTGCGCTCGATCAGTTTGGTGAAGATATGGCCTTCAGTTTCGAGTCCCAGACTAAGCGGCGTGACATCCAATAGCAGTACATCCTTGACATCCCCGCTCAGGACGCCCGCCTGAATGGCGGCACCCAGCGCGACGCACTCGTCCGGATTGATGCCCTTGAAGGGGTCTTTGCCGGTAACGTTTTTGACTGCTTCCTGAACAGAGGGAATGCGCGTGGATCCGCCCACAAGGATAACCTTACTTATGTCATTGGCCGTGAGGCCTGCATCCTTGAGCGCCGTATGCATAGGTCCGATGGTTTCTTCCACCAAATCATGCGTCAGTTCGTTAAACTTGGCGCGTGTCAGAGCAATGTCCAAGTGCTTGGGACCATTGGCATCCGCTGTGATAAAAGGAAGGTTGATATTGGTGCTCATGGCTGTGGACAATTCAATCTTTGCCTTTTCCGAGGCTTCTTTCAGCCGCTGTTCCGCCATGCGGTCTTTGCGTAAATCGATACCGTTTTCTTTTTTGAACTGGTCAGCCACAAAATTCATGATGCGGTCGTCAAAATCGTCACCGCCCAATTTCGTATTGCCGTTAGTGGCGAGAACTTCAAATACGCCATCACCGATTTCCAGCAATGAAATATCAAATGTGCCGCCGCCCAAGTCATATACCAGGATCTTGTGGGCATTTTCTTTGTCCAGGCCATAGGCCAAGGACGCGGCAGTGGGTTCGTTAATAATGCGCTTCACTTCCAGTCCGGCGATGCGGCCGGCATCTTTGGTGGCTTGGCGCTGGCTGTCCGAGAAGTAGGCGGGCACAGTGATAACCGCTTCGGTGACCTTGTCGCCCAAATACGCTTCGGCGTCCGCCTTCAGCTTTTGCAGGATCATCGCGCTGATGTCCTGCGGAGTGTATTTCTTGCCGTCAATGTCCACAACATGGTCGGAACCCATGTGACGCTTGATGGACGAAATTGTCCTCTCGGGATTGGTGATGGCTTGACGTTTGGCGATTTGACCCACCAAACGCTCACCTTCCTTGGTAAACGCCACCACAGAGGGCGTGGTGCGCGCGCCTTCGGAATTGGGGATAACGACGGCTTCGCCGCCTTCCATGACGGCTACAACGCTATTGGTCGTGCCTAAGTCGATACCGATAATCTTACTCATTTTCTTTCCTCCGCTAAATATAAGTGGTTAAATGTTCTATCTATTCTGCAATGACTTTGACCATTGCGTGTCGCAGCACGGTGTCGCCCATCTTGTAGCCCTTGAGCAGTACCTCGCTGACGGCTCCGGGTTCCCCCAAAGAAGGATCGTCCTGCGCGACTGCTTCCTCCAGGTTGGGGTCGAAACGTTCGCCAAGCCTGTCGATGGTTTCCACGCCGCGTTTCTCCAGCGTTTCCATTAGTTGCCTGAGAACCATCTGCACGCCTTCCTTGAGTGATTTGTCCGTCGAATCGACGCTCAGCGCCCTTTCGAGGTTATCACACACGGGCAGCACAGTCTTGATAAAAGCGCGGGCACCATCATCAAACGCTTGGGCACGAACATTCTGACTGCGGCGACGATAGTTTTCGAACTCCGCCTGCACGCGCTGCGCCAAATCCAGATATTCATCACGCTTGGCGGCGGCTTCCTCCAACCGCGCGGACAAATCCACTTCGGGGGATATTTCTTCCGCCGTTACGCCACCGTTTTGCATCTCTTCCTGAAGATCGTTTGGCGCTTGCTCGTTTCGCTGTTTTGAGTGTTTCATGTCTTCCTCCATCAATGTAATGTGTCATGTCTGAGCATACGACTGAGCATATTGGCCGATGAAGCCAAAGCGGAGAGCATCTTGAGGTACGGCATCCGCGTGGGCCCTATCAGCGCAACTGCGCCGCGGTGGCCTCTGCCTACTTCGTAGGAGGCAGTCACCACAGAGCAGCCCTGCATTTGCTCGATGCCGTTTTCCGGCCCGATAAAGGCGTCCAGCTTAGTCTTTCCGCTCAAACGCATGAGATGCAGCAGGCTTTCCTTTTCTTCCAAAGCGGCCAAAAAGCCGCGTGCTTTGGCGACATCCGCATACTCGGGGTGGTTAAGGATGTTTTGAGGGCCGCAGATCGTGAGGTTGTCGGAGCTGGATTGTTTCTCAATCTGCTCTGCCAACTCAGCGATGCCCAGCAGCACCCGGGGATCCCCGTCTCTATAGGAAACAAACCCGCGCAGCAGGGATTGCACATCCTGTATGGACCTGCCGCCCAAGCGCTCCGTCAGCATACGGCTGATGGCGTACAACCCATCAGCATCCAACGTGTCGGAAATGTGTACGACTGAATCGCGAATAATGCCGCCGTCCGTCACAATAACCAGCAGAGCGGTGGCACGCGTCATGGGCACCAGCTGCAGCGCGCTGATTTTGAGTTCGTCTTGCCTTGGCATCATAATGACAGAGGTATAACGCGTCATATCGCTCA
>LFTR01000045.1:46158-50647 GCA_001513425.1 Clostridiales bacterium DTU024
CGCGTATCCTCCTGCGGACTGTCCTCCACCAAGCCTTCGCTGATGATGTGATCCACATGCAGCCTGTATGCCTTGGCGTTTGGAACGCGGCCGGCGGAAACGTGCGGCTGCTCCAAATAGCCCATCTCTTCCAGGTCGCTCATCTCATTGCGGATGGTGGCGCTGGATAGGTCTTGCATATACTTCCTTGCAATGGTGCGGGAACCTACCGGCTCCCCCGTGAGGACATAGTCGTCGATAATCGCCTTGAGTATGCGCTTCTTGCGATCATTCATCATGCATGTCCCCTCCCTTGCTTTCTCTCGTTGTTAGCACTCCCTCGCGTTGAGTGCTAAACAACACAACCAATTTACCATGCTCATCCCCGTTTGTCAAGCGTATGGCGAAAGAATTTTTGCACTGCTTCCGCTTTCCACCTTGGAAAACCAATTGACGTATCCTGAAGGCAATGGTATACTGCCTGCATACAAAAAAGCGCTTCATTTTGGCAGTTCACGCAAAAACTTACGCCACGCAAGGGAGACGCGTGCTGAAAGGAGTGGTCGGCATAGCATAATCATCCGCGCGTATCCATACTATATAATTGGAGGATTGCATATGGAACTGGGTCAATTCGCGCTCATCTCAGGCCCCTCGCTTTGGGGATTGCTGCCGCTGCTCGTATACATAGTGCTCATCTTCATGAATATCGACAGTGTGGTAGCGACGTTGATAGGCATCGCCGTAGGTGCCGTTATTACGGGTACAGGCATTGGCGGTCTCGCTTCGATGTTTGCAGGCAGCCTTGGTTCCTTTGTCGTGCAGATCGGCTTTATCATCATGTTGGGCGCGGGCCTTGGAAAACTGATGAACAAAGCGCGAATAACGCACACGTTGATCTATTGGATCGTCAAGAAGATTGGCGTTAACAGCGCGGCCAAAGCGCGCTTGACGCTTATCATCGTCAGCATCATCGTTTGCGGACTGCTTGGCACGTTGGGTGGCGGCAACGCCGTCATCGCGCCTATCCTTATCCCCATCATGGCACAGTTTGGCATCGCGCCTGCTGTAGTGACGGTGCTGTTCAAAACAGCCGGTGAGGTGGGGCTCATCTGGGGCCCACTGACCGGTGTTACACTGACGACCCTGGAAGTAACAGGCCTTAGCTATGGGCGTTACATGTTGCTGGCGGGGCTGCCCTTCGGTATTATCTGGTTGGGCGGCGCATGGATTGCAGCGAACTACCTGCAAAAGAGGAACAAGGGCTTGGAGAAGTACGATGTGCCGGAGAACGCCGGCGGCTCCGAAGCCATGAAGATCGCCCCACACGAAAAGACTGCTACGGCGGCGTTCCTGATCGCTTTCCTCGCACTGGTCGTGTACGGCATCCTCAGTGGTCAGGGCACCTCCTACGCCATCATCGTGATGATTCTGCTGATGGTCGTGGTTATGTTGTTTGGACGCATCAAACCCAATGATGGCATGAAAAGCGTGGTGGAAGGCGTCGCCAGCATGGCCAGTCTGTTCCTTGTATTTGTGACGATTGACGTGCTTCTTAATATGGTCACCAAGGGCGGCGGCTTTGATGCCCTGTCCACTTGGCTGCAAGGGTTCATTTCCAGTGTGGGGGCGTCGGGCGTCATGCTGATATCGTCCGTCGTCGGCGGCCTTGGCATTGAGGCGGCGGCAGTGGCGGAGATCAAAATCATCAGCGATCTGTTTGGTCAGATGGTTACAGAATCCGCTCTGCCTATGGAAATGTTCGCCGTCTCGCTGCTGGCTGCAACGCGCCTGACCGGCAGCCTGTACCCCACCAGCAACCTGGTGGGCCAGATGGGTATCGCCCGTTCCGGCGATATGAAAGCCACGCTCAAGGGATGCTGGATCAGTATCATACCGGTGGTGCTCTATATCATTATCTGGGCGTTTATCGGCGTGCGCATCCTGTAGGACAGTACTGTAATTTGTGGTGGGACGTTTCCGTCCCGCCACCGTGATAATGGCGGCGCGTCTATACCAATTAGGCGCGCCGCATTGATATTCTGGTCTCTCACACTTCCAAAAAAGTATTGACAGGGATGCAAACGATGCGTATGATAAATCGTGCGGTTATTCCGCAGCGCCCGGACGGCAACGCCCGGGCATAAACCGGCGAAGTGATGTTCCGAGCGGTTTTATCACTTATTATTGACGGTGACGCGTCCGCCAAAAACTGCTCTTCGGAGAGGTATCGAAGCGGTCATAACGGGGCTGACTCGAAATCAGTTTGAGGGAAACCTCACGTGGGTTCGAATCCCACCCTCTCCGCCACACCGTCGGAGCAAAAGTCCGCTTCGCTCAAAACCGGGACGCCCATCGCGGGCTCCCGGTTTTCTGTACCGCTCCCTTGCTCCTCCCCGCTCTCCGAAGCTGGCGTCAAACAGGGGGATCTGACCAATTTCGTGAATTCCCCTCACATTCATCCAAAACGAACTTGACTGCGAACAGAATCAAATTTAGCGTCAGGCAGGCACATTTTTAATACGACGCACCCTGCGAATGGACAAATACGCGGCAAGTTCCCGAAACGCGGCGGATCACACCAGCGCTCGCTCACGCAGGCAGCGCACTGACTGGCGCAGCGCCGCCGCTGTTTTGGTCTCCAGCACGATTGTGGCGCCGGCTTCTTTGGCTAACGCCAAACGATCATCAAACGGAATCTCGCCCGTGCCCAACGCTTGATGGTTGGTTTGCCCCCGGCCGTCGTGAGCGTGCATATGAATGAGACGATCCCGGTGCTTGAGGAAGAAAGGCAAATCGCGGTTTTGTGCAGCGTGGTCGTGACCGATGTCCAGGCAAAGGCCGAAAGCCGGACTTTCCAGCAGTATCTCGATGGCGCTAAGCTCATAAGGCTCCCAGCCGTCCGTATTTTCAACAGATATACGAATATCGCTGCCTGAGATCGCCGCCCGGCAGCTTTCACGCATCTTTAGCACAGCCTGCTCAAATTCACGCGGAAATTCGCCATAAATGTAGTGCTTTCCCTCCGGCAGGGTAACGATATTGCCCCGGGGGATGTGCATATTTATGACAGGCATGCCGGCCGCTTTGGCCAACCTAATGGCGTCAAGGATGGTACGCGTGTAAGCCTCGCGCACCAAGAGGTTAAAATCAAAGGCATCCAAACGATCATCCAAGTGCAAGGTAAAAAAGATGCCGTGCTCCTGCGCCAACTCGCGCAACGGCGTCTTTTTTAAGATATCCAGCCCGCACTGGGGGAAATTGCTGTTGAGCTCCACAAAGCGCAGCCCCTCGCCCGCGCAAAGCGCGGCTGCAGACGCTATATTCGACGTCTCCAATAAGAAAGGCATGCCAAAACAGCCGGCCGTTACGCAGGCCTCCCTGTCAGTCGCCATTCTTATGGATGACACGCACTTTGAGGATACCGGGCCTGGAAGAAAGCCCCATGGCAAACTCGCGTGGAACTTTCACCGCAACATCGAATATGGCGCAGGATGCACTGCCGCGGCTGGCGGATACCATCTGCTCGATGTTAATGTCATTCTCGCCAAACAGAGTGGTGATTTTGCTCAAAATGCCCGGCACGTTGTCGTGAAGCACAACCACGCGGGTGGGGAACTGTGCCCTGCCAAGCGAGATCGCGGGGAAGTTGACGGAGTTGACGATGTTACCGTTGTCAAGATAATCCTGGGCCTGCCTGACAGCCATCTCGGCACAGTTCTCCTCCGCTTCTTCCGTCGCGGCGCCCAGATGGGGCAGGATAATGGTGTTGGGGAAACTGACCACATGCTCGTTGGCAAAATCCGTCACGTAACGCCGAACTTTTCCGCTGCCCAAGGCTGCGCCCACCGCCGCCTCATCCATCAGAAGATCGCGGGAGAAGTTGAGCAGCACAATGCCGTCTTTCATCCGCTGGATCTGTGCCGCGCCGATGAAGTCGCGGGTCGAATCCTGCAGCGGGACATGGATGGAGATGTAATCGCAGTTTTCCAGCAGCTCAGCCAGCTGCGCCGCGATTCGTATGGAACGGGAGAGCTTCAGGGCAAACTCAATGGAGATATAGGGATCGTATCCGTAGACTTCCATCCCCAGGCTGTCGGCCGCATTGGCGACCAGGTGCCCGACCGCACCAAGGCCGATGACGCCAAGACGCTTGCCGCGCAATTCTGTGCCCGCGAAAGCCTTTTTACCCTTTTCCACTTGTTCGGGAAGCTGCGGCCCCGCTTGCTGCGAGCGCACCCAGTTGGCGCCGCCCAGGATATCCCGCGAGGCCAACAGCATCCCGGCCACCACAAGCTCCGCCACGGCATTAGCGTTTGCACCTGGGGTGTTGAACACCACAACACCGGCTTGGGTGCACCGGTCCAACGGAATGTTGTTGACACCCGCGCCCGCGCGGGCAATGGCGCGCAGGCGCGGCGGCAACTCCTTCTGCAGCAAGTTAGCGGACCTCACCAGCCAGCAGTCGCTGTCGGCAGGGTCCTTCGTGATGGTGTAGTTGGCGCCAAAA
>LFTR01000271.1 GCA_001513425.1 Clostridiales bacterium DTU024
TCCCCCGAGTACGTCGGATCTCTGCTGAGCGTCTTCCCCGAAGTGCGTCAGTACGTTGAAGACGTCACTGAAGAAGTCGTCCTCAAGGGCCTGGCTCCCGAAGAAGCGGTGGAGAAGCTGTCGAATCTTGCCAACGACGCTATTGAGATGTACAACCTGACCAACTACTGATAGGCGGCCAACGTCACTTGACTCAGAGCGTTTGAGTGGCAAGGGCCCCGCGAAAAATCCATGCAAAAGCGGCCCGCAAGTTCCTGTTTCCGGGGACTTGCGGGCCTTGAAGTCTCTGCGTGACCGGGGGCCAAAAACATATACTCTGGGTCAGACTCATGGTCAAATGCCCGGGACCGGTATATACTGCAAACAGCACTTGGCAATAAAACGGGTAGCATTCCTGTAGCAGTTTTCGGTAGCCAAACCATTCAGGAGGAGATCAAAATGTATTTGGAAAAGATGTTCGGACTTCAGGGAAAAACAGCCCTGGTTACCGGCGGCGGCCAAGGTATCGGGCAGGTGGTTGCGATTGGCCTTGCAAAGGCGGGGGCGAAGGTCGTCATCATGAACCGCGGCAACGTAGAGGACACCGTGCGCATGATTTTGGCGGACGGCGGAACGGCCATGGGCGTTCGCGCGGATGTGACTGTCCCTGGGGAAGTTGACGCCGCGCTCAAATTGGTGATGGAAACCTACGGGTCTTTGGATATCGTCATCAACAACGCAGGCATTTGCATGCATCAGTCGACCCTGGACATGACACCGGAGGATTTCCGCCGCGTTATTGACGTTAATTTGACGGGCACCTTTATTGTGTCCCGCGCGGCAGGGCGTATCATGATCGACCGCGGGATCAGGGG
>LFTR01000022.1:0-17163 GCA_001513425.1 Clostridiales bacterium DTU024
ATAGCAAAGAAGATACCGCCTGTCAAACCCAATATTGGCAGGCGGCGATAGAAATTTAGAACGAATTTGCGTCTTAGCTGCTCGGTTCCTCATTGTCATAACCATTCATAGCGTTGATGTTTTGGCTGAGCATCCGGAGGTTGTCCAGCTGCGTCGCCAAATTGCCATCCACCTGCTGAAGCAAGCTGCCCAAGTCCTGCCGGGTCTGTTCACGAAGCGCTGCCGCATGTTGATTGGCGCCTTCAAGAATTTCCTGGGCCTGTGCTTGCGCGCGGGCCAATACGGTGGTTTTGCTGACCAGCTCATCGGCGTGCGCCTTCGCGTCTTCAATCATTTGCTGGGCCCGGGCTTGCGCGTCCGCCATCACCGCGCGCGCCTGCTCTTCCGCCTGGCGCGTGGTATCTGCCACATACTTGTCAGCGTTTGCGTTGCTTTGCTGCGCATAGTTGTTGGCTTCATTGACCACGCCTTGCGCCTGCGCTTGCGCGTCCGACAACGTTTGTCCCGCAGCAGCGTGTGCCTCGCTGATGATGTTTTCCTCGTTCGCGATAATCTTCTTCGCTTGCTCGAGCGATGGGTCGTAACTGGCTACGATACGTTTGAGCATATCAGCGGCATCGTCCTGGTTAAGCATAACGGAGCCCGAAAAAGGGATCTTCTTGGCGTTTTGCAGTGTCAGCGTCAATTCATCGATAAGGGCGAAAACTTCATTTCTTGGCATAGGTTGCTCCTCCTTATGTATTTCATGGTTCAAATCTATTGGAAACGCCGGCGCAGAGCCTGCGCCACGCGTGCGGGTACAAACTCTTTGACATCGCCATGGAAGTAGGCGATCTCTTTGACCATGGAAGCAGACACATGTTCGTACGCGGCATTCGCGGGCAACAACACCGTATCAAGCTGCGCATACAGTTGCCTGTTGGTGCGCGCCATGGTCATTTCGTTTTCAAGGTCGCCGTTGCCGCGTATGCCCCGTACGATAACGCTGATTTGTCTTTCGCGGGCAAAGTCCGCTACGAGACCGCTGTACTGCACTACGGACACGTGCGGCATTTTCTTGCAGGCATCCTTGATGAAGTCCATGCGCTCTTCCACACTGAACAGCGCGCTCTTGGAGGGATTGATCAATACCCCAACGATCAAATGATCGCAGAAATATTCAGTGCGCTTGATAATGTCCAGGTGTCCGTTGGTGATGGGATCAAAGGACCCCGGATATATCGCCGCTTTCATGGTCATCATCCCTTCTAAAAAAGGTGAGGCTGGTATCTCTGTAGCGCCTGATATCAGAGACTACATAACGCGAAGTAGGCAGAACTTCGATGTCTGCGGCATGTTCCACAATGATTATACCCGATTTTGAAAGCAATTGCATATCGTCCAGCATTTTCATGATGGGAATGATTGCGGCGCGGTAGGGCGGATCGATGAAAATGAGATCGAACTCGGCCGCGTCTGCATGCAGGCTCGCCAGCGCGTGCCGCCAATCCGCTTTGACGATACTGACTTCTTTTTCCACCTTAAGTGAGGCGGTGTTTTCCTTCAGAACGCGGATAGCCGCGGATGCGGTATCACAAAACACCACGGACCGGGCGCCACGACTTAGCGCCTCCAACCCGAGTGCGCCGCTGCCGGCAAACAAATCCAGCACGCGGGCCCCTTCGCACGCGTCAAACAGAATCGAAAACAATGATTCTTTTGTCCGTGACAATGTCGGCCGCGTGTCACTGCCTTCCGGAGCCTTTAGCATGCGGGATTTGAACCGGCCTGCAATGATTCTCATGCCACCCTCAAATAATGCGCTCGTTTTTCTCGACGCGTTTCTTGCGTGCTTTCTTCTCGCGCCGGACGCGCCGCTTGGCGTTTTTTGCGATATCACTATGAACCATGCTGCGCTGAGCAGGACCGCGCAAATATCCAACGCCAAAGAAGGATGGGACGAGAAGCACCAGTAACGGGCTCAAACGCTCCATAAACAGCATAGCATCGGCATTCTCAGGGCCGAATATGCTGACGTACGGAAACAGAAGCAGTCGTACCAGTACCCGCAGGATGTTTTCCGGCAGGACCGGCATGGTTTCATGATAGTAGGCAAGGGCCAGCTGCACCGAGCGATCACGCTCAAACGCAGTCACCCAATCAGGCAAAGCGCCCAAACGATAGACTTGCTTTTGCGCCATAAATGCGAATATAAGGCACACAAGAAACAATGGCAGAACACCCGCGGCGGCAGTCACGAAACCTTTGATGGGGTGGAAACAGCGTGCCAGATCATCACGGGGAATCGTGTGCCCGTTTTCGCGGCGGCTATACGCTATTTCACCAAAAGCAACATCGTCTTCCCCTATCTTGGCACCTTCCATATATAGAAGCGACGCAAATGCCATAAGAATGACCAGGTTGATCAGCACGCGGACCAAGCCTTGCCCCAAAGACATCAGCTGGCCCAGGAAAAGGAAAAGAAAGGCCGAAATCAGGAGGTAGGCTAAAATCCGGGTCCCGCGCTTGACGGCCAGTTTGCTAAGCGGTGTGCCCGGTACATATGGTTTGGGACTCTCCTTGCGCTGCTTTCCATCGCGAGCCTTAAGCATCGTCATCCTCCTCAATTTTGTTTGTGTAACGTTTGGGAACCCGCTCCTTAGGCGACAAAAGCACCTCGTAGGTGATGGTGTCCGTGAGCCGGGCAAGGTCATCCGCACCGATTCGTTCCGCACCCCCCGCGCCCATCAGCACCGCTTTGTCCCCCACTTGAACGTCCGGAATGTTTGATACATTCACCATCGTCTGGTCCATGCAGACGCGCCCCAAAACCCGGCACCGCTTGCCGCGGATCAATACTTCGCCCTTACCCGATAAGTACCGCGGATAACCGTCGCCATAACCGACCCCCAAAGTGGCAACGCGTGTCGCTTCATCGGCCCGAAAGGTACAGCCGTAGCTGACAAAATCGCCCTGTTCGATGGTTCTCAGCGCGGTAACTTCCGTAATGAACTGCATTGCGGATTCAAGAGGCAACGGCGTCGGAACCGGCGGGTAACCATACAGCGCTATGCCAACGCGCACCATGTCCAGATGCGTTTCCGGCAAGTGTAATGTTGCGGCGCTCGCGGCTGCATGGCGAAGTACTGTGGCAGGCAGACCCAGCGTAAAACGCTTGAACTTGTCAAGCTGCAGCTGCGTGAACGCGCTATCCTGCTCATCCGCGTCGGCAAAGTGGGTATAAACGCCGGTAAGATCAAGATTTACGCTATGCAGCAGCGTTTCCAATGCCTGACGCCACTCGCCTTCTTCCCGAAAGCCGATGCGACTCATGCCCGTATCCACTTTCAGGTGAACGGGCATGTGAATGCCATACTGCTGAGCTGCTTTTTCCGCCAAAGGTAGATTCTCAGGACAATGAAGAGTGGGGATAAGCCCATGCTCGGCTGCCGCCAGGAAGCCTTCTTCGTTCATGGGTCCCAGCACCAAAATGGGGCAAGTAACGCCCTTATCCCTGAGCAGCACGCCTTCTTCCGCCAGTGCCACCGCTAAATGATCCGCACCGCCCCGCAGGAACGCCCGAGCAGACTCAACCATCCCGTGCCCATAGGCGTTGGCTTTGACCACTGCCATCAGATGCACGCTATCGGGCAAAAAGGCTCGCAACGACTGAGCGTTGCTTCTGAGGGCGGTCATATCGATGGATACAAAAGTGTGGCGGCAAGGCATCACTTTTCGCTTGCCTCCGCCCTGCTGATCAAATCAGGTATCGTTTTCTCATCCATATGGTATGCCCCTTTCGCGCCAAATTATAACATAGCGCGGTGCGCTTTGCCACAGGCATGCGGTGCTCCTCACCATCAGAAAAGCGCATCGATGAACTCCTTCGCCTTAAACTCCTGCAAATCATCGATGCCTTCACCGACACCAATGTACCACACAGGGATATTGAGTTCCCTGCGGATCGCCAAGGCGATGCCGCCTTTGGCGGTTCCGTCCAGTTTAGTCAGGATAATACCGTTTATCTCCGCGGCCTCCTTGAATTGCTTGGCTTGGTTAAGCCCGTTTTGACCGGTCGTCGCATCCAGCACCAGCATACTGCGCATGGTGGATTCCGGATACTCACGATCGATAACGCGGCGGATCTTGTTAAGCTCATCCATCAAATTCTTCTTGTTATGCAGCCGTCCCGCCGTATCGACGATCAGCAGTTCCGTCTTTTTCGCCTTGGCAGACTGCACGGCGTCATAGACGACCGCTGCCGGATCGCTGCCTTCCTGATGTTTAATCAGCGGCACATCCGCACGCTCTGCCCACACTGCCAGTTGATCATCCGCGGCGGCGCGGAAGGTATCCGCTGCCGCAAGCACCACTGAACGGCCTACTTCCTTAAAGCGCAGCGCCAGTTTGCCCACCGTGGTGGTCTTTCCCGCGCCGTTGACGCCCACCACCAGCATTACCATGGGCCATTTGAGCGGCGGACGGGGGATGCTCATGTGGTCAATGAGTATTCCTTTGAACATTTCCCGAGCCTCCGGTGCGCTTTTGATGTGCCGTTGTTTGGTTTCCGATCGCAGCCTCCCGACGAGTTCCTCGGCGGTCGCCATGCCGGTGTCCGCCATGACGAGAATGTCCGTCAACTCCTCAAAGAAATCATCATCCACTTGCGGGCTGGCCGCGACCAGATCATCCACACGATTTGTCAGGCTGCCGCGCGATTTGCTCAGCCCCTGCTTAAGCCTTTGAAAAAAACTTTCCTTTGCCATTGATACCCTCCCGGTTAAGCGTAGTCTTCCAGATTGACCGAAACCATGCCGGAGATGCCCTTTTCCTGCATCGCCACGCCATACAGCGCATCGCAACGCTCCATAGTCCCTTTGCGGTGTGTCACCACAACGAATTGCGTGGAAATGGCATACTCCGCCAAATACTCCGCGAAATAGCCGATATTGGCGTCATCGAGCGCGGCCTCAATTTCGTCCAACATACAAAACGGTGTCGGCTTGAGTTTCAGCATGGCAAATAGAATTGCTATGGCTGTCAACGCGCGCTCGCCGCCTGACAGCAGACTGAGCAGCTGCAGATTTTTGCCCGGCGGCTGGGCAACGATGTCTATGCCGCAGGAAAGGGGCTGCGTAGGATCACTCAATTGCAGCGATGCCTTGCCGCCGCCAAAGAGACGCGCAAAAGTCTCCCCGAAGAAACTATTGAGTTTCTCAAATTCCGCTACGAACTGTGTTTCCATACGCAGGAGCAGTTTGTGTATGAGCTCCGCCAAATCCTCTTCCGCGCGTTGCGCGTCGTCGCGCTGGATGACCATTGTGTCATAACGTTCTTTGGTCTGCGCATACTCGTCCACCGCCTGCACGTTGATGTGTCCCATCTGCTTGATGATTCCCCGGATGTCCTCTGCCTCTTTTTCGCCCCCGGGCAAATCGAAGCGTTCTTCAAAACGACATCCCGCAGCGCCGGCGTATGTGAGTTCATAGGTGTTCCAAATATGGTCCGATATCGTCTGGAGCTCGTCCGCGGTGCGCGATAAGACCAGCTCGTTTTTATGCTGTCTGGCGCTCCATTCGCTCACCATTTTGTGCGCCAAATCGTTTTCATCGTTAATGCGTCGCTGTTCCTGTGCCAGCTCCTTGCGGTCTGTATCCAGCTCGCGCACGCGCTGTTCGGCATGATCGCGCTCGTTTAGCAGCCGGTCCGCCTCATTTTCTGTCCTCACAAGGATTTCGCGCTCAGACAAAAGCTTCTGTGCCATCTCTGCCTGTTTTTGTCGGTATTTGTCCCCTCTCGCGCGCAGCGCAGCGATCTCCCCGCCCCAGCGGGACTTATCCCGTGTGAGCGTTTCTGCCGCGTGCGCCAAAGACGCATTTTCCAACTGCATTCGGTTAACTTTTTCACGCTGAAGTTCCGTCATGTCCCGCTGACGGAGCATTTCAAGCTGGAGCAATGCCGTTTGCTTGTCCATTTCTTCACGGTCAACGGTCACTTCCTGTGATTGGCTGGTAGCAGTCTGCAGATCCTGCTCGATTTCCGCGATAGCCGCCCCAAGCTGTTCCTCCGCATCCCTTGTCTTTTCCAGCCTCGTCTCAGCTTCACTTAGGGCAGTATCGGCGTTGCCCACCCGCTCCTGCTCCCTGGCTACGGCAATCTCTTCATCGCGGATGAGTGCCTGGTGCGTATTGCGCAAGGATTTTGTTTCTTCACGCGCTTGCGTCAGTGCCACAACCTGATCCTGGTATGCGACGGCTTCCTGATCCATTTTCTGGAGACTCTCGCGCAATTCCTTGACCTCGCGCTCACGCCCCAACAGGCTGATGCTCTGACTTTGCGATGTACCACCCGTCATGGCGCCGCCCGCCCGCATGACATCGCCTTCCAACGTGACCACGCTAAACGCGTACCGTCCAGCGCGCATGATGGCAATGGCTGCGTCCAGATCCCGGGCGATGATGGTCCTGCCCAGAATATTCTCCATCACGCCACGATAGACTTCTTCAAACGCGATAAGGTCGCTTGCGATACCAAGGCTGCCCGGCAGATCAAGCACCCGGCGCTCATCCTGCGACAGCGTTCTTGAGCGAACTGCCGTCAAGGGAAGGAATGTTGTGCGTCCCAATCGGTTGGTGCGCAAGTAGTCGATCAGTTTCTTGGCAGTTTCTTCGTCATCCGTGACTATGTGCTGCAGCGTGCCGCCCAATATCATGTCGATCGCTGTTTCATACACTTTGGGCACCCGGATAAGCCTGGCCACCACGCCATGTACATGCGGATCGTTCCGGGAAAAGGCAATGGCTTTGCGCACCGCGCCGTAATAGCCCTCGTAGCCTTTTGACATTTCTTCCATGAGGTTCAGGCGGCTCTTGTCGCTTTGAATGCGGCTCATGAGGGTTTTCAGCGCGTCCAGTTTCTCATTGAGAGCACCCGTCTTGTCCTGCAAATGTTCTTCGATGGCAGCCGCTTCATCCCGCAGCGCCTTTAGCTGCATATCCGCATCCGTTTTTTGCTGCCGTGCTGATTCAAGCGCTTCCGTCAACTGCCGGAGATATAAAGCCTGTTCTTGCGCGCTTGAGGACACTTCCGCTAAACGGCTTTCCATCTGAGCCAGCATGGTAATCTGGCGTGTTTCGCGGCTTTTTAGGTCACTTTGCCGATTGACTGCCATGAGAACGCGCTGCTTATGCTCGTCAAGACGCTGCTCTGCTTCTTCTGCTTGGTGAAGCAACTTTTCCAGCAGCTCGGTTTGGCCGCTTAGATCTTCATTTGCTTTTTTTAGGAGGACATCTTTGGCGGACAAGTCCGCGTCGCTTTCCTCAAACAAACGCAGCAGTTCCTCGGTACGTTCTTCGCTTTCCTTCACCATCTCCTGTATGCGCGTGGCTTCGTTTTCCTGCGACTGAATAGACGCCGCCTGGCGTTCCCGCCGGGTACGCGTGCCCGTCAGCAGCTCGTTCTTTTCCTGCAAGGCATCCCGCGCAGCGCCGAACTGCGCCTCCAATGCTTCCTGCTGCAGCTGCAAGCGGTCACGCAACGCGCCCAGCTCCACCAGTTTGTTTTCGTTATCGTCAATGACTGCCTGCTGCTCCTGCATCAATGCTTGCAGCGATGCCATGCGCTCTTTGAGTTTGTCATGACGCACGAGGAAAATATTGAGCTCCAGCGCCTTTAAACGATTGGACAGTTTCAAGTATTTCTTTGCCGTCTCCGACTGTTCATGCAGCGGCTCCAGGCGCGAGGATATCTCATCGATCAAATCGCCGACGCGCACCAGGTTATCCCTGGTTTTCTCCAGCCGTCTTTCCGCTTCTTCTTTGCGCACGCGGTAGGTGACAATGCCTGCCGCTTCCTCAAACACCTGCCGCCGCTCTTCACCCTTTACGGACAGAATATCGTCGATACGGCCCTGTCCGATAATGGAATACCCCTCCCTGCCTATACCGGTATCGCGGAATAGTTCCAGAATGTCCTTCAAACGGCATGCGCGTTTGTTGAGGTAGTATTCCCCTTCGCCGCTGCGGTATGCACGGCGCGTGACCATCACTTCGGCATATTGGGTGTTAAGCGCGTTATCTTCATTGTCAAAAACAAGAGAGACTTCGCAATACGGCATGGGCTTGCGCGATTGCGTGCCATTAAAAATGACATCCTCCATTTTGGCACCGCGCAGTGCTTTGGCGCTCTGTTCGCCCAACACCCACCGTACAGCATCGCTTATATTGCTCTTTCCCGAACCGTTGGGGCCGACAATACCGGTTATGCCTGCGTTAAAAGAAATCTCCGTCCGCTGCGCGAAAGATTTGAACCCATATATTTCCAGGCGCTTAAGCTTCATTGCCTGCGCCTGCCTTTAGCATCAAATTGAGCGCTAAACGCGCGGCTTCCAGTTCTGCCCGCTTTTTGGATGATGCTTCCGCCCTCGCCGCTTCCGCGCCATCTATTAGCACACCCACTTGGAAACGCCGCTTGTGGGCGGGCCCTGATTCCTCAAGCGTTACATACGTTGGCGTAGGCAAGCCCTTGGATTGAAGATACTCCTGTAGCGCGCCTTTGGGGTCGGAAGCGGCACTATCGCCTTTTAGGAGACCATGCCACAACAGATGAATGACCGTATCAGCGGCGTCAAGGCCGCCGTCCAAAAATACGCCTGCCAACACCGCCTCCAGCGCGTCTGAAAGGATGCTCTTGTTGTCCCTTCCACCGCCCGCGGCGCAGGCTTTGTCCATGTTGATGTATTGCCCAAGGCGAATGCCGCGGGCAATAGCATACAGTGTATCTTCCTTCACCAGCGCCGCGCGTGTGCGCGTCATGTCCCCTTCCCGCAAAACGGGGGTCAGTTCAAACAGCAGACGGCTGACGCACAGCTCCAGCACCGCATCTCCCAAAAATTCCAGCCTTTGGTTGTTTCTGGCGCCGTGGCTCGGGTGCGTCAGCGCTGTGCGCAAAAGCGCCGGATTCCTAAAGGTGTAGCCTATGGTTTCTTGCAGTTCCCGGATAGGTTGCACGCCTCCTTCACAACAAAAAGGGCTGCCGCCTTTTTTCGCAGCAGCCTGTATATTTCCCGTGTCACTTGCCCGTATGTTCTTCAATATACTTGACGATATCCCCCACCGTTTTGAGTGTAGTAATGGCGCTGTCTTCCACCTGCAGTTGGTATTCATCTTCAAGATCCATGATGAGCACCATCACGTTGGCACTGTCGGCGCCCAGATCTTCCACCAAGCGGGCTTCTACCGTGACCTTCTCCGGGGCTACTTTGAGTTGATCGGTTATCAGCTTGGAAACGGTTTCATACACCATGGTAATCCTCCTAATTGTGCAGCGTTTTAATTTGTTCAAAAATGGCTTGGGCAACATTGCCGCGCGCCATATTGACGCATTGTCTGATGGCGGACGCATTGGCATGCGCGTTGCTGGAACCGTGCGCCTTCACCACCGCGCCTTGAACGCCCAGCAGGGGCGCCCCGCCGACTTCCGTATAATCCATAATTGTCTTAACGCGCTTGAAAGCCGGTTTTGCAAGCATCGCCCCCAGTTTACTGCGCGTATCACGCAGCAGTTCCTGCTTGATTATCCCCAGCAGTGTGCCGGCCACGCCTTCCATAAACTTCAGGATCAGGTTGCCGTCAAAACCGTCACAGACGATTACGTCAGCTTTATCCGCCGTAATGTAGCGCGCTTCGATATTTCCCACAAAGTTGAAAGGCGCTTCCTGCATAAGGGCATACGCCGCTCGTGTCAGCGCGTTGCCTTTCTCGGCTTCTTCACCGTTGTTGACCAAGCCGATACGCGGGTTTGGCATGGCGGCCACAGTGCGCATGTAGGCATCGCCCATGATACCAAACTGCACAAGCCACTCCGGCCGGCAATCCACGTTGGCGCCGCAGTCTATCAGCAGGAATTGTCCTTTTCCGTTGGGCATAAGCGGGGCCAGTGCAGGGCGCTCGATGCCGGGGATGCGGCCCAGACGCAACATGCCGCCAAGCAGTATCGCGCCCGTGGAACCGGCAGATACGAACCCGTCCACTTCATTGGCGCGCAACGCCAGCATGCCTTTTACGATGGAAGATTCCTTCTTTTGTCGGATGGCCAAGGACGGAACATCGTGGTTGGTAATGGTTTCCGGCGCGTTAAGAAGGCTGAGGCGCTCTTTGTTCTCCGAATGATCCTTCAAGAACGGCTCGATCTTGGGAAGTTCCCCCGCCAGCGTAATTCTAATGTCCGGGTCTTTCTGAAGCGCTTCTATCGCGCCCAGTACCGGTGCTTCCGGCGCGTGATCCCCGCCCATCGCATCGACAAGAATGTGTACCATTTGATCCCTCATCCTTTCGGATAGCAGATATGGACAGATCCATACCGCGAATTAGTTTATCACACGACAGTACAATTGACAAGCAATGACCGCCCGCCAAAAAAGGGAAATTGTGTTGACACCGCCTGCTATATTGATTATAATGCTCACGTTGCCTAAAGGGGCATGGTGTAATGGTAACACGTGGGTCTCCAAAACCTTTGTTGAGAGTTCGAGTCTTTCTGCCCCTGCCAAAGTCCGGAATTATCCGGACTTTTTCTTATTTTTTCAGGATGTCTGCCTGACGCTGCTGTTTGCGGATAGCAGCGTCACCTACCAACACCACTTTGCAGATATTGGCAGCAAGCGGACCTATGATCAGCCCGATAAAGCCCATAAGCTTCAGGCCCATATACATGCTGAGCATTGTGACAAGGGGGTACAGCCCCAGCTTGCCGGCAACAATACGCGGTTCGATCACTTGCCGTATGACCACAACCATCAGATACATGCCTACCAATTTGACGGCCAACAGAAAATTGCCCGCGAAGAGGTTGAACAGACCCCACGGGATCAGCACCGTGCCCGCGCCAACAATGGGCAAAACATCCATTAGGCCTATCACACTGCCCAGCAGAAGTGCGTAGTCGATACGCAAAACGAAAAACCCAATGATGAGCGCCACCATAATGGCGAGGGAGATCAACACCTGCGCCTTGATTTGCTGCACAACGGCATGACCGATGCTTTCCTTCAAACTGTCCGCGCGCTTCAAAACGCCCTCAGGCAGGAAGGCGTTGAGGAAAGCACGTATTCTCTTCCCATCACTGGCGAAATAAAAGGATGACATAATGGTCATGACAACGAACAGGATCACGTGGGGGATATTTATGAACGTCGACCACGCGCCGGATGCGACAGCAGGTGTGGCCGTGGAAACAAAGGATTGTATGGTGTTGGCAATGGATGCGGAAAACTGATCCAGCTGCTCCCTCAGGACGCGCTGCTGTTCAGTCATCTCGCCGTCCCCCAGTGCTGTATTTATGGTGGCCAGCCACCCGTCCAGCGTATGCTCGACCCAATCCAGCATACCGGGAATATTGTTCGCCAATTTCTGAACTTCTTTGAACAGCTGCCTAAACAGGATCAGCAGCAAGCCAATAATGACACCGTACACAACCACCATGGCGATAAGGGAGGCAATTTTGCGGGGGCTTTTGGCTTTTCTGAAGCGCTTGGAGAACCAATTGACCAGAGGACACATGATGGCAGCAAACAGGAGACCAAAAATAAAGGGCCACAAGTATGGCAAAAGCCTAAGCATGATGAAGCCCGTAAAAAGCACCGCTGCCACAAGGAAAACTTTGCGTGGCAGATCGTTATATTTATCATCCAATGCGCGGACTCTTTGTTCGAAATTGTTCATAAATCCTCCGACCGTCTCATCCTTTTTTCCATTTCACCATTGAGTCAATAAATACTGTATCGCAAAAGAAGACTCTGCACGGAATTCACTTTCCGACGCAAAAATTGGAAAAAACACTGTCCAGCAAATCGTCGTCGACCCTATCTCCCGTAATGCGGCCCAGGACGTGGAGTGCTTCATGCAGATGAACCGCGCAAAGGTCCAAGGGTTCATTATGCTCAAAAGCATCCGCCGCATCGTCCAGCGCTTGCGAGGCGTGCCGCGCCAAAACCATATGCCTTTCCAGCGTCAGTTGGCTTTCCTCCGAAACGTTCGCTACTTTGGCAATAGCGCCACGAACATCATCAAGACCTTCGCCCGTATGCGCGGAAAAGAGGATGGCATTATCAAGGTATTTTTCAGCATTCAGGTCTTTCTTGCTTTGCAGGATAATGCGCGGACGCCCCTCGGTTTGGTTGAGCAGCGCGTACGCTTCCCGCGACAGAGGATTGGCACCGTCCAACACGATAAGCAGCAGATCCGCCTGCTGCATGGAACCCAGCGCCCGTTGGACTCCAATCTGCTCGATCACTTCGGAATTGTCATGGATCCCGGCGGTGTCACTTAGGTTGACGCGTATGCCTCCCATAATGACGGAACCGCAAACAACGTCCCGTGTGGTGCCGGGAATGTCCGTAACAATTGCCCTGTCTTCCAGCAGCAGCGCATTAAACAGGGAAGACTTCCCCACGTTGGGAAGGCCAAAGATGGTAACCTCCATCCCTTCGTCCAGAAACCGTGCGCTCCGCTCGTCGCAAGCCGCGCGCAGATCGCTCGCGAGATGGCGTGCGTTGCTCGCCTGCTGCCTGGCCGTGGCGACTTCGTCGATTTCTTCCGGATAATCAAGGGCCGCTACCACACCGGACAACATGTCCAGCAGCGTCGATTGCATGCCGTGGACGAATGAAAACGCTCCGCCCTCCAATTGGCGCATGGCGGCGCGCGAAGCACGCTCGCCCTGGGCGGAGATGATGCTCATAACAGCTTCGGCGCGGCTGAGGTCCAACCGGCCGTTCAAGAAGGCACGCCTGGTGAATTCACCGGGTTCTGCCGGAATCGCCCCCAACGAATACAGCAATTTCAACACACTTTGCGCCAGGAACTCTCCGCCATGCACATGCAGCTCCGCCACGTCTTCTCTTGTGTAACTGCGGGGCGCACGCATCAATACGGCCATTGCTTCATCTATGGACACGCCTCGGTCGTGAACCTTGCCGTACATCATATAATGGCTTTCCCATAGGTTCTTGCTGCCCGAAGGTTGAAACACCTCTTTAAGGACGCTTTCCGCATTGGGTCCACTGATTCGCACGATGGCGATGCCGCCCCTGCCCGGAGGTGTCGCCAAAGCGGCAATGGTAGTCGCGTTGAGCTCCATGTGCATCCCCTCCCTTGGCGAATATTATACGGGTACACGCAGTTTAATGCAAGATAACGCGAAGGCGCCCTTGCTTTGAGCCCGTTGCGAAATAACCGGGGATACACTATAATGGTGTCACACATGAAAGGAGGGGCAGATGGCTTTCACACACCTGCATTTGCACACCCAATATAGCTTGCTGGACGGCTCATGCAGCATTAAGCCCTTGATGCGGCGTCTGAAGCATTTGGGAATGGACGCCTGCGCTATGACAGATCACGGCGTCATGTACGGTGCGATCGATTTTTATCAGGCCTGCCTGGATAACGGAATCCATCCCGTTATCGGTTGTGAGGTCTACGTCTGCCCCAATATGGACGAACGCGGCACCCTGTCGCGCGAATACAGCCACCTCATTTTGCTGTGCGAAAATTCCACGGGCTACAAAAACCTCATGTATCTTGTATCGGAGGCCTTCACCCGCGGTTTCTATTATAAGCCACGCATCGACTACGCGCTTTTGGAAAAGCATCACGAGGGTCTGATCGCGTTGACGGCCTGCCTGTCGGGCGACCTGCCGCGCCTGCTGCTTGACGGCAGATGGGACGACGCAAGGCGGTACGCGCTTCAAATGCGCAGTATCTTCGGCGAAAACAATTTCTTCATCGAGATCATGGACCATGGCATCATGGAGGAAAAGGAAGTGCTGCCGCGCCTGGTGCAGCTTTCGGCGGAAACAGGCATTCCCCTGGTCGCCACCAACGACTGCCACTATCTGGAGAAGAAAGACGCAGCGGCCCAGGAAGTACTCATGTGTATTCAAACCGGTAAAACGCTGGACGACACCGAGCGCATGCGCATGGATACGGAAGAGCTTTACGTCAAAAGTGAAGAAGAAATGCTGAGGCTGTTTCCGGGCTTGGCAGACGCTGTGACGAGAACCGGCGATATCGCGCACCGATGCAATGTTGCATTTGATTTTGACACCATCCATTTGCCGGCTTATCCGATAGAATCAGGCGAAACACCTCTGGCTCTTTTGCGGCAGATCTGCGAAGAGGGTTTTGCCCGGCGCTATCCCGATGATCCCCCAAAGGCCAGGGAACGCCTGGAATATGAAATAGACACGATCTCCTCCATGGGTTATGTAGATTATTTTTTGATAGTCTGGGATTTTATCAAGTACGCCAAGGAAAACGGCATCATGGTGGGGCCTGGGAGGGGCAGCGGTGCGGGCAGCATCGTCGCCTACTGTATGGATATCACCCTGCTGGATCCACTTAAGTATAATTTGCTTTTTGAACGCTTCCTCAACCCCGAGCGTATCACTATGCCCGATATCGATGTGGATTTCTGCTTTGAGAGACGGCAGGAAGTGATCGACTATGTGGCACGCAAGTACGGCCAGGACCATGTGTCACAGATCATTACCTTTGGCACAATGGCTGCGCGCGGGGTCATACGCGATGTGGGGCGAGTGCTTGGATACAGCTATCAGGAAGTGGACGCCATCGCCAAGATGGTGCCGATGGAATTGGGCATCACCTTGGATAAGGCGCTGTCCCTGAACCCGGAATTGGCAAGGTCTTACGAGAATGATCCGCGTGTCAACCGGCTTATCTCCACCGGACTGTTGCTGGAGGGCATGCCGCGCCACGCGGGGACCCATGCGGCGGGCGTATTGATCACAAAAGAGCCTGTTATCAACTACGTACCGCTGCAGAAAAACGATGATGTGGTCACCACGCAGTACCCCATGGGCAATATCGAAAAACTTGGGCTGCTCAAGATGGACTTTTTGGGTCTGCGCACCCTGACTGTCATCCGTGACGCGCTGGAACTGATGGCCGCCCAAGGCATTTCCTTGGCAGCCAACGACATCCCCATGGACGACCCGGAAGCGTATTCGATGATCGCGGATGGAGACACAGACGGTGTCTTCCAACTGGAGGGCAGCGGCATGCGCTCCTTCCTGGCCAGCATGAAGCCGGAGAATTTTGAGGACATTATCGCAGCTATTTCTCTCTACCGACCCGGCCCCATGGAATCTATCCCCCGGTATATCCGCGGGAAACAGGATCCCGGGAGCATCCAATATATTACGCCTGAGCTGGCACCCATTTTGGATGTGACGTACGGCTGCATCGTCTATCAGGAGCAGGTCATGCAAATCGTGCGCGACTTGGGTGGTTATTCGCTGGGCCGCAGCGACCTTGTGCGCCGCGCGATGAGCAAAAAGAAGCATGATGTTATGGCGCGGGAGCGACACAACTTTGTCTGGGGCTTGCCGGAAGAGAATGTATTGGGCGCGGTGAAAAAAGGGATCAAGCCGGACGCCGCGGAGCAGATCTTCGATGAAATGACCTCGTTTGCCAGCTACGCCTTCAATAAGTCCCACGCGGCCGCCTATGGTGTGCTGAGCGTGCATACGGCTTGGCTCAAGTGCCGTTATCCCACCGAATACATGGCTGCCGTCATGAGCAGCATGATGGGCAATTCGGGCAAAATTGCCGGTTATATCCACTATTGCCGCAAGAAGGGCATCCCGGTGCTGCCGCCCAATGTCAATGAGTCGGGCAGCAAGTTTACCGTAAGCTTGTCCGGCAAAAACAAATCCATCCGCTTTGGCCTCAACGCCGTGAAGGGCCTGGGTGAAAAGGCTGTGTTGAGTATTGTGGAAGAGCGCGAGAAAAACGGCCAGTTCCGAAATATATATGATTTTTGCGAACGCCTCAACAGCGAGCATATCAACAAACGGTGCGTGGAAAACCTGATCAAAGCGGGCGCTTTTGATGGGCTGGGCGCGCTGCGCAGCCAATGCATGCAAGTGTATGAAACGGTTCTGGACGCCAATGCGCAGCGGCGCAAGAGCAATATTGACGGCCAGGTGTCCCTGTTTGATCAGGCTTCCCCCGTTCGCCGGGAAAGCCTGCGGGAAAACTTCCCCGTCATACCGGAGTACCCCTGGAAAGACCTGCTCTCCATGGAAAAAGAAGTGACGGGTGTCTACATTTCGGGTCATCCTCTGGATGAATACACGGACGTCCTGGAAAAGATGGCGTGCAACACATCCTATATTGAGGAACTGGCACAGCAGCCGGACGGCGGCTTAAGCGCTGACGGCCGCACCGTTATGATGGGTGGTTTGATTGTCGCGCTGCGTGCCAAGGCCACCAAAAAAGGCGGCATGATGGCCTTCATGACGCTGGAGGATCTGACCGGCCAGATCGAATGCCTTTTGTTCCCCGCCGTTTATGAGCGTTATGGCCATTCGTTGCAGCAGGACGCACCCATTATGGTGTCCGGAAAACTCTCCGTGCGCGAAGATGAAGAAACCAAGCTATTGGTCGATCGCATCGACCCCATCGGTCCCGGCGTGTCAGTTGAATTGCGCCAGACCGATGCGCAGAAGGCGAAATCATCGCCAACCAAGCTTTTTGTTCGGCTTGACCGCGAAGAGATGCCCGGATGCGAACGCGTATTGAAAACCGCACCGGGAAATGTGCCTGTCTATCTCTCTTTGCCGGGCGAAGGCATAACCCTTCTGGCTCCGCGCGATTGGTGGTGCGAGGATGGCGCCAGTGCCGCCGAAAGCCTAAACGGCATCATATCCAAAGACAATATAAAGGTGGTTAACAAGTAATGAATGAATTGGTATTGACCCTGCCCGCAAAAGGCGAATGGACCTTGGCGCTGCGATCGACCCTGAGCGCGGTAGGCGCCTTGGCCGGGCTGTCACTGGATATGATCGACGACCTTCGCATTGCGGCGGATGAAGCGTTTGACCTGCTTACCCACCAGCCGCGCAAATTAGCCAGTGTACGCATGACCTGCAGGGCGACACCGTCCGAACTGCAAGTACAATTGGAAGGCTTCAGGACGCACACGACGCAGCAGTGCGTACCCGCGGACGCGGAGACTGCGCGCCTGGTAATCGGCACGCTGGTCACGGAGATGCACCTGGAAGGGGATTCGTGCGGCATCCACAGCGTGTATATGACTTTGCCGGTGGCGGAAAAAGTGCATGGACGCGGATAAGATTCACAACACCGCAATGGAATACGC